>NZ_JBIUYA010000015.1:0-170913 GCF_044744285.1 Pseudomonas sp. NPDC087336 | reverse complement strand
TCAACCACTTGCGCTTCAGATCTCTCGTCAGCGGGAGGCGAATTCTACAGCGTTACACGCTACTGTCAACACCTCTTTTTCAACTTCCTTCTAGCTTCGATGAACTGAAGCAACCTGCTGCCGAAAACTTCGTAACTCATTGTTTACCAAGGAGTTTTCCGTTTCGACTGCGCCGGAAGTGGGGCGAATTATAGGCTTCCAGAATCTGCCGTCAAGCATTGATTTGGTTTTTCTATCAAGGGCACAAAAACACGGCTTATATATAGACGCGCACACATCAATTGCGCAGTATATTGCCCAACACCAAGTACAACACTCAAGTTCCATACCCCGGACGGTGCCTCCCAATGAATGATCAGCCGCGCAGCCTTGCCTCGACCCTGTTTTCGGTCGGCCTGCTATTAATAGCCATGGCATCGATTCAGTCGGGGGCCTCGCTGGCCAAAAGCATGTTCCCTATCATTGGCGCCCAAGGCACCACCACCCTGCGATTGACCTTCGCCAGCGTGATCATGGTGTTGTTGCTGCGCCCATGGCGGGCCAAGCTCACCACAAAATCACTGCGCACCGTGATTGTCTATGGCATGGCACTGGGCGGTATGAACTTCCTCTTCTATATGTCCCTGCGCACGGTTCCCCTGGGTATCGCGGTTGCCCTGGAGTTCACCGGGCCACTAGCCGTTGCCATTTATGCTTCACGCCGGGCCATCGACTTCTTGTGGATAGCGCTGGCCGCTGTCGGCTTGCTGCTGTTGATACCGACGGGAGCAACGGCGCAAGGTATTGATCTGCTTGGGGCCGGTTATGCACTGGGGGCAGGCGTCTGCTGGGCGCTGTACATTCTTTTCGGGCAAAAGGCCGGTGCCGACAACGGTGTGCAGACTGCCGCCCTGGGTGTGGTGATTGCCGCACTGTTCGTCGCTCCGATCGGCATTGTTCATGCGGGAGCGGCGCTGCTGACCCCATCCTTGATTCCGATCGCCATCGGTGTCGCCGTACTGTCCACGGCCCTCCCCTACACACTGGAAATGGTCGCCCTCACGCGCATGCCGGCCAGGACCTTCGGCACATTGATGAGCATCGAACCGGCGGTGGGCGCCTTGTCCGGTTTGTTGTTCCTGCAGGAGTTCCTGTCTTTGTCACAATGGATGGCCATCCTGTGCATCATTCTGGCTTCCGTGGGGGCCACCATGACCATGGGCAATGCCGCCAAGCCCGCCGTTGCAGCCGATTGACGACCGGTTTTGCACAGGCTCTGGTATTTGCCGCTCAATTAGGCCATGTTTAAGCCCGCAACCCAGTGTCAGAAATGGATTTTTTCAGGACAGGGACTTCAAACCGCTTCATGTGCAAGCGAATACCGCCAGACCGGGCGACAGATCCGGGAACGCTACAAGGATAGCAATGAAACGAATTTTGATACTGATCGCCGTTCTTGCCGTTGCGGGCTGCGCGGCGACCTCCAAACCCCAGACCAAACACGGCAAGAAAGGCATCCACATCAACTGTTCGGGGCTGTCGTCCTCATGGGACCAGTGCTACGCCAGCGCCGCCAACTCGTGCGCCCCCAAGAACTACAAGGTCATCGCCAAATCCGGCGATGCCGTGGAAGAGCCAGGTGATTACCCGTTCGGGCTCAACCCCGCGGGCTATACCAGCCGCAGTATGATCGTCATCTGCAAATGACCTGAAGCCACTGTCAGGCCCGCGGGCCTGACAGCTGGCGGCCAATCTCCTCATGGCTGGACTTCAGCACCCTGCGCTGCAGGTCCGGCGTGACCAGCATTCGCGCTACCACCAAGGCACCGATGCATTGGGACAGAATCGCCCAGGCCAGGCTGTCGCTCTCCAGCACCCGCGCCCAACTCTCCTGCAGCTGGCAGATCCAGTGCTCGGCCTGCTGTCGAATCAGCGGATCGGAGCGAGCAATCTCGGCGCCCAACGCCGGTAATGCACAACCGGTTTCCGGGTGCTCGACGTGGGACATGCTCAAGTAGAGCTTGAGGCAACGCTCGAATTTGTCGCGATCCTGATCAGCCCTCAAGCGCTCCAGGCTTTGTCGCAACTCACGCTCGACAATGGAAGCGAACAGCTCGTCCTTCGACGCGAAGTGACTGTAGAACGCGCCACCACTCAAGCCGATGGCTTTCATCAAACCGTCGACCCCCACCGTGGAAAAACCGGATTGCTTGGCCGACAGTGCGCTGCTTTGCAGCAGTTTCTCTCGGGTTTCCAGTTTGTGACTGGCTGAATAACGCATTGCCCTTCCCTCAAGTTCGATCATCTTGACGCCTGTCAAATCGTAGCATAACGTTCGTTTAGTTAACGATCGTTTACTAAAGAGGTCCAGGCAATGAATAACAAAAAGGTCGTACTGGTTGTCGGTGCGGGAGATGCCACGGGTGGCGCCATTGCCAAACGGTTTGCACAGGAGGGATTCGTGGCCTGTGTGACCCGTCGCAGTGCGGACAAGCTCCAACCTCTGGTCGATGCCATCAATGCCTCCGGCGGTGAGGCCCACGGCTTCGCCTGCGATGCCCGCAAGGAAGACGATGTGGTTGCACTGGTCGAGCAAATCGAAAGCGATATCGGGCCGATCGAAGCGTTCGTGTTCAACATCGGCGCCAACGTGCCCTGCAGCATTCTCGAAGAAACTGCCCGCAAGTATTTCAAGATCTGGGAAATGGCCTGTTTCTCAGGCTTTCTCAATGGCCGGGAAGTGGCCAAGCGCATGGCCAAGCGGCAACGGGGCACTATCCTGTTCACCGGCGCCACTGCCGGTTTACGCGGTGCTGCAGGCTTTGCCGCGTTCGCCGGGGCCAAGCACGGGATCCGTGCGCTGGCGCAAAGCATGGCTCGGGAACTGGGGCCGATGAACATTCACGTCGCCCACGTCGTGGTCGACGGCGCCATCGACACCGATTTCATTCGTGACAGCTTCCCCGAGAAGTACGCAACCAAGGACCAGGACGGCATTCTCAACCCCGAGCACATCGCCGAGAACTATTGGTACCTGCACAGCCAGCCGCGCGACGCCTGGACCTTCGAGCTGGACCTGCGCCCCTGGAGCGAACGCTGGTAATCCTTCCTTACGACAACAAGAAGAGTGCATCGACCATGAGCAAAACCGTGGAGTTCTATTTCGACCTGGGCAGCCCCGCCACCTACCTGGCGTACACCCAGCTACCGAAGATCTGTGAGCAGACCGACAGCCAGCTGATCTACGTGCCAATCCTGCTCGGCGGCGTGTTCAAAGCCACCGGCAACGCTTCCCCGGCGACTATCCCTGCCAAGGGCCGCTACATGTTCATAGACTTGGATCGGTACGCCAGACGCTACGGTGTGCCACTGAAAATCAACCCGCACTTCCCGATCAACACACTGCTGCTCATGCGTGCCGTGACAGGCATGCAGATGCGTCACCCTGAGCGCTTTGCCGCATTCATCGATTGCCTGTTCAAGGCGCTTTGGATCGAAGGTCGAAACCTTAATGATCCGGCCACTGTCGGGGCAGTACTGAGCGAAAACAGTTTCGACCCGCAAGAAATCCTGGCCCTGACCGTCGACGAGGATGTCAAAAACGAGCTCAAGGAAACCACCGAAAAAGCCGTGCAACGCGGCGTATTCGGCGCGCCGAGCATGTTTGTCGGCGATCAGCTGTATTTCGGCCAGGATCGACTGGACTTTGTCATCGAAGCCCTGGGTTAAAAACCCGAGGACCCGATCGACTACGTGAACCGGGCGCTGGAGACAGCGCCCGGGCTGCATCCATCAAATAGCCGCAGTGCGAGTGTTCAACCACTCCAGTGCAGCGCCGTCGAGCAACGGGCTTAAACGCTCGCGCACTTCGGCATGGTAAGCGTTGAACCACTGCTTTTCCTCTTCGCTCAGCAGCGAGGTTTCCAGGCAGCGCGTGTCGATAGGGCACAAGGTCAGGGTTTCGAACTTGAGGAATTCACCGAATTCGCTGCTGCCTGCCTCACGGTTCATCGCCAGGTTCTCGATGCGCACACCCCAGCGCCCTGGACGGTAGGTGCCGGGTTCGATCGAGGTGATCATGCCTGGCTGCATCGCGGTTTGCGGCGCGGGTGCAGCCTGGTAGGCAATCACCTGCGGCCCCTCGTGTACGTTGAGGAAGTAGCCGACGCCGTGACCGGTGCCGTGACCATAATCAACGTTTTCGGCCCAGATCGGCGCCCGAGCGATGGCGTCCAGCAATGGCGACAGGATACCTTTGGGGAATCGCGCACGGGACAGCGCGATCACGCCCTTGAGCACGCGGGTGCAATCGTGCTTCTGTTCTGCCGTCGGTGTGCCGACCGCCACCATCCGCGTGATGTCGGTGGTGCCACCCAGGTACTGGCCGCCGGAATCGATCAGCAACAAGCCGTCACCCTCGATCACCGCGTGCTCTTCTTCCGTGGCGTGGTAATGGGGCATCGCGCCGTTGGCGTTGAACGCAGCAATGGTGTTGAAGCTCAGCGACACATAGCCCGGCCGACGTTCACGCGCTGCGGTCAGTTTTTCATCGATGGTCAGTTCGGTAATACGCTCTTGGCCCCAGGCCGATTCGAGCCAGGTGAAGAATTCGCACAGCGCTGCACCGTCCTGCTCCATGGCCTGGCGGATGTGTTCGGCGTCGGCCAGGCTCTTTTGGGACTTGGCCAGGGTGGTCGGATTCAGGCCTTCGAGCAGTTTGACACCGCTGTCGAGGTTATCCAGCAGGCCCGCCGTTACCCGCGCCGGATCGACCAGCAGGCTCGCCCCCGTCGGCACCGCGCGCAGGGCGTCGGCCACTTCGCTGTAATCGCGCAGGGTCACGCCATCCTGCTCCAGCACCGCACGCAACTGCGCATCGACCTTGCTCAGCGCGACGAACAGCGTCGCCTGCTGCTGGCTGATCAGGGCGAAAGAAACAAACACCGGGTTGAACGACACATCGCCGCCGCGCAGGTTGAACAGCCAGGCGATGTCATCCAGGGTGGCGATGAAATGCCAGTCGGCACCACGTGCCTGCAGGGTTTCGCGCAGCTTGGCGAGTTTTTCGCCACGGCTGACGGTGGCTTGCGGCGGCAGGTGCTGGTAGATCGGTTCGTTCGGCAGGCTTGGGCGGTCGCTCCAGACTTCGCTCAACAGGTCGATGTCGGTGCGCAGGCGTGCGCCCCGCTCTTCAAGCTTGCTGCCCAGCGTGCGTGCGGAAGCCACCGCCATCACCGCGCCATCGACCGCGACTACGCCGCCTTGCGGGGTTTGCTCGGCCAGCCAGTCCAACGGACCCGGTTGCCCGGGTTGCAGCTTGACCAACTCGATGCCACTGCCCTTGAGTTCCTTGCTCGCCTGCTCCCAGTAACGGCTATCGGCCCAGACGCCGGCGAAATCCGCGGTAACGATCAGGGTGCCGACCGAACCGTGGAAGCCGGACAACCATTGACGCCCTTGCCAGTAACCCGGCAGGTATTCGGACAGGTGGGGATCGGCCGACGGCACCAGCAAGGCATGGATACCCTCCCGGCTCATCAGCTCGCGGGTTTGCGCCAGGCGCTGGGGCACTGACCCGGTGATCGTAAACTGCGTATTCATCGTGACTCCTGCTAACCACTCGTCATTATTGTTCAGTGCCGATCAGGGTCGGCGCTTTATTGCCCTATTGCCAGAATGCCGGAGCACTGGCGCAGGCGGTTTTAATCAGCTGTACCGCTTGATCGATATCCTGTTCGGTGGTGAAACGCCCCAGGCTCAAGCGAATGGTGCGACTCGCCGTACGGGCATCATGCCCCAGGGCCAGTAGCACATGGGATGGCGCATTGCTTGCGGAATTACAGGCCGAGGTCGCGGAAAACGCCATCGAGGCGAGCAATGCCGCCGAGTTGAACTCGCCTTCACTGAAGGTCAGGCTCAATGTATGCGGGATGCGTTGGGTGGGACTGCCATTGAGCCGCACGCCCGGAATGCTTAGTACTTGTTCAAGCAGACGTTCGCGCAGATGCACGATCAAGGCTTTTTCTTCATCGAACGAGGCCGCTGCCAAGGCAAAGGCCGCGCCCATCGCGGCAATCTGGTGGGTCGCCAGGGTACCGGAACGCAGGCCGCCTTCATGGCCGCCGCCGTGGATCTGCGCCAGCAGGCGTTGCTGCGCACGCGGGCCGACATACAGCGCGCCGATGCCTTTGGGGCCATAGAGCTTGTGCGCAGAGAAGGACATCAGGTCCACCGGCCACTGCGCCAGGTCGATCGCAACCTTGCCCGCGCCTTGCGCCGCATCGACATGAAACAACGCGTTGCGCTCGCGCACCACTTGACCGATGGCCGGGATATCGTTGACCGTGCCCAGTTCATTGTTGACCAGCATCAGCGACACCAGGAAGGTGTCCTCGCGCATGGCTTCGCTGACCGCTTGCGCGGTGATCAGGCCATCGGCGTCCGGCACCAGGTACGTCACCGCCACGCCGCTGTCCTGCAACTGCCTGGCGGTATCGAGGATGGCCTTGTGTTCGATCTGGCTGGTGATGAGGTGGCCGCAGGCAGAGCCGCGTGCCTGGGCCACCCCCTTGAGGGCAAGGTTGTTGGATTCGGTGGCGCCGGAGGTCCAGACGATCTGTTCAGGCGTGGCGCCGACCAGTTCGGCGACCTGGCGCCGCGCCTGCTCTACCGATCGCCGGGCCTGTTGGCCAAAGGCGTGGGAGCTGGAAGCGGGATTGCCGAAGTTACCGTCAAAGCCCAGGCACTCGACCATGATCTTGATGACTCGCTCATCCACCGGCGTGGTGGCGGCGTAGTCGAAATACAGCGGACGTTTATTCATAAAAGACTCGCAGAGCGTGTTCCGGGATCAGGAGGCTCATGACTGTAAACGGCGAAACGCAGCCTTATGAGCTGCGTGCGGTTTTCAGAAGGTTACCAATACCTGATCGGATGCCGTTAAAGAAGAACAACTTCATTTAAAAGTGCGTCGGAACGCTCCTGAAAAGCCAGCTTAACAGGCATCGGGCAAGCGGTTGAAGCAATGCGTCAACTAAAGCTTTCGAGCAGAATCGGATACAGCGACGCCACCAGCAGCGCGGCCATGCCCCAGTTGAACAGGCGCAACCAGCGCCGGTCCTTGAGAACATTGCGCAACAGTGTGCCGCAAGCAGCCCAGACACCGACGCTCGGCAGGTTGATCAAGGCGAACACCGCAGCGATCACAAACACGTTGGTGAAATAGCCCTGCATCGGTGTGTAGGTGCTGATGGCTCCGATGGCCATGATCCAGGCCTTGGGGTTGACCCACTGGAACGCGGCGGCGCCCAGGTAGCTGATCGGCTTGGCCTCGCCTTTGCCGCTGTCCGAGACGGGCCCGGAATGGGCGATTTTCCACGCCAGGTACAGCAAGTACGCCGCACCGACGTAGCGCAGCACGGTGTAGAGCACAGGATACGCCTGGAACACCGCGCCCAGCCCGAACCCCACTGCCACGACCAGCACGAAGAATCCGCAGGTGATGCCCAGCATGTGGGGGATGGTTCGATGAAAGCCGAAGTTCACCCCGGATGCCAGCAACATGGTGTTGTTCGGACCGGGTGTGATCGAGGTGACGAGGGCAAACAGGGCAAAGCCCAGCAGCAGATCGAGTGAGAGTGTCATCGGTGGCAGTCCATCGGGGTCAGTCAGGTATTGACCCTATCGCGAACTCCCGGGGAAACCCATGGACAGTTGGGTGAAAGTTCAAGCGGTACAGTTTTCGCTCAGCTCTGGCGTCCGTGCAGCTGTACAGTTCGTTCGGCGTTCATTTCACCCTGTTTATCGAAACCAAAGGTTTTGCGTGGCTCGCCAAGCAATTCGGCTTTTTTCGCGTGGTATTCGTCGAAGGACAAGCCGCGGCGATTCAATGCTTCCAGCGCCAGCTCCCGGGTTTCTTCAGCGGTGTAGGGACGCAATTCCGGGGAAACATGACTGGCACATCCGGCAAGTACAGAGACCGCAAGCAGCAAAAAAGTGGCGATTAGAGGTTTCATCTTCGGCGTCCTGGCATCGTGTTCGGGGCAATGAACACAGGCTACTCGCGCCTTTGTCCGAGCAGAAATCAACGCTCTCGATAGTGGCTATCGGGTTTTTCTAATGCAGCCGTTGCAACGCCTTAATATTTCTTAACGATCTATAAATATAGCTTTATTGTATTTTTAGGAATAACAGACAACCTTTATAACAATTGCATCCACTGTTGCCCACGCAACAGTCATTCAACAAACAGCCCCTGAAAATCAACAGCGCGGCCCGCTCAAGGCGCTGAAAGCCCGGTAATCCGGGGCCTCAAAGGATTGGTACAGCTCTTGCTCAAACTGGTGACTACTCACGGGCCTGCTCAAGCACCTGTTCGATCTGATCGACCTGAATGCGCTGATCGACACACCGGTCCTGCTGGCAGCCACCGGTGGCAGCGAACGTCACGCGCTGGTGCTCGATCATCAACTGCGCCCGCTGTTCAGTTTCTTCCAGGCCTTGACCTTGCCGATTGGCGTGTATGCCACCGAAGCCGATTTCTCCAATTACCAAATAACCAGTGATCCCTGTAGGAGCCAGGCTTGCCGGCGATGAACGATAACGCGATGCATCAGATACACCGCAGCGCCTGGTTCGCCGGCAAGCCTGGCTCCTACAAGGCCGTGTCGATTCCAAAAGAAAAACAGCGTGACCGCCAAACCGCAAAGCGCCCTGATATCCCCATTGCAGACCGCCCGCCAATTGGCCGCCGAGTTTGCCTTGACCGCCGTCGAGCGCGACGAACGCGGCGGTACGCCCAAGGCCGAGCGTGATGCCCTGCGCAACAGCGGCCTGAAACCCTGGGCATCGTGCGCGAGTTCGCCAAGGTCGACAGTTCGATTGCCCACGTTTTCGGTTTCCATCACCTGATGCTCGCCACCGTGCGCCTGTTCGCCCGGCCCGAGCAATGGCAGCCGTGGTTTGAACAAACCGCACGCAAGAACTGGTTCTGGGGCAATGCCCTCAACCCGCGTTCACCGGCGCCCTGAGCGCCAAGGCCGGCTGGATCGAGGAAGCCAACGGGGGCACCTTGTTCCTCGATGAAATCGGCAGGTCAAGTTAATGCGCGTGTTGCAGGAGCGCGAAGTGGTGCGCCTGGGTTCGCGCAAGAGCATTCCCATCGATGTGCGCGTGCTCGCGGCCACCAACGTGCAACTGGAAAAAGCCATCAACGCCGGGCACTTTCGCGAAGACCTGGATTACCGGCTCGACGTCGTCAGTCTGGAGCTGAGCCCGCTGCGCGACCGCCCGGGCGACATCCTGCCGCTGACACGTCACTTCATCAACGCCTACAGCCAGCGCCTCGGTTACGGCACCATCACCATCAGCAAAGAGGCCGAACTGAAACTGCGCAGCTACAGTTGGCCGGGCAATATCCGCGAACTGGAAAACGTGATTCACCACACCCTGTTGATTTGCCGCAACGGCGTGATCGAACGCGATGACTTGCGCCTGTCGAACATGCGCATCGAGCGTCAGGACGACTACCACACCCAGGTCGACGACTGCGCCGAAGCCCTGCTCGACCGGGCCTTCCAGAAGCTCTTCGAACAACAGGCTGGCGCGCTGCATGAAAAAGTCGAAGATGCCTTGATGCGCGCGGGCTATCGGTTCAGCCATTACAACCAGGTGCACACCGCCGCCCTGCTGGGGTTGAGCCGCAACGTGACCCGCACGCGCCTGATCAAGATCGGTGAACTGGCGGTGAACAAACGCCGGCCCACGGAAAACATTCAGGGCGAGCGCTTGATGCAGCTGTCGATCTAACCCACCAGATTGCAGTGCAACCCGTGGTCGTGGCTGCGTTCCAGGCTGTGTAGCACCTGGAACGAGCCGAAGGTCACGGTCTTCGCCTGATGGGCGCGGATCAATTGCCAGAAATCCTGTTCCCCGCTTTCAAACGCCTGAAACGCCGCCTCCCCCGCCTCGCGGGTTTGCCATTGCAGATAATTGAGTACCCGCCGTCCGTCCTCGCTGGCCTGGATGCTGGCACTCAGAAAGCCGCTGTGGTGCTGGGCCAGACGCTCGGTCTGCTGTGACAGCGCTTGCACCAGCGCCGGCTGCTGCTGCGGTTCGATTTCGAATTCGATCAGTTGGGTGAAGCTGCGATGTTTCGCTGGCGCGTGCATGGATAGTCCCCCACTCAGGTGCAAGGCGAATCTTGCGATCCGAAGGCGTGCAGGGTAAAACCTCCAGTTAACTAGAGGTCAAGGGGCAATCTGCAAATGATCACTTCAGAGAATCTGCACAAAGAGCTCAGCGTCGGCCAATTGGCCGCCCGCAGCGGTGTCGCGGTCACGGCGCTGCACTTTTATGAATCGAAGGGGTTGATCAAGAGCAATCGCAACCAGGGCAATCAGCGACGCTATCCACGGGAAGTGCTGCGCCGGGTGGCATTGATCAAAGTGGCGCAGCGGCTGGGCATTCCGTTGGCGGAGATTGGCGAGGCGCTCAAATCCCTGCCGGATCACCGTGCACCGACGGCGGCGGACTGGAAGGTGCTGTCGGCGCAGTGGAGTCGGGATCTGGATGAGCGGATCAATCAATTGACGTTGTTGCGCGACAAGCTCAATGGCTGCATTGGCTGTGGGTGCTTGTCGATGGAGGCCTGTCCGTTGCGTAATTTTGGGGATGTGCTGGGGGAACAGGGGCCGGGGGCGCAGCTGCTGGAATCGGGGATCGATCCAAGAATGAATTGAGCCCTTCGCGAGCAAGTCGGATCGCGAAGGAGTACTACTCGACGAAGATTAGAACCCCGGCGCGATTTGGCCTTTGTAGCGGGTCAAAATGAACTGCCGCACCTCATCGGAGTTCAACGCCTTGGTCAGTTTCTGCAGGCCCGGGTCGTTGATGTTGTCCGGCCGTGCCACCAGGAACTCGATGGCGCGCCGCCGAATTCCCTGGGCACGGTGATGCCCCACAGGCCACCGTTGGAATACAGGTCGACGATCTCGGCAGGCACCTGGCGTGTGCGGCCGCGCTCGGCATCCTGTTCCAGCAGGATCGCGGCGACCTGCTCGGCCACCTGCAGCGCTTCGGCTTCGTCGGCGATCCGGTGGGCGGCCGGCGGGTTGATCGGATAAACGGCAGATTGGGACATACAAGACTCTCGATACAGGTGTTTATCGAAGGTCATTGCAGCTTCTGTGCCTGACTGTGTGGGGCAGTGTTTAAAGAGGTTCCAGGGCGTTTTCAAGGGATTTCGCATGACGAAGGCAAGCAATCTGTTGCTTCACTGTTGATGGCTGAACAGTGACGATGAACCCTGTAGGAGCTGCCGCAGACCGCGAACTTTATGGAAACTTGAAACATGCTGACGATCAAAACAAAAGATCGCAGCCTTCGGCAGCTCCTACAATTGTCCGGCTGGAGAGCGATCTTCGTCTCACTATAAAAAGGAGAACCATCATGAGCGTCAAACCGATTCCAGAGGGTTATCACAGCATCACCCCGTACCTGGGCATTCAAAAAGCCGCCGAAGCCATCGATTTCTACAAAAAAGCCTTCGGCGCCATCGAGGTCATGCGCCTGGCCATGCCCGACGGCGGCATCGGCCACGCCGAACTGCGCATTGGCGATTGCCCGATCATGCTCGGCACTCCGTGCGATCAAGGGCCGTTGAGCAATCCAGACAACTCGCCGTCGGTGGGCCTGCATCTGTATGTGACCGATGTGGACAAGTCCTACAAACAGGCCATCGATGCTGGCGGCATCGTGGTTTCAGAGGTCAAGGATCAATTTTACGGCGACCGTTCCGGGACCTTGAGGGATCCCTACGGGCATTTGTGGTTCCTGGCCACGCGTAAAGAGGATCTGACCCAGGAGCAGATCGAGCAGCGGGCGAAGGAGATGTTCCAGCAAGGGTGAAATCTGCGCGGCCTCGTCGTCGGAACGCCGGGTGGCGTTCCGACGAGGGTCTGGCGAAACACGAAACATTTTCTTTCATATCACCCTTCGGGATTTCGGGTGCTCATTCGTCCTATATAGATGCAGTCCTGTCGCGTAGGAAAAACCGCGACCGGACCGTCCATTGACCTCATCGCTGCGAAGCCCGTAGCAGAGGCCTTTCATCGATATAAGACGCCTTAATCATGTCGAAGAAATCCCGTTCAAAAATCTGGTTCCTGGTCCACAGCTGGCTGGCGCTGCCGATCTGGTTTTTCGTGCTGATCGTCTGTGTGACCGGCACGCTGGCGGTGGTCAGCCAGGAAATCGTCTGGCTGGCTAATCCGCAAATGCGCGCCAGCCAACCTGCGGATGACGCGCCACGGCTCAATTACGATCAGATCGTCGCCGCGATCAAGCAAGCCGAGCCCGACATCATCGTCGACAGCATCAGCCGCCCCGACGAAGCGCATTTCGCCCTGGACGTGCGCGTCAACTACCCCGATGGGCGTGAGTTGACGGTGTACGTCAACCCCTACACCGGTGCCATCCAGGGCCCCGCTCCGCAATTCAACTTCCAGGCGTTCACCCGTGCCCTGCATGGCTGGTGGCTGGTGCCGTTCACCAACGGCTACAGCTGGGGCTGGTACCTGGTGTCGTTCCTCAGCCTGCCGATGCTGGCCTCCCTGGTGACGGGTCTCGTGGTGTACAAGCGCTTCTGGAAAGGCTTTTTCCGGCCAACCCTGCGCATTCGCCATGGCGCACGGATTTTCTGGGGCGATTTCCACCGCCTCAGCGGCATCTGGTCGATCTGGTTCATCGCGGTCATTTCCGTCACCAGCACCTGGTTCCTGATCGAAGCGTTCATGTTCGATAACCAGATTTCCATCTCCACCGCGCCTGTGGCGGCCGTGGTCCCGCGCGAAAGCGTGCCACTCATCACCGATGGCTCGCCGGCGCCGATGATCAGCTTGGAAGCAGCGATCCGCGAGGCCAAGGAACGTATCCCGGGGCTCGACGAGAGCTTTGTCAGTATGCCGGCCAACGCCTACAGCTACCTGTCGGTGGGCGGGCGCAGCTGGTATCCGCTGATGTTCCAGACCGCCGACATCAACCCGTACACCGGCGAAGTCGCCGCCACGCGCCTGCTGTCGGACCGCTCGGGCCTGGAGTTCGTGACCGAATCCATGCGTCCGCTGCACACCGGTGATTTCGGCGGGATCTGGATCAAGCTGATCTGGTGCTTCTTCGGCCTGTTGTTGAGCATGATGGTGCTCAGCGGCCTGTTGATCTGGACCAAGCGCACCGCGCTGGCCACGGCCAACGCGCTCAAGCGCAACAACAAACGCCCACGCAACGAGTCTGCCACGGCCAGCAGCGCTGAAACCACGGAGGTTAGCCAATGAGCCAGGTCGCCACTCAAGCACCCCGTTCGACGCTGAGCCGCTTCTGGCACAAATGGCGTTTCCACATCAACGTTTTGCTGTTGCTGGTGCCGCTGGGCTTCATGCCCAAATACTTCGCCGATGCCGCGCTGTTTCGCGGTGACACGGGCCTGGGCGAGCGGGAAATCGGCGAAGTCCAGGTCGGACCCTGGAGCCTGCGCCTGGCCGAGCTTCGTAATGAAGCACCACGGCCCGATGGCCCGGCCGGCTATATGAAAAACTTCAACGCCGCGCTGTGCGACAGCTGCCGCGAGCAGGTCAAGGCGACTTACCTGCGCATCGGCAAGCCACGCAGCTTGCGCGCCGCCGGGGTGATTTTCTTCGGCACGCCCTACCGCATGGGCGCCATGCTGCCGGTCCCGACAAAAACCAAGGCCGACGCCGAACTGTGGATCACCATGGAAGGCTGGGATGGCTCCATGCATCAGGCATCCATTCCTCTGAGCCAGGCCTCCCCCGCCACCCTCGCCTGGCTGTCCACCCAAGGAGGCAAACCATGATCAAACCTATCCGCCCTTTGCGCGCCGCGATGCTGGTGCTCAGCGCCGGCTTCAGCGCCAGCGCCCTGGCCCACAACCCGATGTGCGAATGCAAGGCCATCGACGCCGAGCAGATCCAGTGCACCGGCGGTTTTTCCGACGGCAGCGGTGCACCGGGCGTGACCCTGGACGTGATCGGCTACGACGAAACCATCCTGGTGCCGGGCAAGCTCGGGGCCGACTCGACCTTGACCTTCAAGAAGCCCGGGGCCGAGTTCTATGTGCTGTTCGACGCAGGCCCTGGCCATGTGGTCGAGATCGACCAGGCGGACATCGAAACCCCATGAGTACGCCAACCAGCCAAATCGTCCGCCCGGCCGGCGCCGGCCATGAAACCCTCTACGTCTTGCTGTTGTGCCTGATGATCCTGGCGGTGGCCGGCTCGGTGGTCGCCTGGCGCGGCGAGTCGCAGCCAGTGAGCAGCGTCAACAGCCATCAACTGGATGCCCGGCGCGATCTGAGCGCCTCCGAACAAGGCATCTACGCCGATTTGCGCGTGACGCTGGATGAGATTCACCTGCTGCGCCAGGAACAACACAGCCTGCCGACACCTGAAACCCTCGCCGATGAAGGCTTTGCTCCCTTTGCCCAGGATGCCAGCTCGGTCAGCCGCGGCGGCCATGCCTGGCAGTTGCTCGACACCAGGGCGTACTTCGGACGGAGCCTGCGCGTCACCGTGGCCGGCTCGTTCCTGATGCGCCTGAGTGCTGGCGACGACGCCCCGGACATCTGGCTCAACCGCGCCGCCGACCTCAAGGCCCCTGGCGACCTCAGCGACGCCACGCTCGAAGGCACCGGCTGGCAGCAGGTCGTCGCGCAATTCGACGCCGGCGTGACCCGCCAGCACCGGCACTGAACCCTCGCCTTCACCCGAGAGAAGACCGATTTCCCATGCCAATTTCATCGCTACGTTCTTTCCTGCGCCTGTCACTGGTCGGCCTGCTGGCCTGCCTGCTGACACCCCTGGCCAGCGCCGATGAGGCCAAGCGCCTGCGCATCGGCATCACCCTGCACCCCTATTACAGCTACGTGGCCAACATTGTCGGCGACAAGGCCGAGGTGGTGCCGCTGATTCCCGCCGGCTTCAACCCCCACGCCTACGAGCCACGGGCCGAGGACATCAAGCGCATCAGCGGGCTCGACGTGATCGTTCTCAACGGCGTCGGCCATGACGACTTCGCCGACCGCATGATCGCCGCCAGTGAAACACCAAACGTGCCGGTGATCGAGGCCAACGAAAACGTGCCGCTGCTGGCCGCCACCGGCGTCGCCGCGCGTGGCGCGGGCAAAGTGGTCAACCCGCACACCTTCCTGTCGATCAGCGCTTCGATTGCCCAGGTCAACAATATCGCCCGCGAATTGGGAAAACTCGACCCGACCAATGCCAAAACCTACACCGAGAACGCTCGTGCCTACGGCAAGCGCCTGCGCAAGATGCGCGCCGACGCGCTGGCCAAATTGACCGAGGCACCAAATGCCGAGTTGCGCGTGGCCACGGTTCACGCCGCCTACGATTACCTGCTGCGCGAATTCGGCCTGGAAGTGACGGCGGTGGTCGAGCCGGCCCATGGCATCGAACCCAGCCCGAGCCAGTTGAAAAAGACCATCGACCAACTGCGTGAACTGGACGTCAAAGTGATCTTCTCGGAAATGGATTTCCCCTCCACCTATGTCGACACCATCCAGCGCGAATCCGGGGTGAAGCTGTACCCGCTGTCGCATATCTCCTACGGCGAATACACCGCCGACAAGTACGAAAAGGAAATGACCGGCAACCTCAACACCGTGGTGCGGGCGATTCAGGAGTCCGGGGCATGACAGCGCAAGAAAACCTGGCCGTACAGAGTAGCGGCCCGACTCTGGATTTCGCCGACGTCAGCCTGACCCTCGGTCGCACGACGATCCTCGATAAAGTCACTTTTCAAGTCCGTCCCGGCAGCGTGCATGCACTGGTCGGCCCCAACGGCGGCGGCAAAAGCTCGCTGATCAAGACCCTGCTCGGGCAGATGCCGCACCAAGGCCGTTTGAGCCTGCAATGGCCGGGCGAACCGGGAACGATCGGCTACGTGCCCCAGGCGCTGGAATTCGATCGCGGCCTGCCAATGACCGTCGACGATTTCATGGCTGCGATGTGCCAGCGGCGCCCGGCGTTCCTCGGTTTGAGCAAGCACTACGTGAAGGCGATTGGCGATGCGCTGGAACGGGTCGGTATGCAGGACAAGCGCAAGCGGCGCATGGGCGCACTGTCGGGTGGCGAGCGCCAGCGAGTGTTGTTGGCGCAAGGGCTGATTCCGGCGCCGCAACTGCTGGTGCTCGACGAGCCGATGTCGGCCCTCGATGAAGCCGGCATCCGGGTGTTCGAACGCTTGCTGGGCGACTGGCGCGCAGCGGGCATCACCGTGCTGTGGATCGAGCACGATCTGGAGGCGGTCGGACGCTTGGCCGATCACGTCACCGGGCTGAACCGCCGAGTGCTGTTCGACGCTACGCCGCAACAGGCGCTGACCCCTGATCGCCTGCTGACCTTGTTTTCGACCCATCCACGGAGCGCTGCCTGATGAGTTACGAAGCCTTTCGTTTGATGGTGCAGGGCTGGGCCTCGTCGGGTTACCTGCCAGAGGCGCTGGCCTATGGATTTGTGGTCAACGCCTTGCTCGCCGGCCTGTTGATCGGCCCGGTGCTGGGCGGTCTGGGCACCTTGGTGGTGGTCAAGCGCTTCGCGTTTTTCTCCGAAGCGGTGGGTCACGCAGCGCTGACCGGCGTGGCCATCGGCATCCTGCTGGGCGAGCCCTACACCGGGCCCTACGGCAGCCTGTTCGGCTACTGCCTGCTGTTCGGCATCTTGCTCAACTACCTGCGCAACCGCACAGGTCTGGCGCCGGATACCTTGATCGGTGTGTTCCTGTCGGTGTCGTTGGCGCTGGGTGCCAGCCTGCTGTTGATCCTGGCGGGCAAGATCAACGTGCACATCCTCGAGAACGTGTTGTTCGGTTCGGTACTGACGGTCAACGGCAATGACCTGCTGGTGCTGGCCATCGTCGGTTCGCTGGTCATGGCCCTGGCCTTGCCGCTGTACAACCGCATCATGCTCGCCAGCTTCAACCCGCAATTGGCGGCGGTGCGCGGGGTGGCGGTGAAGTCACTGGATTATTTGTTCGTGATCCTGGTGACGCTGATCACCGTCGCCGCCGTGAAAGTCATCGGCGCCATCCTCGTGGGTGCGTTGCTGGTGATACCGGCCGCGGCGGCGCGCCTGCTCAGCCAGTCACTGAAGGGCTTCTTCTGGTGCTCGGTGCTGATCGCCACGGTGAGCACGCTGTGCGGGATTCTCGCGCCGATTGTCTTTGACCTGCCGATCCCGTCCGGTGCCGCGATCATCCTGATGGCCGGCATCGCCTTCGCCCTGGCCGCCATCGCGCGCGGCGTCGTCCCCAGCCTCAAAGGGAACCTTGGATAAATGTCATTTTCTCTGCGACAACTGACCCTGGCGCTCGCCCTGTGCGGGCTGGCCACTACAACCGTCGGCGCTGACAGCAGCAAACCGCTGCGGGTGCTGGCTTCTCTGCCCATCACCTACGGCCTGGGCGAAGTGCTGCTCAAGGGTACCGATGTCAGCCTTGAGCGCGCGGCGCCAGCCAACCTGCCCGGCAGTCGCCAGACCGCCTACTTCACGGGCCGTGGCGCTCCAGCGCTGGCAACGCTGGCGACCGGCGCCGATGCGGTGATCGGCGTGCGTTCGCTGTGGCCAGACGATCCGTTGTACCCGATCTCCCGGCGCAGCAATATCCGCATCATCGAAGTCGATGCCGCACGACCTGTGGATGGTGCCCTGCCCGGCATTGCCGTGCAGCCGGGCAACCAGGTCGATGGCTTGAACAGCCAGCCCTGGCTGGCCAGCAACAACATGGGACGCATGGCCGACGTGATGGCCGCGGACCTGGTACGCCTGGCCCCCGCTGCCAAGCCTGCGATCGAGGCGAACCTGGCGGCACTCAAACAGCGCTTGCTCAAACTCAGCGCCGACAGCGAAGCGCGCCTGGCCGCCGCGGACAACCTAAGCGTGGTGAGCTTGAGCGATCACTTTGGCTACCTGATCGGTGGGCTTAACCTGGAGTTGGTCGGGCTGGATGCACGGCCGGATGCCGAATGGACGCCAGAGGCACTCAAGACACTGGCTGCGACGCTCAAGGACAATGACGTGGCGGTGGTGTTGCACCACCGGCAGCCCCCAGACGCGGTGAAAGCGGTGATTGCCGAGGCCGGGAGTCGGTTGGTGGTGTTGAGTGTCGACGCCGCCGATCCGGTGGCCGAGCTGGAAGGGGATGTGGATCTGCTGATCAAGGGGTTGAGCGGCGCGTAGCGCCAGACACCAAAGCGCCTGGCTCGCCTGTCGTTGTAGGAGCCAGGCTTGCCGGCGAACCAGACACCGCGGTGTATCTGTACGCCCGCGTTATCGTTCTTCGCCGGCTCGCCTGGCTCCTACAAGCGCAGGCGCTGACTCAGTGCGCCACAGCCGCCTGCTCGTCCATCTTCTGGCGCAGGCTCAGCGGACGCATATCGGTCCAGGTCTCTTCGATGTAGGCCAGGCATTCCTTTTTCAGCCCACTTTTGCCCACGGTACGCCAGCCCTCGGGTACGGCTTTGTAGTCGGGCCAGATCGAGTATTGCTCTTCGTGGTTGACCACGACCTGAAAGAGGATGTCCTCGCGGTCGAATACTGACGTCATGCTGTCTCTCCATCGCTGTTAGGGTGGGCTGCACGCTGTGTGCAGCCGCTATGTAGAAGGAACGTTCCAGGGCTCGGAAAATTTAGAGGCTGGCGGTGGCAGCGGCCAGGGCCCTGCCGAAAATCTCGGCCACCCGGTCGATTTCCGTGGCGGTGATCACCAGCGGTGGCAGGAAGCGCACCACGGCACCCTGGCGGCCGCCCAGTTCAAGGATCAAGCCGCGCTTGAGGCATTCGCGCTGCACCAGTGGCGCCAGTCGCGCAAACGCCGGCGGATGCCCCAACGCATCCGGTGCGCCGGTCGGATCGACCAGTTCCACACCGAGCATCAGGCCTCGACCTCGAATATCGCCCAGCTGCGGGAAATCCCGCTGCAGGATGCGCAGGTGCTCGCCCAGGCGCTCGCCCATGGCGGCGGCATGTTCGCAAACCTTGTGCTCGACCAGGTAACGCATCACGGCAGAACCGGCGGCCATCGCCATCTGATTGCCACGGAAGGTCCCGGCATGGGCGCCCGGCAGCCAGGTGTCGAGCCAGTCGCGATAGACCACCACAGCCAATGGCAAGCTGCCGCCGATGGCCTTGGACATCACAACCACGTCCGGAATGATCCCGGCGTGCTCGAAGGCAAACATCTTGCCGGTGCGGGCAAAGCCGCTTTGAATCTCGTCGACGATCAACGCCACGCCGGCTTTTTCGGTGATCCGACGCAAGCCGCACAACCAGTCGAGATCGGCCGGGATCACCCCGCCCTCTCCCTGCACCACTTCAACGATCACTGCCGCCGGCAGTTGCACGCCGGCCTCGGGATCGTTCAACAGGTTTTCCAGGTAGTTGAGGTTGGCGTTCACCCCCTGCGCGCCACCCAGGCCAAACGGGCAACGGTAATCGTAAGGGTACGGCATGAACTGCACGCCGTTGCTGAGCAAGGCGCCCAAAGGCTTTTTCGGCCCCAGGCTGCCCATCAAACTCAGCGCCCCCTGGCTCATACCGTGGTAACCGCCCTGGAACGACAGCACGGTGCTGCGGCCGGTGGCCGTACGCACCAGTTTCAGCGCGGCTTCCACCGCATCGGTGCCGGTGGGGCCGCAGAACTGGATCTTCGCTTGCGCAGCCAAGGCTTTGGGTAACAAGCCGAACAGGTCCTGGACGAACTGATCCTTGACCGGCGTGGTCAGGTCCAGGGTGTGCAGCGGCAGTTCGTCGGCCAGCACGCGCTGGATCGCCTCGATTACCACCGGATGGTTGTGCCCCAGGGCCAGCGTCCCGGCGCCGGCGAGGCAATCGATGAACGTGCGGCCTTCGACATCTTCCACATACAGGCCCTTGGCGCGCTTGAGTGCCAAGGGAATGCGTCGCGGATAACTGCGCGCGTTGGACTCCTGCTGGCTTTGACGGGCCAGCAACGGCGATTCGTTGAACTGATAAAGCGTCTCGGCCGGCACCGGAATGATCCGGGCCGACTGGTCTTGCACAAGCCTGGAAGCGACTGACATCTCTCGACCCCTCAAAAAGGTTTTCCTGTTGTGGAAACGCATCAGGAGTCCGAGTATTTAGACCTCAGGCAACGCTTTGTGCATGGGGATGGCATACAGGCCTGCTACCGCGAACGCCTGGGCATACGCCTGATAACCCAGGCGCCTGTAAAAGGCTTCGCCGGTGCGGGTGCTGTTGAGTCGAGAATGACGCAGTCCCTGTTCGATCAACCAGCCTTCGAGATCGCGTACCAGGGCCTGCCCGACCCCGCGACGAAACCATTCCGGCAGTACGTAACAGAACGCTACCTTGCCGCTGCTGGCGGCCATGGCGACACCCACGGGCTTGTTCTGCAACAGGGCGATGTTCAGGTACAACCGCCGGTCGGTGAACCAGGGAAGGATGTGTTCGACGGTCTTGTTGTGGGTCCAGTTGGCCACGGTTCGCAGGTTGTTGCGGTGGTCGAGCACGCAACCGACCCGGATGGAGCGCTCGATGATGCGACTGATGATGCCAGCGTCGGCCGGGGTTGCCTTGCAGGTGTGTACGGATGCTTCCATGGTGTGCTCACCTCAATCCATTGAGTAGGAGCAACGATAGTCGTGCGGGATCCGGGCGGCCAATCGACAGGAGTTACATTTGATGTGCGCCCGGGATCCGTCGGGTTTTATGTGGTTCGTTACACCGGTTGCAACGGCATCGTCAGCTCCACCCGCAAGCCATCCGGCCGGCTGTCGAAATGCAGGGTGCAGCCGCAGCGCTGGACGATCGCCTGGACAATCGCCAGGCCGAGGCCGCAGCCGTTGCTCTGGCCGTTGCGCCAGAAGCGTTGGGTCAGGTGTTGCAGGTCGTCATCGGCAATGCCCGGGCCATGGTCGCGCACCACGAACTGCACGCGGTTACCGGTGGTTTGCAGGCTCAGCTCCACCGGCCCGTCGCCAGGCGTATGACGCAAGGCGTTGTCCAGGAGGTTGCGCAGTGCGGCGATCGACAGCACCGAGGGCATTTTCACCGGGGCGTGGGAAACCCTGGTCGGCAGCTGGAGCCTGATGCGTTGACGATCGCCACCGGCCGTGTCCTGTATCGCCAGTTTTGCCACCTGCTCGGCATTGCACTGCACGCCATCGTCAAACGACAGGCTGCCCTCGACCCGTGCCAGCAACAGCAGTTGCTCGAGGGTGCGATGCAGGCGGTCGGCGCCCTCTTCGGCCCGGGCCAGGGATTGATCCCGGGCCGCGCCTTCGGTCATGCGCGCCACTTGCAGGTGAGTCTTGATCGCGGTCAGCGGGCTGCGCAATTCATGGGCTGCGTCGCCGGTCAGCCGGCGTTCGCGTTCGATGGTCTTGCCGATGCGCTGGAACAACTGGTTCTGCGTGTCGAGCAAGGGTTGCAGTTCGCTGGGCAACGGCTGGACCTGCAAAGGCTCCAGGGAGTCGGGGCTGCGGCGCATCAAGGCGTCGCGCATGCGGTTGAGCGGCGCCAGGCCCTGGCCGATGCCGAGCCAGAGCAGGCACAGGCAACCGAGCAGCGCCACGCCCACCGGCACCGAAGCGGCCAACAGGATCGACATGTTCAGCGCCTCGCGTTCGATCTGCCGGTCGGCCGTGGTGATCCGCAGGTCGCCACGGGCCAGGGTGAAACTGCGCCACGGCGCGCCGTCGATGATCTGGTCGTGGAACCCCATTTTCTCGGCTTCGAGGGTTTGCCCCGGATCACTGTGGCTGCGGGCAAGGATTTCACCGCGCAACGAACTGACCTGACAAGCCATGCCACCGGGAATGTTCAGTTGCTCGGCACTGAAATGGGTGCCCTCGCCCTTGCTCGGCAACGGTGGCAATTGCTCCATGAGCCCGGCGACCATGCGCGCCGAAGCCACCAGGCGCTGGTCGAGGGAAAACATCATCTGGTTGCGCAGGTCGCTGAGCATCCAGGCTGCGGCCAAGGCCCAGATCAGGGCAAAAGCGCCACCGAGCGTCAGGCTCAGGCGCAAACGCAGGCTCATCACTTTTTCAGTTCCTCTGCGCCATCGGCCGGCCCCAGGCGATAGCCCAGGCCGCGCACTGTTTCGACAATGCCATTACCCAGTTTGCGCCGCAGGTGATGGATATGCACGTTGAGGGCGTTGCTTTCCAGTTCGTCGTTGAATCCGTAGACGCTGTCTTTCAACTGCTCGGTGGACAGCACCCGGCCACGGTTGTGCAACAAGGCTTGCAACAGTGACTGTTCACGACGGGAAAGGTCCACTGGCTGACCACCAAGCGTGGTTTCGCGGCTGCTCGGGTCGTAAGTCAGGGCACCGTGCTCAATCAGGTTGACGCTGCGACCCGCCACCCGCCGCAAAAGCGTGTGCAGGCGCGCGGCGAGTTCGCGCAGGTCGAACGGCTTGAGCAAATAATCATCAGCACCGGCCTGCAGGCCATCAACACGGTCGGTGACCGAATCCCGGGCGGTGAGGATCAGCACCGGAATCTCCAGGCCATGATGGCGCAACTGCTGCAACAACTTCAGCCCATCTTCATCCGGCAAACCGAGGTCGAGGACCATGACGTCGAATTCGGCGACCTTGAGCATCGCCCGCGCCGCCGATGCGGTGGCGACATGTTCCACGGTCAGGCCCTGGGCTGTCAGGCCGGCAACGATGCCGCTGGCAATCAACTCATCGTCTTCGCAAACCAGTACGTGCATGGAAAGCCTCGTGTAAATAACGCTATTAGGCCGGTGACCGATTAAGCGGACATTATGCCGCAAGTGCCCCAGCCACAAGGCGGCCAGGGTTAATCATCGGTTAATCGCCACCCCCCATTGTGCAGCTCACTTGCTAAAGGATAAGGCTTTTCCATGCGTCAGCTGTTTCTACTCATCGCCCTGCTGTTTTCCGGCCTGACCCAGGCTGGCAGCAATCCGTTCGAGACAAAACCCGACTTTCTCCCGGTCGGCAACGCGTTCGTTTTCACTTCAGAACGCCTTGAGTCCGGTGAAACCCAGCTGTTCTGGCAGATTGCCGATGGCTATTACCTGTATCAGAAGCGCTTGAAATTCGACGGTTTGCCTGTCGACCAGCATCCCGCGTTGCCGGAGGGTGAATCTCACAGTGATGAATTCTTCGGCGAGCAGCAGGTTTATCGCCAAGGCCTTGAGCTGAAAATCCCGGCAGGCGCGACGGGCCAGATCAAGGTCGGGTTCCAGGGCTGTGCCGATGCCGGCCTGTGTTATCCGCCACAAACCCAGGTCGTGGATCTGGGTGGTCAATCCCTGACGGGCGCGGTGGGCGAAGCGCCGGACCAGGCCCTGGCCAGCAACCT
Organism: Pseudomonas sp. NPDC087336; assembly: GCF_044744285.1. NCBI lineage: Bacteria > Pseudomonadati > Pseudomonadota > Gammaproteobacteria > Pseudomonadales > Pseudomonadaceae > Pseudomonas > Pseudomonas sp. NPDC087336. Next base: position 147,521 of record NZ_JBIUYA010000015.1, on the reverse strand, counting down.
GCAGCAACGAGCACTGGGCTGGAGCCTGTTGGTGTTCTTCGGGCTGGGCCTGTTGTTGGCATTCACCCCGTGTTCGCTGCCGATGCTGCCCATTCTGGCCGGGCTGATTGTCGGCAGCGGCGCTACGCCGAGGCGCGGCGTGGCCCTGGCCGGCAGTTATGTGGTGAGCATGGCGCTGGTGTATGCGGCGATGGGCGTGTTGGCCGCATCCCTCGGGGCGAACCTGCAAGCCTGGTTGCAAAACCCTTGGCTGCTGGGCAGTTTCGCGGCGATTTTCGTGCTGCTGGCATTGCCGATGTTCGGCTTCTTCGAGCTGCAACTGCCGGTGGCCGTGCGTGACCGGCTGGAAAACGTCTCACGCAATCAGCGTGGTGGCAGCCTGGTCGGCGCCGGTGCGCTGGGCGCGTTGTCCGGTCTGCTGGTCGGCCCGTGCATGACCGCGCCCCTGGCCGGAGCGCTGCTTTATATCGCGCAGAGCGGCAACGCGCTGCACGGTGGCTTGATTCTGTTTGCCATGGGCATCGGCATCGGTGTGCCGTTGCTTCTGCTGGTGACGGTCGGCAATCGCTTCCTGCCCAAACCTGGCGCCTGGATGAACCTGCTCAAGGGCATCTTCGGCTTCCTGTTCCTCGCCACGGCGTTGCTGATGCTGCGCCCGGTGCTGGATGAATCCCTGTGGGTCGGCTTGTGTGGTGCATTGCTGGTAATCGCGGCTTATAGCGCGTGGAAGCAGTCGGACGGTTTTGGTCGCATCGCTCATCTGTTCGGCACCACCTCGCTCCTGCTGGGTTTGTGGGGCAGTCTGTTGATGATCGGCGCGGCGGGGGGCAGTGATGACCTGTTCAAGCCGTTGCAGGTCTTTCGCGCTTCCGGCTCGGCCGTGGCCGCCGTGCCAAGCGGCCACGACGCCTTCACCACGATCAAGGACCCTGCGGCCTTGCAGCGGGAACTCGACGCGGCACAAGCGCAGGGCCAATGGGTGCTGCTGGATTACTACGCCGACTGGTGCGTGTCGTGCAAGGTCATGGAAAAAAAGGTGTTCGGCAAAGCTCGCGTCCTGCAAGCCTTGAGTGACGTGCGCTTGCTCCGGCTGGATGTCACCGCCGACAATGCCGCCAGCCGCGAACTGCTCGGCCGTTATAAAGTGCCAGGCCCACCGAGCTTGCTGTGGATAGGTGCCGACGGCATCGAGCGACGCAGCCAGCGCATCACCGGCGAGGTCGATGCCGACACTTTCCTGCAACGCTGGACCACCACCCGAGACGCCCGTTAATGCTGACTTTTACCCTCGGCACCTTTGCCATCGCGCTTAACCATCTGCTGCTGATCAGTGCCTTGGTGTTGGCCACATTCGTCGGTTGGCGGGTGGCCAAGCGCGGTGGCGAGAACCCCGAGTCGGTGCTGTTCAGCCTGTTCCTGATTGGTATGCTCGCGGCGCGGATCGGTTTCGTCGCCGTTTACTGGGCGCACTATCGCAGCGATCCCTGGCAGGTCATCGACTTGCGCGACGGCGGTTTCCTCGCCTGGCCTGGGGTCATCGCGCTGGTGCTCGCCACGCTCTACCGTGGCTGGCGTCGCCCGGGCCTGCGCCGTCCATTGGGCTTCGGCGTGGCCAGCGGCCTGGCGTTCTGGTTGCTCGCGACCTTCTCGCTGAGCATTTTTGAACAAGGCACGCGCCTGCCGGACATCAGCCTGCGCAATTCCGCCGGTGAAACCGTGCAATTGGCGGATTACAAGGGAGGCCCGCTGGTGATCAATCTCTGGGCCACCTGGTGCCCGCCTTGCCGCCGGGAAATGCCGGTGCTGGAACACGCCCAGCAACAACGCCCCGACCTGACCTTCCTGTTCGTCAACCAGGCCGAAAGCATGCAAAGCGTCAGCACGTTCCTGGAAACCCAGGGGCTGAGCCTGTCCAACGTGCTGTTCGACGGCGGCAGCCGCCTGGGTCAGGCCGTCGGCTCCATGGCCCTGCCAACTACGCTGTTCTATAGTCCCGACGGTCGCCTGCTGGGCAGTCATCTGGGCGAGTTGTCGCAAGCCAGCCTGGCCCGCGCCCTGGAAAACTTCGATTCCGTACCTGCCACTTCTTCAAGGAAATTGCCATGCCCCGCCTCCGCCACCTGCTGACCCTGAGCCTGGGTGCCGCCCTGCTGCACCTGCCAACGGTGCAGGCCGAAGAGCTGCCCGAGGCGATCAAGAAGATCGAAGCCAAGGGCGCGAAAATCGTCGGCCAATTCGACGCCCCCGATGGCTTGCGCGGCTACGCGGCGCAATACCAGAACCGCGGCATGGCACTGTACCTGACGCCCGATGGCAAGCACGTTTTGCTGGGTAACCTGTACGACGCCGAAGGCAATGACCTGAGCAGCGCGCCGTTGCAGAAACTGGTGTACGCGCCAATGTCCAAGGAAGTCTGGGCCAAGATGGAAACAAGCAACTGGATCGCCGACGGCAAGAAGGATGCACCACGGATCGTCTACATGTTCAGCGATCCGAACTGCCCTTACTGCAGCATGTTCTGGGAACAGGCGCGGCCGTGGGTCAAGGCCGGCAAGGTGCAGTTGCGGCACATCATGGTCGGGATCATTCGTGAGGACAGCCCGGGCAAATCCGCTGCGCTGCTCGCCGCCAAGGATCCGCAAAAGGCCCTGTACGACCACGAAGCCGCGGGCAAAAGCAGCTCGCTCAAGGCCTTGAAGGATGTGCCTGCGGCGATTCAGGCAAAACTCGCGGCCAATATGCAACTGATGGAAGACCTGGAGCTGCAAGCCACGCCGGCGATTTTCTACATGGATGACAAGGGCGAGTTGCAGCAACAGCAAGGGGCGCCGGCGCCGGACAGGTTGGCGAAGATTCTTGGGCCGAAGTAACTTCGCCGTTGATCGTTCCCACGCTCTGCGTGGGAATGCAGCCCGGGACGCTCCGCGTCCCTTCAACAGCCGAACGCAGAGCGTCCGAAGAGGCATTCCCACGCAGAGCGTGGGAACGATCCTCTAATTTCTCTGGGCTAAAAACTCGAGCAACGCCTCGGTGACAAACCCCGGATTCTCCAGATTGGAAATATGCCCCGCCTCCGGCACCAGCACATACGGGCATCCGATCAACCCGGCCATTTCAATCGTTTCGCTGGGCGGACGTGGCTTGTCCTGATCACCACACATCAGCAACGTGGTCGCGGCGTTCAATTCGCCCAGGCGCGGCAGCAAATCATCCCGGCCAAAGGTGATTCGCCCCATCGGCACAATGCTTTCACGCAGCCGCTCAGGCGGCAGCGCGGCGAGTTTGACGCGAAATTCCTGATAAAGCGCGGACTGCGGATCGATGCCCGGACGGAAGAAGATCGGCACCACGATATCCAGCAATTGCGCTGAAATGACGCCGGTCTCTTCAATCATCTTGAACAGCGAAAAGTAGTACTGCCGAGTCGGTTCCGGCTCCACACCCACGAAGGTGTCCATCAGCACCAGACCGTTGAGCCGTTGCGGTGCCGACAGCGCCAGACGCACACCCCACATGCCACCCACCGACAGGCCGACCAGGGTCACGCGATCGATGTCCAGGTGATCGAGCAGGGCCAAGGCCTGGCGTGCGATGTCATCCAGCGAGGTTGTACTGGCAGGCAGCGGTCCAGATTCACCGTGGCCCCACAGGTCCAGGGCGATCACCCGATATTGTTGCGACAATACGGCAATCTGCGGTGCCCACATGGCCTGGTCCCACAGGTAGCTGCCGGCCAGCAGGACGGCTGGGCCAGTGCCTTGATCGATGTAGTGGAGGGGTTGTCCGTCGATGGTTACGAAGGGCATCGCAGTGGCTCCGTTTGAAAATGGAGCCGCAAGATTGAGCGGCTGACGGTTTGCCGTCAATCACACGATTGTATGCGTGCGTACCGGCCCCTTCGCTGGCAAGCCAGCTCCTACAGTGTTTTGTGGTGTTCACATGTTATGTGTTCACCCACTAACCTGTGGGAGCTGGCTTGCCAGCGATTGGGGTCGGCACAGACACTGGAGAATCAAAGCCCCTCCAACTCCGCCATCAAATCATTCAACCGATCCACCTTCTCCTCGGTGATATCGTTGGCCGCCAATCCGTCGATATACCCGGCCAATTCCTCCACCGTGCTGCATTCGAACATCGCCCGCAACGGCACATCGCGCTGCAGGGTTTTCTGCACCCGCGAGGCGATCTGCGTGGCCAGCAGCGAATGCCCGCCCAGTTCGAAGAAGTTGTCGCGGATGCCGACTTTCTCGACCTTCAGCACCTCGGCCCAGATATCCGCCAACGTCTGCTCCAGGTCGTTGCGCGGCGCCTGGTAGTCCTGGCTTTGCAAATGACCGATCTCCAGCGTCGGCAGGGCCTTGCGGTCCAGTTTGCCGTTGGCGTTGAGCGGCATCCCGTCGAGCCACAGCCAGTGCAGCGGCACCATGTATTCCGGCAGCTCGGCGCGCAGGCGTTGCTTGATGCGCTCTAGTCGTTCCGCCGGATCGAGCGTTGCATCCGCCGCCACCAGGTAGCCCACCAGATGCTTGCCATTGACCCCTTCCTGCACACCGACCGCCGCGTCGCGGACTTGCGGCTGTTCATGCAGGCGCGCTTCGATTTCACCCAGTTCGATGCGGTAACCGCGGATCTTCACCTGATGGTCGATACGCCCGACGTATTCCAGCACGCCGTCACTGCGACGGCGGGCCAGGTCGCCGGTGCGATACAGGCGATCGCCCGGTGCACCGAACGGGTTTGGCACAAACACCTGGGCCGTGCGCAACGGATCGCTGACGTAACCACGCCCGACCCCGGTGCCAGCCACGCACAACTCGCCCACCGCACCCAGCGGCACCAGTTCCAGCGCGCCGTCGAGCAGGTACAGGCGGTTGTTGTCGGTCGGCGTACCGATCGGCAAGTAGCTGCCGCGGGTGGAGGCCATGTCGACGCGGAAGAACGCCACGTCATCCGAGCATTCCGCCGGGCCATAGGCATTCACCAGCCCGATCTGCGGGTAACGCAGCAGCCATTGATGCGCCAATTCCGGCGGCATCGCCTCACCCGTCGGCAGCATCCAGCGCAGGCCATCGAGGCTCATGCGTTCCTGGGCGAGCATGCCCTGGATCAGCGACGGCACACTTTCCAGCACGGTGATGCCCTGGCTTTGTACGTGTGCCAGCAAGCCCTGCGGGTCGTGGGCGATGCTGTTCGGCACGATGTCCACCCGCGCGCCGAACAACGGCGCGGCGAGGAATTGCCAGACCGAAATATCGAAGCTTTGCGAAGCGGTCTGGGCAATCACGTCAGCCTCGCCCAAGCTCAGGTACGGCACCTTGCTCAACTGGTTATTGAGCATGCCGCGCTGTTCGACCATCACGCCCTTGGGCAAACCGGTGGAGCCGGAGGTGTAGATCACGTAGGCCAGGTTGTCCGGCCCGCTGTGGATGCCCGGATTGGCCACCGAGACATCGCTCGCCTGCACGTCTTCCCACACCAGCAAGCGCGGCCGACTGGCGCAACCGAACTCATCCAGCAACGCCAGCGCTTGCGCGTGACAGGCACGTGTGCACAGCAGCAACGGCGTGCGGCTCAAGTCGATGATGCGACTCAAGCGCTGGCTCGGCAGCCCTGGGTCCAGCGGCAGATAACCGGCACCGGCCTTGAAGCTGCCGATGATCATGCCGAGCAAATCGAGGTTGCGTTCGGCCAGCAGCGCCACCGGTTGATCCAGCCCGACGCCAGCGGCAATCAGCGCATGGCCAAGGCGGTTACTGCGCTGGTTCAACTCAAGGTAGCTGTAGTGCTGATCCAGGCAACTGGCGGCGATGCGCTGCGGATGCGCCGCCACTTGCGCTTCAAACAATGCGACGTAACTCTGCTCCAGGGGATAAACGTGTTCGCTCTGGTTGCAGCCGTGGATCAGGAAGTCCTGCTCCTGCGCACCCAGCAGCGGCAGGTCTGCCATGTCGCCATGGAAGCCTTCGACCAGCGCCAGCAGCAACCGCTTGAACTCGCCGAGCATGCGCTCGACGGTGGACTCATCGAAATAACGCTGGTCATAGGACAGGTGCAAGCCCAGGTCATCCCCTGGATAACACACCGCCGTCAGTGGGAAGTTGGTGTGGGTGCGGCCCGAATCCGAGGTCGCATTCAGACTTTGCGCACGGTCCAGCACCGAGACTTCCACCGGGGCGTTCTCGAACACGAACAGGCTGTCGAACAGCGGCTGGCCCTTGGGCAGTTCGCTGTTTTCCTGAATGCTCACCAGCGGCAGGTACTCGTACTCACGCAGTTGCATGTTGCTGTCGAGCAAAGCGCTCAGCCATTGGCGCACGCTGCAACGTTGATCGTCGTCAGGCATTTTCACCCGCAGCGCGATGCTGTTGATGAACAGGCCGACGGTGCGTTGCATCTCTGGCATCTCGACCGGACGTCCGGCCACCGTCACCCCGAACAGCACGTCGCGATCGCCGCTCAACCGGCGCAATACCAGGGCCCACGCCGCCTGGGCAAAGGTGTTGATGGTCAGCTGGTGCGCCTGGGCCAGTTCACGCAGCCGCGCACCGTCACGGGCATCGAGGCGGGTGTAGCGGTCGCCGACGAACATGCCGCCGCTGTCGCCGGCATGTTCGCGCAGGAACGGCCGGTCGCTCGGGATCGGCGTGGTCCGCTCAAAACCTTGCAGATTGGTTTTCCACCACTGCCGCGCTTCAGCCAGGCTCTGGTGTTGCAACCAGGCGATATAGTCGCGGTAACGCGGCGGTACGGCCAACTGCGCTTCCCGGCCTTCGCCGAGGGCAGTGTAGATCTCGAAGAAGTCGTTCATCAGCAACGAACGGCACCAGGCATCGATCAGGATGTGGTGGTTGCTCATCATGAACCAGTACCGCGCCGCCCCCACCCGGATCAAGCGCAGGTGGAACGGTGCCTGGTTGAGCAGATCGAACCCCGCCTCGCGTTCGGACTTGAGCAAGGCTTGCAGCTTCGGCTCCTGCTCGGCGGCAGCGATCTCGCTCCAGTCCAGGTACTCGATCGGCGGGCTGCCCGGCTTGTGGATAACCTGCAGCATGTCTTCACCGACATTCCAGCAGAACGAGGCGCGCAAGGCTTCGTGACGGGCGATCACCGTTTGCCAGGCCTGGGCGAAACGTTGCGCATCGAGTTCGCTGTTGATGCGGTAGCGATCCTGCATGTAGTACAGGCCCGTGCCCGGTTCCAGCAGGGTGTGCAGCAGCATGCCTTCCTGCATCGGCGTCAACGGGTAGACGTCTTCGATCTGCGCCGCTGGAATCGGCAGCACATCCAGTTGCGCCTGGTTCAGTTTCGCCAGCGGGAAGTCCGACGGCGTCAGGCCGCCCGCGTCATCACGCAGGCAGTGCTCGATCAGGCTGCACAATTCGCCCAGGTAGGCATCGGCCAGCTCGCTGATGGTCTGGGGGGCATAACGTTCGGCGCTGAAGGTCCAGCGCAGCACCAGTTCGCCGCCGTAGACCTGACTGTCGACGCTCAATTCATTAGGCAACGGTGCCCGCGCATCGTGGGCCGCGCCGATGGCTTCATCCAGCGGATGAAACAGCGCATCGGCTGCAAAGCTCTGGTCGAACTGACCCAGGTAGTTGAAGGTGATCGGCGCCGCTGGCAGCTCGGCCATGCGCTGACGGCTCGGCTCATCCGCCAGATAACGCAGCACGCCATACCCCAGCCCTTTGTGCGGCACGGCACGCAGTTGCTCCTTGATCGCCTTGATCGAGGCGCCCTGCCCGGCCGCCTCCTCGATGTTCGAGGGTGTCAGGCGCAGCGGGTAGGCGCTGGTGAACCAGCCGACGGTGCGGGTCAGGTCAATTTCGTCGAACAGCGCCTCGCGGCCATGGCCTTCGAGTTGAACCAGCGCCGATTCGTGACCGCTCCAACGGCACAACACACGGGCCAATGCGGTCAGCAGCAGGTCGTTGACCTGGGTGCGATAAGCACTCGGCGCCTGTTGCAGCAATTGCCGGGTGCGCTCGCTGTCGAGGCGCACGCTGACGGTTTGCGCATGACGATGCTGACGACCACCTTCCGGCCGATCGCAAGGCAATTCGGCGCTCGGCCCGGCCAATTGCGCCTGCCACCAGCCCAGTTCTTCACGCAGGGATTCGCTGCCGGCATAGGCCTGCAAGCGGGCGGCCCAATCCTTGAAGGCGCTGGTCTTGGCCGGCAGTTTCACCGGCTGTTGCGCGTCGAGTTGGCGATAGACGTTTTGCAAATCGTCCAGCAGCACGCGCCATGAAACGCCGTCGATCACCAGGTGGTGAATCGCAATGAACAAGCGTTGCTGACCCTGGGGACCATCGACCAGCAACACGCGCAGCAACGGCCCCTCTTCGAGATCGAGGCTGCACTGGGCGTCGGCGAACAGGGCGGTGCACTTGTCCATGGACGAGACGCGGACTTGCCACAGTACCGGCATCTCGGAAAGCGCCTGGTGCTTTGCCTGCCATTGACTGCCCACCTGGCTGAAACGCAAGCGCAACGCATCGTGCTGTTCAATCACCGCCAGCAGCGCTTGTTCCAGGCGATGGGGTTCCAGGACCTCGCTCGGTTGCAGCAGCAACGCCTGGTTCCAGTGTTGGCGCTGGGGAATGGCGGTGTCGAAGAACCAGTGCTGGATCGGCGTCAGGCGCGACTCACCGCTGAGCAAGCCTTGCTCGGCGGTCACCTGCTCGGTGCGGGTCGCCACGGCGGCGAGGGTCTGCACGGTCTGGTGCTGGAACAGGTCGCGGGGGCTGAAGTGAATGCCCTGCTGACGCGCGCGACTGACCACCTGAATCGACAGGATCGAGTCGCCACCGAGCTCGAAGAAGTTATCGTTGAGCCCGACCTGTTCGACGTTCAGCACTTCGCACCAGATCTGCGCCAACGTCAGCTCCAGCTCGTTGCTCGGCGCCACATACTGCTGGCGGTTCAGCTCCGGGTCTGGCGCCGGCAGTGCGCGGCGGTCGAGTTTGCCGTTGGCGGTCAGCGGCATGCTCGCCAGCAGGATCAGGTGCGTGGGCACCATGTAATCCGGCAGCTGGGACTTGAGGTGCGACTTGAGTGATTCACGCAGGGCGGTTTGTTGCGACGGGTCCTGTTCGGCAACGTCCGTGACCAGATAGCCGACCAGCTGCTTGCCGCTCGGAGCATCGAGCGCCAACACCACCGCTTCACGCACCGATTCATGCTCCAGCAATCGGGTTTCGATTTCGCCCAGTTCGATGCGGAAACCGCGAATCTTCACTTGATGGTCGATACGCCCCAGGTACTCCACCAGGCCATCGGCGCGCTGGCGCACCAGGTCGCCGGTACGGTAGATACGCCCACCGTTGCCCGCAAATGGATCGGCAACAAAACGCTCCGCGGTCATCCCCGCACGCTGGTGATACCCCTGGGCCAGGCCGGCACCACCGACGTACAACTCGCCGGTCGCGCCCTGCGGCACCAATGCCAGGTCGGCATCGAGAATGTACGCCACGCGATCACCGATCACGCTGCCGATCGGTACGCTGCCGACGCCTTCTTCCAACACCTCGGGAGCCAGGCTGGCCAGGGGCATGACCACGGTTTCCGTCGGGCCGTAGGCATTGAAGAACAGGTTCGGATTAAACGCCGCACGAATACGCGCCAGGTGTTCACCGGTCAGCGCCTCGCCGCCGGTGATGATCATGCGCACCGGCAGGGTTGCGCTTTGCGTCGCCAGCCACTGCGCCAACTGGCTGCCGTAGCTCGGGGTGAAGCCGAGGATGTTGATGTGGTGGCGACGGATCAGCCCGCAGATCTCTTGCGCATCCCATTGGCCCTGGGCACGCAGCACAACCTGGGCACCGCTCAACAGCGGCACCAACAGGCGTTCGGTGGCGGCGTCGAAGTTGATCGAATAGAAGTGCAACTCGCAGTCGTCCGGGCGCATGGCGAAACGTTCGATCACGGCGCGGCAATGCATGGCGATTTCGCCGTGGGACACCACCACGCCTTTCGGTTTACCGGTGGAACCCGAGGTGTAGATCAGGTACGCCTGATGTTGTGGCAGGCTGATGCATGGCAGTTCGGCCAGCGGATAATTGGCCAGCGCCGCCGTATCTTCCTCCAGGCACCAGCGGCCGACGCCCACGGGCAAATCGCCAAGGGCCTGGAACATCGCCGCGTCACTGAGCAACAAACCGACGCCGCTGTCCTCGATCATGTAGTGTAAGCGATCCAGCGGGTATTCCGGGTCCAGCGGCACGTAGGCGCCACCGGCCTTGAGGATCGCCAGCAGACCGACGACCATCTCCAGCGACCGCTCCAGCGCCAGGCCCACCCGCACCTGTGGGCCGACACCGCGCTCGCGCAGCATCCAGGCCAGGCGATTGGCGCGGCTGTCGAGTTCGGCGTAGCTCAGGGTTTGCCCGGCAAAGGTCAGTGCTGGCGCATCGGGTCGCGCCAGCGCCTGTTCGCTGAACAGCTGATGGATGCACTGGTCGAGTCGATGCTCGCCCGGCTCGACGCCAAGGCTGTCGAGCAGCTGTTGTTGTTCGCCGGCTTCGAGCAAGGGCAACTCACTGAGGCGCTGCTGCGGATCGGCAATCAGCGCCTCCAGCAGGTTGCGCCAATGGGCGGCCATGCGCGCAATGCGCGGCTCGTCGAACAGATCGGTGCTGTAGGTCAGGCAGCAACCGAGGCGATGATCGAGGTCGGTGACTTCCAGGTTGAGGTCGAACTTCGTCGCGCGGGCATCGTTGGCCAGGTATTGCACGGTCATGCCGGCCAGGGTGCGGCTCTGCTGGAACTCCCAGCGCTGCACGTTGCACATCACCTGGAACAGCGGGTTGTAGGCGGCGCTGCGCGGTGGCTGCAAGGCTTCCACCAGATGATCGAACGGCAGATCCTGATGGGACTGGCCCTCGATCACGGTGTGACGAACCTGCTCGAACAACTCGCCGACGGACATCTGCCCATCGAGCTGGCAACGCAGCACCTGGGTGTTGAGGAACGCGCCGATCAGCCCTTCGCTTTCCGGGCGAATCCGGTTGGCCACCGGCGCGCCGATGCGCAGGTCGGTCTGGCCGCTATAGCGATACAGCAACGTGGCCAGGGCGGCGGTCATGGTCATGAACAGGGTCAAACCGTTTTGCGCATTGAAGGCGCGCACCCGTGCCGCCAGGTCATCGCTGAGGTCGAAACGGTACAACTCACCCTGGTGGCTTTGCACCGGTGGACGTGGACGGTCGGCCGGCAATTCCAGCAGCGGATGCTCGCGGCCCAGTTGCGCCGTCCAGTAGTCGAGCTGGCGCTGGCGTTCACCGGACTCCAGCCATTGGCGCTGCCAGACGCTGTAATCCAGGTACTGCACCGGCAACGGTGCCAGCGGTGATTCGCGATCCTCGACGAAGGCTTCGTACAGCGCACTGAGTTCCCGGGCAAAGATGTCCATCGCCCAGCCCTCGGTGACGATGTGGTGCAGGGTCAACACCAGGTAATGTTCCTGCTCGGCGGTCTTGACCAGGCAGGCGCGCAGCAGCGGTCCGGTTTCCAGATCGAAGGGTTTGTGCGCCTCATCGTCGGCCAGTTGCTGCACTTGCCACTCGCGGCCATCGGCATCCAGCGCGGTGAAATCCTTGCAGTCCATGCACACACCTGTCTCGGCGTGCACCTGCTGGCGCGCGACGCCATCGACGCTCGGGAAAGTGGTGCGCAGGGTTTCGTGACGCATGATCAAGGCCTGCAACGCGGCCTCGAAACGCTCGACATCCAGCACCCCACGCAAGCGCGCCATACCGCCGACGTTGTAGGCCGGGCTGTCCGGCTCCATCTGCCAGAGGAACCACATGCGCTGCTGGGAATAGGACAGCGGCACCGCTTGGCTGCGGTCGACCTTGGCAATCGGCGGCTGTTCGTTGGTACGGCCGCTGGCCTGGATCAGGCGCACCCGTTCGGCAAACGCACCGAGCTCACTGTGTTCGAACAGCGCGCGCAGCGGCAACTCGACGTCGCAGGCCTGGCGCGTGCGGGAAATGATTTGCGTGGCCAGCAGCGAATGGCCGCCGAGGGCGAAGAAGTCATCGCGCAGGCCGACTTGTTCAACGCCCAACATCTGACGCCAGATGCCGGCGATCTGCTGCTCCAATGCAGTTACCGGCGCCACGTGTTCACGCACCTGCCACTGGGGCTCCGGCAAGGCCCGGCGGTCGAGTTTACCGCTCGGGCTGAGGGGCATTTGCTCCAGGCGCATCAGTTGTGCCGGAACCATGTATTCCGGCAGTTCGGCCGTCAGCGCGTTTTTCAGGCGAGTGCTTTGGGCTTCTTCGGATTCAGTGGAATCAGCAGTGTAGTAACCGATCAACTGACCACCGGCTGACGTTTCGCGGACCAGCACCACGGCTTGGGTGACGCCGACTTGCGCCAACAGCCGCGCTTCGATTTCTTCCGGTTCGACACGGAAGCCGCGCAGCTTGACCTGCTGATCGAGACGTCCCAGGTATTCGATCACACCATCGGCGGTCCAGCGCGCACGGTCACCGGTGCGGTACAGACGCCCTCCCTGCTCGCCCAGCGGATCGACCACAAAACGCTCGGCGGTCAGGCCCGGGCGGCCCAAGTAACCACGGGCCAGGCCGATGCCGCTGATGCACAGTTCACCCGGCACACCGGCCGGTACGGGATTCAGATCACTGTCGAGTACGCGGCAGATCACGTTGCCCAGCGGCCGGCCAATCGGCGAGCGCTCGCCATCGGCACGGGAGCAGTGCCAATGGGTCACGTTGATCGCGGTTTCGGTCGGGCCGTAGCGGTTGTGCAACTGCACGGCCGGCAGTTGCTGCAGTACGCGGTTGCGCAGCTCGGCCGGCAGCGCTTCGCCACCGCAGAACAGCCGACGCAGGCTGGTGCATTCGGCGCTGAGCGGTTCGTCGATGAACAACGCCAGCAATGGCGGCACGAAGTGCAGCGTGGTCACCCCGTACGCTTGGACCAACTGCGCGATGCGATGCGGATCGCGGTGTTCACCCGGCCCGGCAAGCAGCAGCCGGGCCCCGGTGATCAGCGGCCAGAAGCACTCCCACACCGACACGTCGAAACTGATCGGCGCCTTCTGCATCAGCACATCGGTTTCATTCAGGCGGTAAGTGTCCTGCATCCATTGCAGACGTTCGGCGAGGGCCGCGTGGGTGTTGCCGACGCCTTTCGGTTGCCCGGTCGAGCCGGAGGTGTAGATCACGTAGGCCAGGTTGTCGCCGTGCAGGTGCAGGCCCGGCGTGTGGCTTGGCCAACTCTCCAAATGCAGTGCATCCATGGCGATGACGCTTACGCCCTCGCTGGCCGGCAGGCGATCGAGCAGCTGGGTTTGGGTCAGCAGCAAATCGACCTTGCTGTCGCTGAGCATGTAGGCCAGGCGTTCGGCCGGGTAATCCGGATCGAGCGGCACATAAGCGCCACCGGCCTTGATGATCGCCAGCAGGCCGATCAGCAGTTGCGGCGAACGCTCGCAAGCAATGGCCACGCAGACATCCGGGCCGACGCCTTTGTCCCGTAGGTAATGGGCCAGGCGATTGGCCTGGGTGTGCAGCTCGGCGAAATCGAGGCTACCGCCGTCCCACAGCAGCGCGGTGCGTTCCGGGGTCTGGCGTGCCTGTTGGCTGAGCAATTCCGGCAGCCATTGGCTGGCGGGCGGGCAAGGTGCAACGGCCCACTCGGCTTGCTGATTTATTTCAGTTGCGGTCAGCAGTGGCAGCTCGCCGATGGCGGTTTGCGGTTGCTCACTGATGGCGCGCAACAGGTTGCGGTAATGCTCGGCCAGACGCTCGATGGTCGCGGTATCGAACAGCTCGCTGGCGTAGTCGAAGGACAGGCTCAAGCGCCCGTTGCGGTCTTCTTCGCTGTGCAACTGCAGGTCGAACTTGGCCTCGCGACTGTGCCACGGCAGCTCTTCGGCGAGCAGCCCTGGCAAGCGTTTCAAGGCGCTGAAATCCCGTTGCTGGTGGTTGAACATGACCTGGAACAGGCCTTGTTCACGGGCCTGCGGGAAGGCCTCGAGCAGTTGCTCGAACGGCAGGTCCTGATGCGCCTGTGCGCCCAACGCGGCCTGCCGGGTTTGCGCCAACAGCTCAACGAATGGCAGGCGCGAATCCACTTCGGCGCGCAGCACCTGGGTGTTGATGAAGAAGCCGATCAGGCCTTGGGTTTCCAGGCGCGGACGGTTGGCGTTGGGCACGCCGATGCGGATGTCGCGCGCACCGCTGTAGCGATGCAACAGGCTCTGGAACGCGGCCAGCAACAGCATGTACGGCGTGGCTTGATGCGCCTGGGCGGTTTGGCGAATGGCATCGCTCAAGTCCGCCCCCAGGCGCACGGTGTGGCGGGCAGCGCTGTGCAACTGTTGCGCCGAGCGCGGGTGGTCGCTGGCCAAACTCAGGGTTGGATGCTCCTCGCCCAACTGCGCCTTCCAGTACGCCAGTTGGCGCTCGCCCTCCCCTTGCGCCAGCCATTGGCGCTGCCAGCTGCCGTAGTCGGCGTACTGGGTCGGCAGTGGCGCAAGCGTAGCCTGTTGTCCTTGGGTCGCCGCCGCGTACAGCCGGGAAAATTCGTCGATCAACACATTCATCGACCAGCCGTCAGCGATGATGTGGTGCAGCGTTACCAGCAACTGGTGATCTTCGTCGTCGAGGCGCACCAGCGTCACCCAGAGCAACGGACCTTTCTCCAGGTCGAACTGAGTGCACGCTTCGTCCTCGCGGATTTGTTGCGCCCGGACTTCACGCTCGGCCATCGGCAAATCGCTGATGTCGATGCATTGCAGATTGAATTCAGCGGCCGCATCGACCTGCTGCAACGCCACTCCGTTACGCTCGAAGAAACGCGTGCGCAGGGATTCGTGGCGCTCGATCAACTGCTGGAAACTTGCGCGCAGGGCGTCTTCGTCCAGTTCGCCGCGCAGGCGCAAGGCGCCGGGGATGTTGTAGGCGCTGCTCTGCGGGTCGAGTTGCCAGGTGATCCACAGGCGATTTTGCGCCAGGGATTGCGGCATGGCCTGGGTGCGCGACAGCGTGCTGATCGCGCCTTGGGCCAGACCTCCGTCCTGCTGTTGCCGCGCCACCACGTCGGCGAACGCGCCCAGGGTCGGCGCTTCGAACAGCAGGCGCAGGTTCAGCTCCAGGCCGAGTTGTTCGCGTAGACGCGCCACCACTTGCGTGGCCGCGATGGAGTTACCGCCCAGCAGGAAGAAGTGATCGTCGGCAGCGACCTGCTTGACCTGCAATTGCTCGCACCAGATCTGGCCGATCAGGCTTTGCAGCTCCGAGGCGGACTCGCTGTTGCCTGCGTTTTCTGTGACCGCCGAAGGGAAGACTGCATAACTGTCGAGGCTGCCATCCGCCAGGCGATTGCGACACGCCGAGCGTTGCAATTTGCCGCTGGAAGTCTTGGGCAAGGCGCCCGGATTGAGCAGCACCACCACGCTCGGTGCTTCCTGATAGGCCTCGGCCACAGCTTGGCGGATGGCCTTGATCAAGGCCTCGGGCGGCAGGATTTTTTGCACGCTGCGGCTGATTTCCGCGGCGATACCGATGCCTTCCTGACCGTCGATATTCACCGCAAAGGCCGCAACGCGCCCTTTGCGCACCACTTCCACTTCACGCTCGACGGTCTGCTCGATGTCCTGTGGATAAAGGTTGTGCCCGCGCACGATCAACATGTCTTTCAGGCGCCCGGTGATGAACAGCTCACCGTCGCGCATGAAGCCCAGGTCACCGGTACGCAGCCATGTTTTGCCGGCATGCTGGACGAAGGTCTTGGCCGAGGCCTCCGGATTGCGCCAGTAACCGTGGGCGATGCTCGGGCCGCTGGCCCAGACTTCGCCGACCGCGTTGTCCGCCAGTTCGTTGAGCGATGCCGGGTCGATGATCAGCACTGCGTGCTCCGGCTGGCTGATGCCGCAGCTCATGATCGCGCTGCCCTCGCCGGCTTCGGCACGGTTTTGCGCCAGGGCCTGATCGTCCACTCGCAGGTTGCCGATGCCCTGGCCGCGCGGCGTACCGGCAACGAACAGCGTGGCTTCCGCCAGACCGTAGGAGGCCATGAAACTGTCTTCGCTGAAACCGCAGGTGGCGAACTTCTCGGCGAAGCGTTCCAAGGTGTCGAGACGAATCGGTTCCGACCCGGAATACGCCACGCGCCAGCCGCTCAGGTCGAGGCGCTCCAGGGCCGACTCACTGGCCCGTTCGCTGCACAGGCGATAGGCAAAATCCGGCCCGCCGCTAATAGTCCCGCCGTATTCACTGATCGCTTCGAGCCAGCGCAACGGCCGACCGAGGAAATACGCCGGCGACATCAACACGCACGGCACGCCACTGAAAATCGGCTGCAACAGGCCACCGATCAGGCCCATGTCGTGGTACAGCGGCAGCCAGCTGACGATCACGTCGTCGGGGTTCAGATCGATGCCGAAACCGTGGCGGATCAGCGATTCGTTGGCCACCAGATTGCCGTGGCTGACCTGCACACCTTTAGGTAATGCGGTGGAACCGGAGGTGTATTGCAGGAAGGCGATGTCATCGCCTGCCAGGTTCGGCGCGACCCAGCGTTCGGCGTGGGCGCTGTCGAGGGTATCAACGCACAGCAGCGGCGGCGCGCCTTCGATTTGCAGGAGCGAATCGCGCAGGCCGGCACTGGTCAGCAGCAGGCGCGGCTCGGCATCGCCGATGATCGACAGCAGGCGCTCCTGGTGATGCCGGCGCGCCGACTCCGGCGGATAGGCCGGCACCGCGATCACCCCGGCATACAGGCAACCGAAAAATGCCGCGACATAATCCGGCCCACTGGGAAACAGCAAGACCGCGCGATCGCCAAAAACGGCCTCGGCCTGCAGCGCGCCGGCAATCGTTCGGGCCCGCTGATCCAGCTCGCGATAACTGAGCACCACAGCCTGGTCCTGGGTTTCGGCGAGAAAACGCAAGGCCACCCGATCCGGCGTCAGGGCCGCGCGGCGCTGGAGGGCTTGGACCAGTGTGCTGGGGAGTTCGAACGCGTCGGTCATGAGGTTTCCTGCCTGAATTCGGCTTGCAATTGGAATCGGTGTTGTAACGTCACGCCCCATCGGGGGGCATGCAGGACGCGGTCTTCGCCGACCGCGCAAGGCATTGGCAATGCTGTGGCGTCCGGAGCTGCAGCCCGGAGCCATTCACCAATGAGAACGGATGACCTTGGCAAATAATTAGTCGACAGCCTTGCGCACCAAGCAGGCCGTGGCGCGACAGCGTGTCGCAGTTCTCACTCTGCACTTTTCAGGCGCATTACTTCTCTTTCTCAATTGACAATCATTATCATTCAACATAATTTGTCGCTCGATGTGTAGGGCGGCCCCGGCCTTCTTGTCGTCCCACTAACCTATTGGCAGCAAGGTGATTTCCAATGACGGAACAAGCGTCCACAAGCAGGTGCGATTCGCCGCTACTTCAAGCCTTCGTCGACAATCGACTGATACTGGTCAAGATTGCAGCCCGCATCACCGGCTGCCGCTCGCGCGCTGAAGATGTGGTGCAAGACGCGTTCTTCCGCCTGCAATCGGCGCCGAACATCACCTCCTCCTTCAAGGCACAGCTCAGCTACCTGTTCCAGATCGTGCGCAACCTGGCCATCGACCACTACCGCAAGCAGGCCCTGGAACAGAAATACTCCGGCCCTGAAGAAGAAGGTCTCAACGTGGTCATCCAGGGCGCCTCCCCGGAAACCTCGCACATCAACTTCTCCACCCTGGAAAACATCGCCGACGCATTGACCGAACTGCCGAGCCGGACGCGTTATGCGTTTGAGATGTACCGTCTGCATGGCGTACCGCAGAAGGACATTGCCAAGGAGTTGGGGGTGTCACCGACGCTGGTGAACTTCATGATTCGCGATGCGCTGGTGCATTGCCGGAAGGTGTCGGGGAGTCGGGGGGATACGTTTGCCCAGCGTTGAGGCTTGATCGCCCGATCAAGAAAGCCATTCTGAAATTCGCGACGAATCAGTCGCCCTGCAGCAAACCTGAGCTGTATTCGCTGAAACTGCTGCCAAGTGCACTGCCCTGGAAATTCAGTTTGCCGGGGGTGCTGCTGTGGCTTGGGGTAAAACCAGCAGACGGCTGGCAGTCTTCGGAATAACAGCTGTGGGTACTCGTTCCCGAACAGGCACTCAACAGCAAAGCGCTGGCGATTAGCGCGACTTTGATTTGGGTTGAGATCATTTTTCAGATTCCTGTGGGGAGGCGCGTTGATTTGAGCCGACACCTTCATCCTAGGCCGCTGACCCGTCGCCTATAATGAAACCTGGATGAGTGACAGGGTTCGTTCAGGATCGGTGGTTTTGCGCACAACTCTCCCGGCGTCCGTCCAACCGCTACCCGTCCCCCAAACTTATGTATTAAAGACAGCTGTTTTCCGGGAGCTTACATTCGCTCACCGGCAAGGACGCATTCCAACCAGACACTCACGCCGAAGGCACTGAGTAAAATGCGTTACATAGCCATCCTCCTCATAGCCATCATCTTCGCCATCCTTGCCTTGGCGCTGTATGGTTGGTATCGCCACCTGCGGGACGATGAAGATGACCTTGTTTAGCCTGCGTGAGCGTAGTTTGCAGTCAGGTCTCAGGGTTGGAAGCAGGCTCCCCTTGAGCTCTCACCCCAAACAACCGGTCGGCTATCTGAGGACCTCGCTCCAGCCCTTCTTCCGTCAACCAGATCGATTTGTTCTTGTTTACCGGATTGCTGATGAAACCCTGTTCATGCAATCGGTTCATGGTCTCGAAGTCGAACCTTTTCCAGGCATTGCCGTCGTCGGAACTGAAGGTTGTCAAAAGGGCGGTGTAGCCGTCGCAGTACATCATATTCACGGGGTAACTCCTGCCTG
Organism: Pseudomonas sp. NPDC087336; assembly: GCF_044744285.1. Lineage (NCBI taxonomy): Bacteria > Pseudomonadati > Pseudomonadota > Gammaproteobacteria > Pseudomonadales > Pseudomonadaceae > Pseudomonas > Pseudomonas sp. NPDC087336. Next base: position 128,661 of record NZ_JBIUYA010000015.1, on the reverse strand, counting down.
GTCAAGGAAAGCCCGGGCGTCACGAGAAACTGGCAGCGTGAAAACCGAAACTGGTGTCCAGAATTACTTGACCCGTTCAGTCCAGCATTTCGCCTGGATACCGATCGGCGCTTTCTGAATGATCCATCCGCATATAAACAACTTTTTAGCGGCCCCGCCATTTGAGAAGAAAAAATCATTTTGGTGCTTCTTGAATCGTTTTTCTGACGTCGCTATATATTTTTGTACGCGATGCCGAAACCGGGTCGCGGCATAAATCACTTGGAGAAAACTCAGGAGATTTAGCAATGGCTACTACCGTTTCGTTAGCCCCACTGTTCCGTCAGTCGGTAGGCTTTGATCGTTTCAACGACCTTTTTGAATCCGCGCTACGCAGCGAGGCGGCCTCGACTACCTATCCACCTCATAACGTCGAGAAGCATGGCGATGATCACTATCGAATCGTCATAGCTGTGGCGGGTTTATCTGAGGAGGATCTGGACATTCAAGTCGAAAAGGAAGTTTTGACCATCGTCGGTGGCAAGCGAGAGAGCGATAAGGAGGCGATTTACCTTCATCAGGGAATCGCTCAACGTGCATTTCGTCTGTCTTTCCGATTAGCGGATCACATTGAGGTTCAAAATGCATCGTTGTCCAATGGATTGTTGAGCATAGATCTGCTGCGGGTTGTACCCGAGGAAGCCAAGCCCCGGCGCATCAACATCGATGGCCCGGGCAAGTCTGATCTGAAACAAATCAACTGACAGCAGCAAACGAGGCGCTCTACGGAGCGCCTTTTTTTTGCGACCAAGCGCCCTGCTTTAAGGGCGGGTGGCCACCTTATTTTGACAAACGACGAAAGCTGAAGGTCGTCGCCTGGCAGCGCTTGTTGTGTAGCCTCTCCAATCATCAATAAGACGGGCAACAAAAAGGGGGCGAATTTATTTTTAAATTGAAAAAATAAATCCGTCCCCTTTTCCGGTCCCCTTTTCCGCTAATTGCTCGAGCAGCTCTTTCGGGATTTTCGGCAGCTCTCGCAACGCGGTTTTCTTTTTGGTTGGCATACATGCACCTCTTACTCATGTTATGCCCGAACACAAAATTACTGACACCCCCGTTTGCTGAACCTACCGCAGCCGCTCAACGAGGCTTCTTCGCACGCTCATACACCGCACTACGCTCCCGCTTCCCTACTGCAACCACCGAAACCACGACGCGCGCTTCAATAACCTCATACACCAACCTGTATCCGGACGATTTCAACTTGATCTTGTAGCAGTCCGGCATCCCGTGCAGCGCATCCGCTGGCACTCTGGGATTCTCCAATCGTTCGGCGAGTTTTTTTTGAGTTGGTCGCGCAAGGTATGGCCCAATTTGTCCCGCGTGCCGAAGGCAGGAATTCGAGCTTATAAGTCATCCAGTTCTACCGGCACGGGCGTTTCGTGGCGGCGAGCGCGGACCAGCTCCGCCAGATCCAGATCGTCCAGCCGCTCCATCATCGCTTCGAAGACATCGGCAGGGACCATGTAGCCCATGACACGATTATGGTTAAGGACGGCGACCGGGCTGCCATGGGCGCCACTCAGCACTGCCGAAGGATTTTTTTTCAGTTCAGATACGCTGACAGCAATATCGGCCAATACACGCTGCATGATTAAGACTCCAAATTAGGTCTTTATATTGGTCTAAATTATCATTTTCAGCAACCTCGAATGTGGATGCTGAGGCTGTCGCCCCCTGTTCCGCCCCGGCCCTCTTTTCCCACTTTTCTCGTCACCTTCCCAGAGGTCAATTGGTGCTTTCCCGTGCATTTGAGAGCCGGTGTAGATTGAGCCGGAATTGCAACGATCGTGTCACATACGTCACAAAGCCCAGCCAAAATGTTCTTCGCCTCGCCGTGGCCATCGCTGAAGGGCGCATCGCGGCGGGCATAAGTCGTGGTGACAACCTGCTGGCAGTACTCGCATTAAGCCTTACTGTGATCGCCTTCAAATAGAAGCCTCATAAGCTCACTCACCGTCAGACGCTAATGAACCACGCAAGGTGTTGTAGCCGGTGCGAAGTAACACTGAGTGTTTTGAAATACGCGATCTACAACCGTTGAAAACATCACCAATTACGGCGTTTCCAATGGATTTAGAAGGCGCAAGACTCACCAAACTCCCATTCCTGATAAACTCCCCCACCTCCCAGCCTCACCGATTCCAGATCCCCAATGTCCGTATCCCACGCCACACCCGCCCCGCTCTCCCGCCGTTTTTCCGTCGCCCCGATGATGGACTGGACCGACCGTCACTGCCGTTTCTTCCTGCGCCTGCTCTCCAAGCACACCCTGCTCTACACCGAAATGGTCACCACCGGTGCCTTGCTCAACGGCGATCACGAGCGGTTCCTGCGGCACAACGAGGCCGAGCATCCGTTGGCGTTGCAGTTGGGTGGCAGTGTGCCGCTGGACTTGGCGGCGTGTGCGCGGATGGCGCAGGAGCATGGGTACGATGAGGTGAATTTGAATGTGGGCTGCCCCAGCGACAGGGTGCAGAACAATATGATCGGGGCGTGCCTGATGGGGCATCCGCAGTTGGTGGCCGATTGTGTGAAGGCGATGCGCGATGCGGTGTCGATTCCGGTGACGGTGAAGCATCGGATCGGGATCAACGGGCGTGACAGTTATGAAGAGCTGTGCGATTTCGTTGGTACGGTGCGTGATGCCGGTTGCACCAGTTTTACCGTGCATGCGCGGATCGCGATTCTGGAGGGGTTGTCGCCGAAGGAGAACCGCGATATTCCGCCGCTGCGGTATGACGTGGCCGCGCGGTTGAAGGCGGATTTTCCGGAGCTGGAGATTATTCTCAACGGCGGGATCAAGAGCCTGGAAGCCTGTCATGAGCATTTGCAGACGTTCGACGGTGTGATGCTCGGGCGTGAGGCTTATCACAATCCCTATGTGATGGCCGAGGTGGATCAGCAGTTGTTTGGCAGCACGGCGCCGGTGATCACCCGCGCCGAGGCGTTGGCGCAGTTGCGGCCTTATATCGCTGCGCACCTGGAAGCCGGGGGGGCGATGCACCATATCACTCGCCATGTGCTGGGGCTGGGCACCGGGTTTCCGGGGGCGCGCAAGTTTCGCCAGTTGCTGTCGGTGGATATCCACAAGGCGAAGGATCCGCTGGCCTTGCTGGATCAGGCGGCCGGGTTGCTTGAGGGGCGTTGATCGCCCCTTGTTTCAGCGTTTGGGCAAGTCGATGGTTACTTTCAAGCCGCCCCACTCGCTTTCGTGCAGCAGCAACTGCCCGCCCCAGCTGTCGACAATGTCGCGCACGATGCCCAGGCCCAGGCCATGTCCGTCGGTCTGTTCATCCAGGCGCGTGCCGCGGCTGAATACCTGATCGCGCTGGTCCTGGGGGATCCCCGGGCCGTCGTCTTCCACATTTAGTTCGTAGGCTTGCGCGGTTTCGACCACGCTCAGGCGCACTTCGGCGTCCGCCCATTTGCAGGCGTTGTCCAACAGGTTGCCGAGCAGTTCCAGCAGGTCCTCGCGGTCCCAGGGCAATTGCAGGCCAGTGGGCGCGACATAGCTGAGGTGCAGGTGTTCGCCGTGAATCATGTTCAGGGTGGCGAGCAATCCCGGCAGTTCGGCGTCGCAATCGAACAAGGCCCCCGGCAAGGCGTCGCCGGCCAGGCGGGCGCGGTTGAGTTCGCGATTGAGTCGTAGACGGACCTGTTCCAGTTGGTCCTTGAGGACCTGGCGCAGTTGCGGGTGGGCGTCGAGTTGCTCGCTGGAGGCCAGGCTCAACAACACCGCCAACGGGGTTTTCAGGGCATGGCCGAGGTTGCCCAGGGCATTGCGCGAGCGCTTGAGGCTGTCTTCGGTGTGGGCCAGCAAATGGTTGATCTGGGTCACCAGCGGTTCCAGCTCGATCGGCACTTGATCGTCGAGTTGCGAGCGTTGGCCCTGTTGCAGTTGAGCGATCTGTTCCCGCGCCTTTTCCAGCGGGCGCAAGGCGCGCCGCACGGTGATCCGTTGCAGCAGCAGGATCAGCAGCAAGCCTGCCAGCCCCAGGCCGAGGCCGATCTGTTGCATGCGCTTGAAGCTCTCGCGCACCGGGGTGTAGTCCTGCGCCACGCTGATGGAAATCGACTGGCCCAGGCGCCGATAGTCGGAACGCAGCACCAGCAACTGCTGGCCTTCCGGGCCCAGTTGCAGGTTGCTCTCCAGGCCCGGGCGCTCGAGGTGTGGCAGTTCCTGGTCCCACAGTGAACGCGAACGCCAATGGCTGTCGGCAAAATCGATACGGAAATAGTGGCCGGAAAACGGCCGCTGATAAGCCGGCGATAACAGCCGCTCATCCAGTTGCAAACCCTGGGGGCCGCGCACCAGCGCTATCAACAGGTTTTCGCTGTCGTTGCGCAACCCGGCTTCGAGGTAGCGCTGCAATCCCACTTCGAACAGCCACAGGCTGGTTTGCGCCAACACCAGGCCGACGATCACCATCACGCTGATCAGGCCCAGGCTCAAACGGCGCTGGATCGACCTCACCGGGCTTGCCCACCCAGCAGGTAACCCTGACCGCGACGGGTTTCGATCACGCTGCGCCCGAGTTTGCGCCGCAGGTGATTGACATGCACTTCCAGCACGTTCGAATCGCGCTCGGTTTCACCGTCGTAGAGGTGTTCGGCCAGGTGGCTTTTGGACAGGATCTGTTCCGGGTGCAGCATGAAGTAGCGCAACAGGCGAAACTCGGCGGCCGTGAGCTGGATGTCGGTGCCGTCGCGGGTGACGCACTGGCGCCCCTCATCCAGTTGCAGCCCGGCCGCCTTCAGGGTCGGTTGATTGACCTGGCCGTGGGAGCGGCGTAACAGGGACTGGATGCGCAGGTGCAGTTCTTCGGGGTGGAAAGGCTTGGTCAGGTAGTCGTCGGCGCCGGCCTTGAGGCCTTCGATGCGCTCGGCCCAGGAACCGCGGGCGGTGAGGATCAGCACCGGCGTCGCGAGACCTCCGGCACGCCACTGGGTCAACACCTCAAGCCCCGGCAACCCCGGCAGGCCAAGGTCGAGGATGATCAGGTCGTAGGGTTCGGTGCTGCCCTGGTACACCGCGTCGCGACCGTCGGCCAGCCAGTCCACGGCATAGCCTTGGCGATTGAGGCCGGCCACCAGTTCGTCGGCCAGCGGCACGTGGTCTTCCACCAGGAGCAAACGCATCGGTCAATCTTCCTTGTCTTTGAGTAAATGGCCTGTGGTGGCGTCGATGTCCAGTTCGCGTACCACACCTTCGGTGGTCAGCAATTCGACCTCATAAATGTAGACGTCGTGCTTCTCTTCGAGCTCGGCTTCCAGCAGCTTGGCGCCCGGATAACGATCCAGCGCTTTTTGCAGAAGCTGCTCGAGCGGCAGGATCACACCCTGTTGGCGCAGGCGCAGGGCCTCGTCCTGGTCGAGGTCGCGGGCCATGACCACCGAGCAAAAAACCAGCAGCGCCAGCGCCAGGCGGCCGCTGGCGCGTCGATGGGAAAAGGATTGCAGCGTCATTACGTGTCCTGATGATCCTTGAGAATCTGCCCGCTGACCGCGTCCAGTTCCAGGTCCCACTCGAGGCCCTGCGGGTCGCGCAGTTCAATCTGGTAGATGTACTTGCCGTACTCTTCTTCCAGTGCGGTTTCGGTGACGGTGGAGCCTGGGTGCTTGGCTAACGCTGCGGCATTGAGCTTCTCGAAAGACACAATGGTACCAGCGTCGCGCAGTCTCAGGGCTTCGTCGGGGCCGAGGTCGCGTGCGTGGGCGAGGCTGGCGGTCAGGCCGATGAGGGATGCGACGAACAGGGCAGTGAAGGATTTCATGGGTGTCTCCGTATTCTTTTATGTGTTGCCTACGGGGGTCACCTTAGCGAAACGAACTTAACTGAAACTGAATTGCCATCATGTACAACTATTGCGCCAGTACCTCATCCGCCCTGCCGCCCTCGCGTTGGATCACCAGGTGGATGAAGTGCAGTTTGGCGATCACCGCTGGCGGCAGCACGAAAGGGTAGAAATCCGGCTGACCCATGCTGCGCGACAGCTCGTTGAGCATTCCGGCCAGTTCGATCCACGCATTGACGAATGACAGGAACGCGGTGCCGCCGGGGTGCTGCGGATCGTAGAGGGTGCTGGGGGGAAAGGGTTGATAGTCGAGGTCCATTTCCCGGGCGCTCATGCCAAACCCGAGCGCGGTGTCGACGGCGTCCATCATGTGCAGGTAGTGGGCCCAGGTTTCGGCCCAGTCTTCCCAAGGGTGCATGGTGGCGTAGGCGCTGACGTAATGTTGCTGCCAGTCGAGCGGCGCGCCTTGCTGGTAATGCCGCTCCAGGGCCTCGGCGTAGCTTCCGCGTTCATCGCCGAACAGGCCGCGAAAGGGTTCCAGCCAGTCGCTGTCGGCAATCAAGCGATCCCAGTAGTAGTGCCCGACTTCGTGACGCAAATGCCCGAGCAAGGTGCGGTAGTGTTCGTGCATTTGCACCCGCACCTTTTCGCGGTGGGCGTCGTCGGCTTCCTTGATGTCGAGGGTGATCAGGCCGTTGGCGTGGCCGGTGGTCGGTGCCTTGCCTTCGAGATCGACGCCGATGAAATCGAAAGCCAGGCCGGTTTCTTCGTCCTGGGTTTTCGGGATGACCGGCAACCCGAGGCTGAGCAACTGCGCGATCAGTCGGCGCTTGGCGGTTTCCACCTTGCGCCAGCGCTCGTGGTTTTCGGCGATGGATAAGTCGGGAATGGTGCGGTTCAGGCTACAGGCGATGCACAGCGCATCGTGGTCATTGGCCGGCAGCAGCCAATTACACGCGGCCGGGGAATCGAGGTTGGCGCAGCGACGGAACAGGCCCGCGCCGGGATCGGCATCGAGCAGCCAGGTGTCGGGCTGTACGCCCGGTTGCAGGGAGGACAAGTGACTTTGCTGCGGTTGATAACCCAGGGCTGCGGAACAGGCCAGGCATTGGCTGTTGCGAAAGAACAGCGACTGCCCGCAACGACAGGGCCAGATCTTGCTATTGCGCGAGCTTTCGCCGATGAAGGGGGCAGCGATGCGCGAAGTGAGCTGTTCGAAGAAGCGGTACATGAGCGATCTCTCCCTGGGGCTTGCCAAGACTAGATCATTGTCGAGCGAAGATCGTTCCCACGCTCTGCGTGGGAACGATCATTTAGACCGCAATACCGTGCGTTTTCAGGAACTCGACGAACGTCTCTTCATCCAGCACCTTCAACCCCAGCTCGTTGGCCTTGGTCAGCTTCGACCCCGCCCCCGGGCCTGCGACCACGCAATGGGTCTTGGCCGAGACGGAACCTGCGACCTTGGCACCGAGGCTTTCGAGTTTGTCCTTGGCCACGTCGCGGCTCATCAATTCCAGGGAACCTGTGAGCACCCAGGTCTGGCCGGCCAGCGGCAGGCCTTCGACGACTTTTTTCTCGCTGAGCCAGTGCATGCCGAAATCGGACAGTTGCTTCTCGGCAGCCTCGGCCAGTTGGCGATTGGCCTCGACAGCGAAAAACTCGCGCACCGAGGTGGCTTGCTTCTCGGGCAGCGCCTGGCGCATGTCCAGCCAGTCGGCGCTGATCACCGCTTGCAGCGAGCCGAACTTGTCTGCCAGTTTCTGCGCCCCGCCCGGCCCTACCGACGGGATGTGCAACTTGTCGAGGAAGCCGCCCAGGGTGGTGCTGGCGGCAAACTCGGCGCCCAGCTCACCCTGGTCCTGAATCTGCAAACCGTGGTTGAGCAGTTCGGTAATCACCTGCTGGTTGTGCGCGTCTTCGAAGAAGCTGTGGATTTCGTGGGCCACTTCCAGGCCGACGTCCGGCAGGTAGGTCAGCACTTGCGGCAAGGCCGCTTGGACCCGTTCCAGCGAACCCAGGGAACGCGCCAGCACTTTGGCCGTCTCTTCGCCGACATCGGGAATCCCCAGGGCGTAGATGAAGCGCGCCAGGCCCGGTTTCTTGCTGTCGGCGATGGCACTGAGCAGCTTGTTGCTCGACAGCTCGGCGAAGCCTTCCAGGTCGACGATGTCTTCAAACTTCAGGGCGTACAGGTCGGCCGGCGAGCTCACCAGCCCTTCGTCGACCAGCTGTTCTACGCTCTTGTCGCCCAGGCCTTCGATGTCCATGGCCCGACGGGAGACGAAGTGAATGATCGCCTGCTTGAGTTGTGCACCGCAGGCCAGGCGACCGACACAGCGATATACCGCGCCTTCGCTGACGGTCTCGCGGCCCTTGCTGCGCTTGACCAGTTGCGTACGCTCGACGTGGGAGCCGCACACCGGGCACTGCTGCGGGATCTGCACCGGCCGGGCGTATTCCGGGCGACGCTCGGTAACCACCTGCACCACTTGCGGAATCACGTCGCCGGCGCGGCGAATGATCACCGTGTCGCCGATCATCAGGCCCAGGCGCGCCACTTCGTCCATGTTATGCAGTGTTGCATTGGCCACGGTGACCCCGGCTACCTTGACCGGCCTGAGGCGCGCCACCGGCGTCACCGCGCCGGTGCGACCGACCTGGAATTCCACGTCGAGCAACTCGGTGAGTTCTTCCATGGCCGGGAATTTATGGGCGATGGCCCAACGCGGTTCGCGGGCGCGGAAGCCCAGTTCACGCTGGGACGCGATGCTGTTGACCTTGAACACCACGCCGTCGATTTCATAGGGCAAGGCATTGCGGCGCTCGCCAATGTCGCGGTAGTAATCCAGGCACTCGTCGATGCCGTTCGCCAGCTTCAGCTCGTGGCTGATCGGCATGCCCCAGGCCTTGAGCTGCTGCAGATTGCCGATGTGCGTGTCGGCGATGTCCGCAGACACCTGGCCTATGCCGTAGCAGCAGAATTCCAGCGGACGGTTGGCGGTGATCTTCGAATCCAGCTGGCGCAGGCTGCCTGCCGCGGCATTGCGCGGGTTGGCGAAGGTCTTGCCACCGACTTCCAGTTGCGTGGCGTTGAGCCGCTCGAAACCGGCCTTGGACATGAACACTTCGCCGCGCACTTCCAGGGTCGCCGGCCAGCCGGTGCCGTGCAGCTTGAGCGGGATGTTGCGCACGGTGCGCACGTTGACGCTGATGTCTTCGCCCGTGGTGCCGTCGCCGCGTGTGGCCCCGCGCACCAGCATGCCGTCCTGATAAAGCAGGCTGACCGCCAGGCCATCGAGCTTGGGCTCACAGCTGTATTCCACCGCCGCGCCTGCGCCGAACAGGTCTCCGGCCGGCAGGTCCAGGCCCTCGGTCACCCGACGGTCGAACTCGCGCATGTCGGTTTCTTCGAAGGCGTTGCCCAGGCTGAGCATCGGCACTTCGTGGCGCACCTGGGTGAACGCCGACAGTGCCGCGCTGCCGACTCGCTGGGTTGGCGAGTCGCTGGTGACCAGGTCGGGATGGGCCGCTTCGAGGGCCTTGAGCTCGTTGAACAACCGGTCGTACTCGGCGTCCGGGATGCTCGGCTCGTCCAGCACGTGATAGCGATAGTTGTGCAGATCCAGCTCGGCGCGTAGCTCTAGAATGCGGTCTTGGGCGGCAGTCATGGGTGGTCTCTCATAAAGCAAAAGAGCAGCCGAGGCTGCTCAATCTTCGATGCGGCGCAGATTCATTGTAGGAGCCCGGCTTGCCGGCGAAGGCGTATTTGAAATCGCCTTCGCCGGCAAGCCGGGATCCTACAGGGTGTGGAAGTCGCCACACGCTGCTGGTTTTAACGTTTTTGGGTCAGGGCGCGACGTTCGAATTCAACGATGCGTTGACGGTAGTGCTCAATCGTCTGGGCGGTCAGTACGCTGCGCTGGTCGTCCTTCAGCTCGCCGTTCAACTCTTGTGACAATTTACGCGCCGCAGCCACCATCACGTCGAAGGCCTGCTTGGGATGACGCGGGCCTGGCAAGCCGAGGAAGAAGCTCACGGCCGGGGTGCTGAAGTGGTCGATGTCGTCCAGGTCGAAGACGCCAGGCTTGACCGCGTTGGCCATGGAGAACAGCACTTCGCCATTGCCCGCCATGCTTTCGTGGCGGTGGAAGATATCCATTTCGCCGAAACGCAGGCCGCTTTCGAGAATGTTCTGCAGCAGCGCCGGGCCTTTGAAGCCGACCGGGTCGCGGCAGATCACGCTGATGACCAGCACTTCTTCGGCTTGCGGCTGTTCCTTGTCACTGACCGCAGGCGCTACCTTGGTGTCATCCGGGAAATCGTCGTCACGGCTGCTGAAGCTCGGGCCGCCGTCCAGGTCGAGGCTAAGGTTCATGTCGCCCTGGGAAGGCTCGCCATGGCCACGCTTGCCGCGCTTGGAGCCCGAATCGCGGGCCGGCATGCTCACCGACGGCAGGTCCTGCTCGTCCAGTTGCGGTTCCTTGTGCGTATCCAGGACGCGAGACGGGCCCAACAGCTCGGGGCTGGTGTCCTCGTCGGGCAGATTGGACAGGCTCCGGTCGAGACGGAATTTCAGTTTTCCCTTGCCGCCGCGCATACGGCGCCAGCCATCGAAAAGAATACCGGCAATGACAATAATGCCGATGACGATCAGCCACTCGCGCAGACCGATTTCCATGTAATCCCGTGCCTCTATAAAAAATGCTGAAAAATAAGGGGCTTACATTCTGTAAACCGCTTTAAAACGTGGCGCCAACTCTATGTTCTGACAGGCGTTTTACCCACGTATACGAAAAATTGACATTAAACTAGCACGACCAAAGGCAACTTTACACCGTCTGGCACGCTGGTCCCTCGAATATGTCGATTGGCCAGCAAGTCGGCATGGCAAATCGCGTACCATCGCTACCCCCCCTCCCCTGAAACCCCTGTTTCAGGCATCCACCATCGCCATGGCCTCCTCGACATCCACCGCCACCAGACGCGAGCATCCCGGTTCGTGCATCGTCACCCCCATCAATTGCTCGGCCATTTCCATGGCGATCTTGTTGTGGGTGATATAGATGAACTGCACCGTCTGCGACATCTCCTTGACCAGACGTGCATAGCGTCCAACGTTGGCGTCATCCAATGGCGCGTCCACTTCATCGAGCATGCAGAACGGCGCCGGGTTCAACTTGAAGATCGCAAAAACCAGGGCCAATGCAGTCAGGGCTTTTTCGCCACCGGAGAGCAAATGGATGGTGCTGTTCTTCTTTCCGGGCGGCTGCGCCATGATCGTCACCCCTGTATCGAGTAGATCTTCGCCCGTCAGTTCCAAATACGCGCGCCCTCCACCGAAAACTTTTGGGAAAAGTGCCTGTAAACCGCCATTGATCTGATCAAAGGTATCTTTGAAACGGTTTCGGGTTTCCTTGTCGATCTTGCGAATCACGTTCTCGAGCGTGTCGAGCGCTTCGACCAGATCGTCGTTCTGGGCGTCGAGATAACGTTTACGCTCCGATTGTTGCTGGTATTCATCGATGGCCGCGAGGTTGATCGCGCCCAGGCGCTGGATCCGCGCGCCAATGCGCTCGAGTTCTTCCTCGGCGGCTTTCTCGCTGGCCTCGGCGGTCAGCGTGGCCAGCACGCCGTGCAGGTCGTAGCCGTCTTCGAGCAACTGGTCCTGCAACGCCTTGCGCCGCACGGTCAGGGCTTGCCATTCCATGCGCTGGTTTTCGAGCTGGCCGCGTATCAGCTGGGACTGCTGTTCGGCCTGGTTGCGGCGTTTTTCGGCATCACGCAGTTCGCGGTCGGCGTCTTCCAGGGCGATCTGCGCGGTCTTGAGCTCTTCGTCGACGGTCATGCGCTTGTCGAGCAGTTCTTCGAGCTTCAGGCGCAACTCTTCCAGCGGCGCCTCGCCCTCCTCCAGGTTGAGGCTCAGTTGCTCGCGTTTTTCCGTCAGGCGTTCGGCCTGCATTTCCAGGCGCTCCAGGGCCTGGCGCGTCGAGTCATGCTGGGCCCGCAGCGAGCCCAGGCGCACCGCCAGTTGATGGGCGTGATCCTTGTGCTGGCGGGCTTCCTGGCGTACCCGGTCAAGCCGTTCGCGCAAGCTGTCGCGCTGGGCCAGCAGCAGCTCGCGCTGCTCGGTGTCCAGGGCCATGGCGTCGAGGGCTTCCTGCAGGTGCAGACGCGCTTCGCCGATGTTTTCGTGTTCCAGGGCGCGTTGTTCGCCCAACTCCTCGATTTCTTCATCAAGACGCGTGCGCCGCAGGGCCAACTGCTCGGCCTTGGCTTTGCCGGCCGACAGCTGGGCTTTCAACTCGCCTTGCTGGCGGGCTTCGTCTTGCAGCAAACGACGCAAGTGTTCGCGACCGTTTTCCTGCTGGCGCTGTTGCGCCCGCAGGTTTTGCAATTCGGTTTCCAGGGTCTCGACCGCCGCTTCGCGCTCCTCGCGCTCAAGGCCCAGCTTCTGGATTTCCTGGCCACGGGCGAGCATGCCGCTTTCCGCTTCACTGGCACGGCGCACACGCAGAAAGTGCCGACCGACCCAGTATCCGTCGCGGCTGATCAAGCTCTGGCCGACGGCCAACTGACCACGCAAGGCCAGCGCTTGCTCGAGGCTGTCTACCGGCTTGACCTGGCCCAGCCACGGCGACAGATCGATCTGCGCCTCGACCTTGTCAAGCAAGCTGCCGGGCACTCGCTGGCCATCGCTGGCCGGGCTGAGCAAGCGTAGATCGCCCTGGGTAAAGCTGGACAGGTCAAAGTCGTTGAAGTCATCCACCAGCACCGCTTGCAGATCGGCGCCGAGCACGGTTTCCACCGCCAGTTCCCAACCTGCTTCAACCTTCAGCCCTTCAGCCAGGCGCGGGCGATCCGCCAAATGCTGCTCACGCAACCATTCGGCGGTGCCGGTGCCCGGGTTGAGCGCGGCCTGTTGCAGGGCTTCCAGGGAGGCAAGTCTTCCGTTGAGACGCTGCAAATCGCCCTGGGCCTGTTGCTGTGCCGTCAGCGCTTGCTGCAATTGCTGGCGCAATTGCTCCAGACGTTCGACCTGGGCTTCTTCGCTGGCTTGCAAGTCTTCAAGGGTCGCTTCACTCGCTTCAAGCTGCTCGCTCAGTTCCAGGATCGCTGCGTCTTCCGGATCTGCCGAAAGCAAGGCGCGTTCCTCGCCAAGACGTTTCTGCCGATCGGCCAGGCGTTCCAGGCTGGTTTCCAGCTGCTGGATCCGCGATTGCTGGACTTCCGACTGGCGCCGTGGCTCGGCGGCGCTGAGGTTGAACGTGTCCCACTGCTCCTGCCAGCCGTGCATGGTGGTTTCGGATTCCTCCAGCGCGGCGGCGGCCTCTTCGGCGGCGGCGCTGGTGACTTCCTGCTCCGGCGTGAGCATGTCCAGCTCTTCGCCAAGGGTCAGCAACAGCGTGCGGTCGTGGCCCAGGTGCGATTCGGTCTCCAGGCGCGCACGCTCGGCTTCCTTCAAATCGTCCTGCAATTGGCGCAAGCGCTGCTGGCCGTGCTGGATGCTCTGCTCGACCCGGGCGATGTCGCCGCCGACCGAATAGAAGCGCCCCTGCACCAGATTGAAGCGCTCGGAGAGGTCGTGATGGCCGTCGCGCAAGCGTTCGATGCTGGCGTCTGCATTGCGTTGTTCGGCCACCAGGGCTTCGAAACTGATTTCCTGGGTGCCGATGATCGCTTCGCGCTGGCCGACCTGATCGTTCAGGTCCTGCCAGCGCAGGGCCGACAGTTGCGCCTTGAGCTGGCGCTCCTCGCCTTTGAATTCCTGGTACTTCTTGGCCGCTTCGGCCTGGCGGTGCAAGCGTTCGAGCTGACGTTCGAGCTCTTCGCGCAGGTCGGTCAGGCGCTCCAGGTTTTCGTGGGTGCGGCGGATGCGGTTTTCGGTTTCGCGCCGACGCTCCTTGTACTTGGAGATCCCCGCCGCCTCTTCGATGAAGTTGCGCAAGTCTTCGGGCTTGGACTCGATCAGCTTGGAGATCATCCCCTGCTCGATAATCGAGTAGCTGCGCGGGCCCAGGCCGGTACCGAGGAAGATATCGGTGATGTCGCGGCGACGGCATTTGGTGCCGTTGAGGTAATAAGTAGTCTGGCTGTCGCGGGTCACTTTGCGGCGAATGGAAATTTCCGCATAGGCGGCGTATTCACCGAGCAGTGTGCCGTCGGAGTTATCGAACACCAGCTCGATGCTCGCCTGGCTCACAGGCTTGCGGCTGGTGGAGCCGTTGAAGATGACGTCGGTCATCGACTCGCCGCGCAGGTTCTTCGCCGAACTCTCGCCCATCACCCAGCGTACGGCGTCGATGATGTTCGACTTGCCACAACCATTGGGCCCCACCACCGCCGCCATGTTACTGGGGAAGTTCACTGTGGTCGGGTCGACGAAGGACTTGAACCCCGCCAGCTTGATGCACTTTAGCCGCACGCTTATGCGTCCGTCAGGGCAGAGATCACCAGATCGCAACTGCGCTGGCCATAAGCGGTCAGCACTTCGCGGATCAGTGGAAAATCACGGGCGATCACGGCGGCGAGCAAGCGTTCGAACAGCTCCAGGTATTCGCTCATCGAGGCCTTGCGTTGCTCCAGAGCGAGGAAATACGCACGGCTCATGGCCGGCTGCAGGTTCTCGACGGTTTCCTGCAGGTACGGATTGTTGGCGAACGGATACGTGGCGCGCATCACGTTGAAACTGTCGTCGACGAAGGCATGGATGTCCTGGCGCGCATAGCTAGCCGTCAGGCGCTGCTGGATCTGCACGAACGGCGCCAGGTCGGCCTGGACTTTCCAGCCAGTGGCCACGGCATTGGCGAGCAGGATGTACATCTCGCTCATCAGCGTGCACAGGCTCTTGACCTTGTGCGCGGTGAGTTCGGTGACGTGGGCGCCACGTCGCGGCAGGATGGCGATCAGGTGCCGGCGCTCGAGAATCAGCAATGCCTCGCGGACCGAGCCGCGGCTGACGTCAAGTGCCTGCGTGACCTTCTGTTCCTGGATGCGCTCCCCGGGCTTCATTTCGCCGCGAATGATGCGTTCGGCGAGGTGATGCGCGATTTGCTCGGCGAGGCTGTCCGGCGCCTTGAACGTCATGGTTGTCCTTCAAACTCTTCGATTTGCACAAGCGGCGCAGTGTAGCGCAATTGATACGTCATGGCGCAGGGCCCACCGGGTGGTTTTTGGCACGATTCAAGCAAAAAGCAGGCTGTTGATCGAGGGTCAATAATGAAGAAAAGCCAGGTTAGTCGACAAAATGCATTTTCCTGACCTTTAAGTCAGAAAATCATTGACCGAAAAGTCAGACCTGCTAAATTCGGTTCATATCGGTTAACAACAATAATGAGTCTGCGAGGCCTTCCGTGATCCAGTTTTTACTCAACCAGGAACTCCGTAGCGAGCACGCCCTGGACCCGAACCTGACCGTGCTCAATTATCTGCGCGACCATGTGGGCAAACCCGGTACCAAAGAAGGCTGCGCCAGCGGCGACTGTGGCGCGTGCACCGTGGTCGTCGGCGAATTGCAGACCGATGACGAAGGCCGCGAACACATTCGCTACCGCAGCCTCAACTCGTGCCTGACCTTCGTGTCGTCTTTGCACGGCAAGCAACTGATCAGCGTTGAAGACCTCAAGCACAAGGGCGAGTTGCACAGCGTGCAGAAGGCCATGGTCGAGTGCCACGGCTCGCAATGCGGGTTCTGCACCCCAGGTTTCGTGATGTCGTTGTTTGCCCTGCAAAAGAACAGCGATGCACCGGATCAACACAAAGCCCACGAAGCCCTGGCCGGCAACCTCTGCCGCTGCACCGGCTATCGGCCGATCCTGGAAGCTGCCGAGCAGTCCTGCTGCGCTAAACAGCCGGATCAGTTCGATGCCAACGAAGCCCAGACCATCGCCCGGCTCAAGGCCATCGCGCCGAGCGATATCGGCGAACTCAACAGCGGTGACAAGCGTTGCCTGGTGCCATTGACCGTGGCCGACCTGGCCGACCTCTACGACGCTTATCCACAGGCCCGCCTGCTGGCCGGCGGCACCGACCTGGCGCTGGAAGTGACCCAGTTCCACCGCACCCTGCCGGTAATGATCTACGTCGGCAACGTCGCCGAAATGAAGCGCATCGAACGCTTCGACGACCGCCTGGAAATCGGCGCCGCCACCGCCCTCTCCGACTGCTACGAGGCCCTGAAGACCGAGTACCCGGACTTCGGCGAACTGCTGCAGCGCTTCGCCTCATTGCAGATTCGCAACCAGGGCACCCTGGGCGGCAACATCGGCAACGCCTCGCCCATCGGTGACTCGCCTCCCCTGCTGATTGCCCTGGGTGCGCAGATTGTCCTGTGCAAGGGTGAAACCCGCCGTACCCTGGCCCTGGAAGATTACTTCATCGATTACCGCGTCACTGCGCGCCAGGAAAGCGAGTTCATCGAGAAGATCATCGTGCCGCGCGCCAGCGTCGAACAGTTGTTCCGCGCCTACAAGGTGTCCAAGCGCCTGGACGATGACATTTCTGCCGTGTGCGCGGCATTCAACCTGCGCCTGGAAAACGGTGTGATCGCCGATGCCCGCGTGGCCTTCGGTGGCATGGCGGCCATTCCAAAACGCGCCAACAGTTGCGAAACCGCGTTGATCGGTTCGCCCTTCAACAGCGCCACCGTTGAACGCGCCTGCGCGGCCCTGGCCGAAGATTTCACACCGCTGTCGGACTTCCGCGCCAGTAAGGAATATCGCCTGCTCAGCGCGCAGAACCTGCTGCGCAAATACTTCATCGAACTGCAAACGCCGCACATCGAGACTCGGGTGACCGCTTATGTCTAACCATCACGCCGTAGAGAAGACCCAGGCCGAACTGGCTGAACTGTTCGCCAAGGACCTGACCACCGGTGTCGGCCGCAGCGTCAAGCACGACAGCGCCGCCAAGCATGTGTCCGGTGAAGCGCAATACATCGACGATCGCCTGGAGTTTCCGAACCAGCTGCACGTGTACGCCCGCATGTCGGACCGTGCCCACGCCCGGATCATCAGCATCGACACCTCGCCCTGCTATGCCTTCGAAGGTGTACGCATCGCCATTACCCACGAGGACGTGCCGGGCCTGAAGGACATTGGCCCGTTGCTGCCGGGCGATCCGCTGCTGGCGATCGACACCGTGCAGTTCGTCGGTCAACCGGTGGTGGCCGTCGCCGCCAAGGACCTGGAAACCGCACGCAAGGCGGCGATGGCCGCGATCATCGAATACGAAGACCTGGAGCCAGTGCTGGACGTGGTCGAAGCCCTGCGCAAGCGCCACTTCGTGCTCGACAGTCACACGCACCAGCGTGGCGATTCAGCCACGGCGCTGGCCACCGCCGAGCATCGCATTCAAGGCACCCTGCACATCGGCGGCCAGGAACACTTCTACCTGGAAACCCAGATTTCCTCGGTGATGCCCACCGAAGACGGCGGCATGATCGTCTATTGCTCGACCCAGAACCCCACCGAAGTGCAGAAGCTGGTGGCCGAAGTGCTGGACGTGTCGATGAACAAGATCGTCGTCGACATGCGCCGCATGGGTGGCGGTTTTGGCGGCAAGGAAACCCAGGCGGCCAGCCCGGCGTGCCTGTGTGCGGTCATTGCGCACCTCACCGGCCAGCCAACCAAGATGCGCCTGCCGCGTGTCGAAGACATGCTGATGACCGGCAAGCGTCACCCGTTCTATGTCGAATACGACGTGGGCTTCGACAGCACCGGCCGCCTGCACGGCATCAACCTGGAACTGGCCGGCAACTGCGGCTGTTCGCCGGACCTGTCGGCGTCGATCGTCGACCGCGCGATGTTCCACTCGGACAACTCGTATTACCTGGGCGACGCGACCGTCAACGGTCATCGCTGCAAGACCAACACCGCGTCGAACACCGCCTACCGTGGTTTCGGCGGCCCGCAAGGCATGGTCGCCATCGAGGAAGTGATGGACGCTATCGCCCGTCACCTGGGCCTGGATCCACTGGCGGTTCGCAAGGCCAACTACTACGGCAAGACCGAGCGCAACGTCACCCATTACTACCAGACCGTCGAGCACAACATGCTCGAGGAAATGACCGCCGAACTGGAAGCAAGCAGCCAGTACGCCGAGCGCCGCGAAGCGATCCGTCGCTACAACGCCAACAGCCCGATCCTGAAAAAAGGCCTGGCGCTGACCCCGGTGAAATTCGGGATCTCCTTCACCGCCAGCTTCCTCAACCAGTCCGGTGCCTTGGTGCACGTGTACACCGACGGCAGCATCCACCTCAACCATGGTGGCACCGAGATGGGCCAGGGCCTGAACACCAAGGTCGCGCAAGTGGTGGCCGAGGTATTCCAGGTGGAAATGGACCGCGTGCAGATCACCGCGACCAACACCGACAAAGTACCGAACACCTCGCCGACGGCAGCGTCCAGCGGTGCGGACTTGAACGGTAAAGCGGCTCAGAACGCCGCTGAAACCATCAAGAAACGCCTGATCGAATTCGCTGCAAGGCACTACAAGGTCAGCGAAGAAGACGTGGAGTTCCACAACGGTCACGTGCGGGTTCGCGATCACATCCTGACCTTCGAGGCACTGATCCAGCAGGCCTACTTCGCCCAGGTATCGCTGTCGAGCACCGGGTTCTACAAGACCCCGAAAATCTACTACGACCGCAGCCAGGCCCGGGGACGTCCGTTCTACTACTTCGCCTTCGGTGCCGCCTGCTGCGAGGTGATCATCGACACCCTGACCGGCGAGTACAAAATGCTGCGCACCGACATCCTCCACGACGTCGGCGCCTCGCTGAATCCGGCCATCGACATCGGCCAGGTCGAGGGTGGGTTCATCCAGGGCATGGGTTGGCTGACCATGGAAGAGCTGGTGTGGAACAACAAGGGCAAGCTGATGACCAACGGCCCGGCCAGCTACAAGATCCCGGCCGTGGCGGACATGCCGCTGGACCTGCGGGTCAAGCTGGTGGAAAACCGCAAGAACCCGGAAGACACGGTGTTCCATTCCAAGGCCGTGGGCGAGCCGCCGTTCATGCTCGGCATCGCCGCCTGGTGCGCGATCAAGGACGCGGTGGCCAGCCTGGGCGACTACAAGCATCAACCGAAAATCGACGCACCGGCGACCCCGGAGCGGGTGTTGTGGGGCTGTGAGCAAATGCGCCAGTTGAAGGTGGCGAAGGCTGTTGAGACCGAAAGCGAGCTGGCTTCGCTCTAAGACCGAGGCGCGGCCATCGCTGGCAAGCCAGCTCCCACAGTGTTTTGTGGTGTCCATAGAATTTGGATTCACACAAATCCTGTGGGACCTGGCTTGCCAGCGATGAGGCCGGAACAGACCAACAGAGATGTTGAGGTGAAACATGTACAACTGGATCGACGCCCTCGCCGACCTGCAGAACCAGGGTGAACCCTGCGTGCTGGTGACTATCATCGAAGAGCTCGGCTCGACGCCGCGCAATGCTGGATCGAAGATGGTCATCAGCGCCAACCAGGCCTTCGACACCATCGGTGGAGGGCACCTGGAATACAAAGCCATGCAGATCGCCCGCGAGATGCTCGCCAGCGGCAAGCAGGACACCCATCTTGAACGCTTCAGCCTCGGTGCCAGCCTGGGCCAGTGCTGCGGTGGGGCGACCGTGCTGCTGTTCGAACCGATGGGCCAGGTCCAGGCGCAGATCGCCGTGTTTGGCGCCGGCCACGTCGGCCGCGCGCTGGTGCCGCTGCTGGCCAGCCTGCCCTGCCGAGTGCGCTGGATCGACTCACGGGAAGACGAATTCCCGGAACAGATTCCCCACGGTGTACGCAAGATCGTCAGCGAAGAGCCGGTGGATGAAATCGACGACCTGCCCGCCGGCAGCTACTGCATCGTCATGACCCACAACCATCAGCTCGACCTCGAACTCACCGCCGCGATTCTCAAGCGCAACGACTTCGCCTATTTCGGCCTGATCGGTTCGAAGACCAAACGGGTGAAGTTCGAACACCGCCTGCGCGACCGCGGCTTCGACAGCAGCGTCGTGCAACGCATGCGTTGCCCGATGGGCATCGGCGAAGTCAAAGGCAAGTTGCCTGTGGAAATCGCCATCTCCATCGCCGGCGAGATCATCGCCACTTATAACGCCAATTTCGGCCAGCAAACGTCCCGCGCCGAACCGATTGCCAAACTGCTGCCCACTTCACGCCGCAGTCAGGCCGCAAACCTGAAAGCCTCAAATTGAGAACTGACATGCCTCTGACTCGCAAAGCTTACCGCGCCGCCATCCTGCACAGCATCGCCGACCCTGCCGAAGTGGGTATCGAAGCCTCCTACGAGTACTTCGAAGACGGTCTGCTGGTGGTCGACAACGGCAAAATCAGCGCCCTCGGCCACGCCAGTGAGTTGCTGCCGACCCTGCCGGCCGATATCGAGATCACCCATTATCAGGATGCGCTGATCACCCCCGGTTTCATCGACACCCACATCCACTTGCCGCAAACGGGCATGGTCGGCGCCTATGGCGAGCAGCTGCTGGACTGGCTCAACACCTACACCTTCCCCTGTGAAAGCCAGTTCGCCGACAAGGCCCACGCTGACCAGGTGGCGGACATTTTCATCAAGGAACTGCTGCGCAACGGCACCACCACCGCGCTGGTGTTCGGCAGCGTGCATCCGCAATCAGTGAACTCGTTCTTCGAAGCCGCCGAGCAGCTGGATCTGCGCATGATCGCCGGCAAGGTGATGATGGACCGCAACGCCCCGGACTACCTGACCGACACCGCCGAATCCAGCTACCTCGAGAGCAAGGCGTTGATCGAGCGCTGGCACGGCAAGGGTCGCCTGCACTATGCCGTCACCCCGCGTTTTGCACCGACCAGCACCCCGGAGCAGCTGACCCTGGCCGGCCAGTTGCTGACCGAATACCCGGATCTGTACATGCAGACCCACATCAGCGAAAACCTCAAGGAAATCGAGTGGGTCAAAGAACTGTTCCCGGAGCGCAAGGGCTACCTGGACGTCTATGACCACTACCAGTTGCTCGGCGAGCGCTCGGTCTTCGCCCACGGTGTGCACCTGTGCGATGACGAATGCGCGCGACTGGCAGAAACCGGCTCGGCCATCTCGTTCTGCCCGACGTCGAACTTCTTCCTCGGCAGCGGCCTGTTCAACCTGCCGATGGCCGAGAAGCACAAACTCAATGTCGGCATCGGCACCGATGTGGGCGGCGGCACCAGTTTCTCGCTGCTGCAAACGTTGAACGAAGCGTACAAGGTCATGCAGCTGCAAGGCGCGCGCCTGAGCCCGTTCAAGTCGCTTTACCTGGCCACCCTCGGCGGTGCCCGTGCGCTGCGCCTGGAAGACAAGATCGGCAACCTGCAGCCGGGCACCGACGCCGACTTCCTGGTGCTGGACTACAACGCCACGCCATTGCTGGGCTATCGCCTGCAGCAGGCCAATAACATTGCCGAGACGTTGTTTGTGTTGATGACGCTGGGGGATGACCGGACGGTGTTGCAGACTTATGCGGCGGGGAATCTGGTGCATCAGCGCTAACCCACCCGACACTGATCGTTCCCATGCTCAGCGTGGGAACGATCCATCCCCCGGTGGTATTCCGCCCCGGGGGATTTTTTATTGCCTGTTCTGCCGCCATCGCTGGCAAGCCAGCTCCCACAGTGGTTTGCGCAGTTCACACAATTTGCGCTCCACCGCATAACCTGTGGGAGCTGGCTTGCCAGCGATAGGCGCGATGCGGTTTATCAGATTTTCGCTGGCGAACGCCCAGGCTTCTTGGTCTGCAGCAAATGCGAGAACACCGCGTGCAAATCATCCGACGCACTTTCTTCATCGAGATTGAGTTTGCTGTCGATGTGATCCATGTGGTGCATCATCAGGTTCACCGCCAGTTCAGCGTCGCGCTTTTCAATGGCGTCGATCAACTGGGTGTGCTCGTCGTAGGAGCAGTGGGAACGGTTACCGCTTTCGTACTGGGCGATGATCAGCGAAGTCTGGGACACCAGGCTGCGCTGGAAGCTGATCAGCGGGGCGTTTTTCGCCGCTTCGGCCAGTTTCAGGTGGAATTCGCCCGACAGGCGGATACCGGCACCCCGGTCGCCACGGGAAAAGCTGTCGCGCTCGTCGTTGACCATCTGCCGCAGCTCGGCAATCTGTTCGGCGGTGGCGTGCTGCACCGCCAATTCAGTGATCGCACGTTCCACCAGACGCCGGGCCATGAACACCTGGCGCGCCTCTTCGACGCTCGGGCTGGCAACGACGGCGCCGCGATTCGGACGCAGCAATACCACGCTTTCATGGGCCAGGCGCGACAGCGCGCGGCGAATGATGGTGCGGCTGACCCCGAAAATTTCCCCCAGCGCTTCTTCGCTCAACTTGGTGCCGGGCGCCAGGCGCTGTTCGAGGATGGCCTCGAAGATATGCGCGTAGACAATATCGTCCTGGGTTCCGCTGCGGCCGGCTTTGCCTGCTCGCGGCTGTTTCTTTAGGGGTTGCAACTGTTCGTTCATGGGCACTCGAGTCGGGAGAACTGCGGCGAATTGACGGTGACTGTAATACGGCACAGTGGGTCGCTGGCAAGTATCGCGTAAAAAACACTGCGATTGTACACAATGGTTAGTGCCAACACGACTGTACGGCTGTTTGTCACTTCCGCTGTATCGCAACGATCCATTACGTTTGAGTTTAGGCTTTAAAGCAGAATCCGCCGCCTGAACAAGGAACACCGCTGTCATGACAGACGCCACGCACACGCAACTGCGCCCCCTGGCAGACACTTCGCCGTCGGCCATCGTCGCCGGATTCATCGCCATGATGACCGGCTACACCAGTTCCCTGGTGCTGATGTTCCAGGCCGGGCAAGCGGCCGGGCTGACCAGCGGGCAGATTTCGTCGTGGATCTGGGCGATTTCCATCGGCATGGCGGTGTGTTCGATCGGCCTGTCGTTGCGCTATCGCACCCCCATCACCATCGCCTGGTCCACCCCGGGCGCAGCCTTGCTGATCACAAGCCTGGGTGGCGTGACCTACGGCGAAGCCATCGGTGCCTATATTACCTGCGCGGTGCTGGTGACCATCTGCGGATTGACCGGCAGTTTCGAACGCCTGGTGAAAAAGATTCCCGCGTCCCTGGCGGCAGCGTTGCTGGCGGGGATTCTGTTCAAGATCGGCAGCGAGATTTTCGTCGCGGCCCAGCATCGCACCGCGCTGGTGCTGGGCATGTTTTTTACCTACCTGGTGGTCAAGCGCCTGTCGCCGCGCTACGCCGTACTGGGCGCTTTGCTGATCGGCACGGCCTTGTCCGGCGTCATGGGGCTGCTGGACTTCAGCGCGTTCCACCTGGAAGTGGCCACGCCTGTGTGGACCACACCGCATTTCTCCCTCGCCGCGACCATCAGTATCGGCATCCCGTTGTTCGTGGTGGCGATGACTTCGCAAAACATGCCGGGCATTGCCGTGCTGCGCGCCGACGGCTACAACGTGCCGGCCTCGCCGCTGATCACCACCACGGGCATTGCCTCGTTGTTGCTGGCACCATTCGGTTCCCACGGGATCAACCTGGCCGCCATCAGCGCGGCGATCTGCACCGGGCCACATGCCCATGAGGATCGCAACAAACGCTACACGGCGGCGGTCTGGTGTGGGGTTTTCTATGGCATCGCCGGTGTGTTCGGCGCGACGCTGGCAGCGTTGTTTGCCGCACTGCCCAAGGAGCTGGTGCTGTCGATTGCCGCACTGGCGCTGTTCGGCTCGATCATCAACGGCTTGAGCATCGCCATGAGCGAAGCGAAGGAGCGTGAAGCGGCGCTGATCACCTTCATGGTCACGGCATCGGGGCTGACGCTGTTTTCCATCGGTTCGGCGTTCTGGGGGATTGTGGCGGGGGTGGTGACGCTAATGATTCTGAATTGGCGCAGGCCCCTGTAGGAGCGAGCTTGCTCGCGATGAACCTGAGAGCGCCACGGGGTGTCAGGTTTCACGCGTAATCGTTGACGACCATCGCGAGCAAGCTCGCTCCTACAAAAAAAACGGCGACTCAATGGTCGCCGTTTTTCAGAACATCATGCTACCGGATTGATTGGCTTTTCCGGGTACCAGACGTCCAGCAGCGGGCTGACTTCAACGCTGGTCAGCTCGGTGCGGCCTTTGAGCCAGGCTTCAACGGCAGCGCGTTGTTCAGCGCTGACCGAGCCACGCTTGATCAGGCAAACCAGACCGTAGTCATCACCGCCGACATAGCCCAGACCGTTGGCTTCCATGGCTTCTTTGAGGAACGCCTCGAGGAAGGCATCAATGGCTTCTTCGGACAGATCTTCCTTGAAATCCAGGTTCAGTTCGAAACCCAGCTCTTGAAATTCATCGACGCACAGTTTTTTGCGCAGACGCTGGGAACGGTTAGTCGCCATTGGAACAATCCTCTTAAGTAATAACGGGCCGCACTTTAGCAGTTTAAGCCGCCAATTGCCCGACTCTCTGGGCCGCCACGCCTACCGTCGGTAAAAAATAGCCCATTGGAAGGCCCACGCACGGCACACGCCGTAGCACCTTGGGGCATAATGCCGACACTTTCATGACCACTGAGGGAAATTATCTTCATGCCCTCGTCTTTTTCCCCCTCGGCTGTAGGGTTTTATCTACATGATCAAATCGTTGCGTCCATTGCTCCTGGCCGGCCTGCTATTGCCCCTGGCCCTCCCCGTTTCCGCTGACCCGATCAATACCCGCCTGTCGCCCAATGTCGAAAAAGCCCTCAAGGCCAGCAAACTGCAGGACAACGCCCTGTCGCTGGTGATGATTCCGCTGAACGGCCCCGGCACCCCGACCATTTTCAACGCCGACGTCTCGGTCAACCCGGCATCGACCATGAAGCTGGTCACCACTTACGCGGCCCTGGAAATGCTCGGCCCCAATCACCAGTGGAAAACCGAGTTCTATACCGATGGCACCCTCAGCGGCGGCATCCTCAACGGCAACCTCTACCTCAAGGGCGGCGGCGATCCGAAGCTGAACATGGAAAAACTCTGGCTGTTGATGCGCGACCTGCGCGCCAATGGCGTGACCCAGGTGACCGGCGACCTCGTCCTGGACAAGAACTTCTTCGTGCAACCGCAACTGCCCGAGTTCAACGACGACGGCAACGACGAGAACAAGCCCTTTCTGGTCAAGCCCGATGCATTGCTGGTCAACCTCAAGGCCCTGCGCTTTGTGGCGCGTAACGATGGCGGGCGTGTGCTGATCTCCGTGGAACCGCCTATTGCGAGTATCCGCATCGAAAACCAGGTCAAGGCGATCAACGCCAAGCAATGCACCGGTGGTGTGCGTTACAACCCGGTGCCCCAGGCCGATGGCAGCGTGACCGTGACGGTCGGCGGGCAGTTGGGTGAAGGTTGCAGCTCGCAGACTTACCTGTCGTTGCTCGACCACGCCACCTACACCGCCGGCGCCGTGCGCGCGATCTGGAAAGAACTGGGCGGCAGCATCCAGGGCCGGGATGTGCTGGCGCCAACGCCCAAGGACGCCAAGGTACTGGCGCGGGCGTTCTCGCCGGATCTGGCGGAAATCATCCGCGACATCAACAAATACAGTAACAACACCATGGCCCAGCAGCTGTTCCTGAGCCTGGGCCAGAAATTCCGCACCGATGCCGACGCCGACGACGCCAAGGCCGCCCAGCGCGTGGTCCGTCAGTGGCTGGCGAAGAAAGGCATCACCGCGCCGCACCTGGTGATGGAGAATGGCTCCGGCCTGTCCCGCTCCGAACGCGTCAGTGCCCGGGAAATGGCGTCGATGCTACAGGCCGCCTGGCGCAGCCCTTACTCCGCCGAGTACATCAGCTCGATGCCGATTGCCGGCACCGACGGCACCATGCGTAAACGCCTGAAGACCACCGCGATGCGCGGTGAAGCCCACGTCAAGACCGGCACCTTGAACACCGTGCGGGCGATCGCCGGCTTCAGCCGCGACGTCAACGGCAATACCTGGGCGGTGGTGGCGATCCTCAACGACAAGGCACCGTTTGGCGCGTCGTCGGTGCTCGACCAGGTGCTGCTGGACCTGTATCGCCAGCCGAAACTGGCGCAGACGGCTTCGGTGCTCTAAAAACCCACAGCCCCCTGTAGGAGCCGAGCTTGCTCGCGATGGCGCAGTGTCAGTCACATCCATGTTGGATGGGACGCCGTCATCGCGAGCAAGCTCAGCGCCTACAGGTTTGCGTACAGCGAAGCTAGTTCATCTCCCCCTGCACCCGATCCCTGCCCTCCTGCTTCGCCACATAAACCCCCGAATCAGCCCGCAACAACAGCGCATCCGCACCCTCGCCGACCCGCCAGCTGGCAATGCCGAAACTCGCCGTGACGACGCCTACTTCATCGATCGGCGCGCTGCGCAGGCTTTGCCACAACTCCAATGCCAGCAGATGGGCCTGCTCGCCTCCGATGTCCGGGCAAAGGACCATGAACTCCTCGCCGCCCAGGCGGCAGAACACATCCGTGCGCCGCAACCGCTGGCCAATGCGCTCGCACACGGCCTGCAACACCCGGTCGCCCACGGCATGGCCGTACTGGTCATTGATGCGCTTGAAGTGGTCGATGTCGAGCATGATCACCGACAGATCGCCTCCACCGCGCTCCACCCGGGCCATTTCGATGGTCAGGCGCTCCTGGAAATAGCGGCGGTTATGGATACCGGTGAGGGAATCGGTGACCGACAGCGCCCGCAATTCTTCTTCCACCCGCTTGGTGTCGGTAATGTCCGAGATGTAGCCATGCCAGAGCACGCCACCGCCGGGCAGTTCTTCCGGGGTCGCCTCGCCGCGCACCCAGCGCAGGCCGCGCTGGGGCAATTGCACGCGGTATTCCTCGCGCCAGTGGCTGAGGGTGTTGGCCGAGGCCCGGATCGAGGCGCGCACGCGGGTGGTGTCCTGCGGATGAATCCGCGTGAAAATCGCTTCGGCGTTGAGCAGCAGCACGTCCGGCTCCAGCTCATAGATCTCGCGAATACCGTCGCTGGCGTAGATCACGCTGAAGCGCCCGTCGAACTCCATCTTGAACTGGTAGATGCCGCCGGGCACATGGGCACTGAGTTTCTTCAGCAACAGGTCCCGTGCGGCCAGGGCCTCATGCACGCGCTTGCGTTCGGTGATGTCGATGCAGATCGCCAGGTGCCCGACCCACAGCCCCTGTTCGTCGAGGACCGGGGTCGCCAGCATGTTGACGATCAGGTGGCTGCCATCGCTGCGCACCAGCGTCCACTCCCGCGCCTCATCGCCACCCTCGACCAACATCGCATGACAGGCCGGTACCGGCTTGCCGTAACGCGCACTCAATTCTGCCGAGCGTGCCGCGAGCTCCCGGGGCAAGTGCAGATTTTCCAGGGTCATGTGCCCGACCACTTCGGCGACGGTATAACCGAGCATCTGCTCGGCGCCGGCATTGAAGGTGCTGATCACCCCGCGCAGGTCCGTGGCAATGATCGCCACCTGGGTCGCGGCATCCAGCACCCCGCGCAACTGGCCATGGGTGCCGCGCAGCTCCTGTTCACGGGCGCGCAGTTCCCCGGTCCTTTGCTCGACCATTTTCAGCGCCCGCTGCCGCTGACTGGCCAGTACATAGAGCAAGGCGCTGAGCAACACACTGAGCAAGCCACCAAGCACCACCATTGTGGTCACTGAAGAGTGATTGGCCTGGAGGAAAGCCGCGCTGGGCTGGATGTCGACCTGATACTCATGATCGGCCAGATGCAACAGGCGAGTCGCAGACAAGTCGCTGACCGCTGGCGCATTGGGCGATTGAAACAGCACCTCATGCTGGTCATCGACGGACAGGTCGAGAATGCGCACCGAGAGATAATCCCGGCCCGCCTCCGGTAACCCGTCCGCCAACAGCTGGCGCATGCTGATCACCGCCATGACATAACCGAACGGTTTGCCCGCTGCGTCGCTGCGCTGCATCACCGGCGCGACCAACAGTACGCCCCGCGCATAGGCCGGCTCGATATTGACCAGGTGCAACGGTTGCGACACGGCCATGCCCTGGCGCTGATCGGCCCGTTCCAGCGTGGCGCGGCGCAACGGCTGGGCCAGCAAGTCATAACCCAGTGGCGCGCCGAGCCTGCTTTGCGTCTGGCTATAGAGCACCGCCACGTATTCGTCCCGCTCGGCGGCCGATTGCAACTGGCCGTCGGCAGTGAGTTCGCGCAGAGTGAAGTCGCCCAAGCCCTCCTCCCGCGCCCGGCGCTCGAAGGCTGGCCGCTGGTCGCGGCTGACCCGTTTGGCGAACGAATACGCCTGGGTCCGGTGCAACAGGGGTTGGGTGTAGCCGTCGAATTCCGCGCGCGAGACCGTATCGGAGTTGGCAAAGAACCGGCGCAGGCCATCGAGGCGCTGCTCCTGATCCTGGAAACGTTCTTCGATTCGGCTGTAGCGTTCGCTGGCCAGCAACTGGAAGCGCTGGCGCAATTGATGTTGAAACAGGTCCAGCGTCGACCAGGCGAGCAATGCCGTGAGAATCCCGCCGACGAGCAAGACCATGAGCGCAACCAGCCCGGCCGGGACATCTTCGCTGATAAAACCCAGGATCTTGGGGCGCACGGCGTGCAACGACATAGACGCAACTCAAAACGCCATGTGCGGGAAAGCCCATTGGCCGTGGGTTGAGTTATAGCTATTAGCCACTAATTTGACCAGTGATGCGGGACCAACATCATCTGGTGCGCCTCCCCCCTGTAGGAGCGAGGCTTGCCGGCGAAGAACGATGACGCGGTATGGCAGGTACACCGCAGCGCCTGGTTCGCCGGCAAGCCTGGCTCCTACAGAGATCTATCAGCGAGCTGTTATTTTCCACGCGCGATGGATCTTCGCGTTACGGGAAAAATCCGCATCGATGGTCTGGGCGGTGATCTCCTCGATCGCGTAGCGTTCGCTGAGGTTGGGCTCGAGCTCGAACTTGCGGAAGTTGTTGGAGAAGTACAACACTCCGCCCGGTGCCAGCCGCGCCATGGCCAGGTCGATCAGTTGCACCTGGTCACGTTGCACGTCGAAGACGCCTTCCATGCGCTTGGAGTTGGAGAACGTCGGCGGGTCGATGAAGATCAGGTCGTACTCTTCACGGCAGGCGTCCAGCCAGACCATCACATCGCTCTGCTCCAGGCGGTTCTTGTCGGAGAAACCGTTCAGCGACAAGTTGCGGCGCGCCCAGTCCAGGTAGGTTTTCGACAGGTCGACACTGGTGGTACTGCGCGCGCCGCCCTTGGCCGCGTGGACACTGGCGGTGGCGGTGTAGCAATACAGGTTGAGGAAGCGCTTGCCGGCGGCCTCTTTCTGGATGCGCATGCGCATCGGCCGGTGGTCGAGGAACAACCCGGTGTCGAGGTAATCGGTGAGGTTGACCAGCAGTTTCACGCCGCCTTCGTTGACCTCGACGAACTTGCCCTGGGCCGCCTGGCGCTCGTACTGCTTGGTACCGCTCTGACGCTCGCGACGCTTGACCACCACCCGGTTCTTGTCGATGTTCAGGGCCTGCGGGATCGCCGCCAGGGCATCGAACATACGCGCCGAAGCCTTCTGCGGATCGATGGATTTCGGTGCGGCGTATTCCTGGACGTGGACCCAATCCTGGTACAGGTCGATGGCCATGGAGTATTCCGGCATGTCGGCATCGTAGACACGATAGCAATCGATGCCTTCGCGCTTGACCCACTTGCCCAGCGCCTTGAGGTTTTTCTGCAGGCGGTTGGCAAACATCTGCCCGCCTTCACTCAGACGCGGCTGCTCGATCACCGGTGCCGGTGCTGGCGTCGGTTTGATCGGGTTGCCGTTCTTGTTGTACTGGCGCTCTTGCGGCTCGTTCGGCGCCTGTTCGTAGGCCGCCTCTTCACGCTCGGCCTGACGCTGCTCCGGGGTACGACGCTCGCCGGTGACGAATTGATCCGGCAACACCTTGATCAGCAACAGCTTGCACGGCAAGGCGCCGTTCCAGAACGAATACTGCTTGTGGCTGCGGATACCCATGCGCTTGCCCAGGTCCGGGGCGCCGGTAAACACCGCGGCTTCCCAGTTGAGGCAAGCCTGACGCAGACGTTCGCCAAGGTTCTGGTAGAGGTAGAGCAGGCTCGCCTCGTCGCCCAGACGCTCGCCGTACGGTGGGTTGCAGATCACCAGGCCTTTCTGGTTCTGGTCCGGACGCGGCTCGAAGGTCGCGACTTCGCCCTGGTAGATCTTGATCCACTCGCTCAGGCCGGCACGTTCGACGTTGTTGCGGCCCGGTTGAATCAGCCGTGGATCAGCTTCGTAACCGCGAATCCACAAGGGTGGCTTGGCCAGGCCGGCCGCTGCACGCTCACTGGCCTCTTCATGCAATTTTTTCCACAGCACCGGTACGTGACCGAGCCAGGCGGTGAAACCCCATTGCTCGCGGCGCAGGTTCGGCGCGATATCGGCAGCGATCATCGCCGCTTCGACCAGGAAGGTGCCGACACCGCACATCGGGTCAGCCAGGGCGCCGCCTTCAGCCGCGATACGTGGCCAGCCAGAGCGGATCAGGATCGCCGCCGCCAGGTTTTCCTTCAGCGGCGCCGCGCCTTGCTGCAGGCGATAGCCGCGCTGGTGCAGGCTATGGCCGGACAGGTCGAGGGAGAGGATCGCTTCACCGCGATCCAGGCGCAGGTGGATGCGCAGGTCCGGGTTGAGCTTGTCGATGGACGGACGGTCGCCCTGCGGGGTGCGCAGTTTGTCGACGATGGCGTCCTTGACCTTCAAGGCGCCGAAGTGGGTGTTGTCGATGCCCGAGCCGTGACCGCTGAATTCAACGGCCAGGGTGCCGTCATTGAGCATGTGGTCTTGCCACTCGATGTCCAGCACACCGTGGTAGAGGTCTTCGGCGTCTTTCATCGGGAAACGCTTGAGTACCAGCAGCACCCGGTTGGCCAGGCGCGACCACAGGCACAGGCGATAAGCGGTTTCCATG
Source organism: Pseudomonas sp. NPDC087336 (assembly GCF_044744285.1). Lineage (NCBI taxonomy): Bacteria > Pseudomonadati > Pseudomonadota > Gammaproteobacteria > Pseudomonadales > Pseudomonadaceae > Pseudomonas > Pseudomonas sp. NPDC087336. Next base: position 97,889 of record NZ_JBIUYA010000015.1, on the reverse strand, counting down.
GTGGCCATGCCACGCACGGCAGAAGTGTGCTCACGCGCTTCCTCAAGGCCAAGCCCGACGGCTTCCTCGATGAGCAGGCCTTCAAGGCCTTTAGGGCAAGTGAGGAAGAGTTCGAAACGATCGGACATGAGAATTCGGTGCCTTTGCTGAGTGGACCGGCAACGCATTGCCGACCCCGTTTTCAATCAGGCGCTTTTCTCGAAGAGCGCCCGCGTGGCACGAAGGTGTGCCGTTCCACCCTTGCTGCCCGGGTTAAATGAGCTTAGATGCAAGGACAGATAAAAAAGTTGATGCAACAAAATGACATAAGTCGACCCTTCGTCGAATAGTCCGTCCCGGCAACAGGAGGCATTCTCAGCAAAGGATTAACCTGATCATCCAACGCAGGGCCGATCATACCGGGGTTTGATCAATAAATACGCCACAAACATCATGTTACTTAGTGCCATAGCACATTAATAGTTACGTCCTTATGACAAAACGATCATTCCCTCGATGTGACGCATTGGTTAGAACTCAATACAGGTTGGCGCCGCAATGACGCCAACACCTTGGCTCGTCACGCCGGCAACGAGCCCCCAACGGCAGAGTTTTTCTGCCAGACCTCGATTGAGGTCGACGCGATACCTACAGTCAACAAGTGAGGGCAACACCCTATGAGAAGACTTAAGCGTGATCCGTTGGAAAGAGCATTTTTGCGCGGATATCAATATGGCGTTGGTGGCAAATCCCGTGAGCTTTGCCCATTTACTCTACCGTCGGTACGCCAAGCCTGGATTAACGGCTGGCGCGAAGGACGCGGCGACAACTGGGACGGTATGACCGGCACTGCGGGAATCCACAGACTCAACGAACTTCACGCCGTCGGCTAACAACACAGGGCACACACTCCGACACACAATCTGATTTTGTAGCGAATTAACCACGCACGTCCCATCCGGACGGCGGGCTGCGGCCCAAGGGCTCCTTTGAAAGGGGCCCTTTTTTATGCCTGCTCGCAATGCCCTTGTAGGAGCGAGCTTGCTCGCGATGGACGTGAACGATAACGCGTTAAACCAATGCCGAGTGGCGCCTATGGTTTTTTCGCGAGCAAGCTCGCTCCTGCAAGGGATCAGCGCAGGGCCGCGATGGCGTCTACCGACTCGCGAATCAGCGCCGGGCCCTTGTAGATGAAGCCCGAATAGATCTGCACCAGGCTCGCGCCCGCGCTGATTTTCTCCGCCGCGTGCCGGCCCTCGGTGATGCCGCCGGCTGCGATGATTGGCAAGCGACCGCCCAGCTCCGAGGCCAGCACCTTCACGGTGTGGGTGCTCTTGTCACGTACCGGTGCGCCGGACAGACCGCCCGCCTCGTCACCATGCTCCATGCCTTCCACACCCACGCGGCTCAGGGTGGTGTTGGTGGCGATGACCGCATCCATTCCGGTTTCGATCAGCGCTTGTGCAACCTGTGCGGTTTCTTCGTCGCTCATGTCCGGCGCGATCTTGATCGCCAGCGGCACGTGCCTGCCGTGACGCAGCGCCAGTTCGGCGCGACGCGTGGCGAGGTCAGCCAGCAGCTGCTTGAGCGAGTCACCGAATTGCAGGCTGCGCAGGCCCGGAGTATTGGGCGAGCTGACGTTGACCGTCACATAGCTGGCGTGGGCGTAGACCTTGTCCAGGCAGATCAGGTAGTCGTCGACCGCACGCTCGACCGGAGTATCGAAGTTCTTGCCGATATTGATGCCCAGCACGCCCTTGTACTTGGCGGCCGCCACGCGGGCCAGCAGGTGATCGACCCCGAGGTTGTTGAAGCCCATGCGGTTGATGATCGCCTCGGCCTCCGGCAAGCGGAACAACCGGGGTTTCGGATTGCCCGGTTGCGCACGCGGGGTGATGGTGCCGATTTCGACAAAACCAAAACCCAGTTGCGCAAAGCCGTCGATGGCCGCGCCATTCTTGTCCAGGCCGGCCGCCAGGCCCACCGGGTTCGGGAAGTCCAGGCCCATGACATTAACCGGCAGTTTTGCCGGGGCCTTGCACAGCAAACCGTTGAGCCCCAGACGCCCGCCCGCGCCGATCAGGTCCAGGGACAGATCGTGGGAGGTTTCCGGGGAAAGTTTGAACAACAGTTGACGGGCCAGGGTGTACATGGGCGGGTTTGACTCGATTGGCGGCGAAATGAGGCGGCGATTATACCCGCGCATCGGGGTCGCAAGCGAGGCGCGCGACAAAAACAGCGGGCGATGGCATATGCCTTGCACCGGCACAGGTATCAGCACGCAGGCCAACGACGGAATGCGTGCCAGGACAATGGCGTCGTCAGCCGCCCCTGCTCACACGGGGTCCGGGACGACGTTTTTTTTGGAAGGTGCGAAATCGATGAACGAACCCTCAACCAATCCCCTGGCCTGGGTCAATGGCAGCGATGCCCCGGAAAAGACCGAAATCAACCTCGGCTTCATGGCCCTGAGCGACTGTGCTTCGGTGGTGGTCGCCGCCACCCAGGGCTTCGCCCAGCCCTACGGACTGACCTTGAACCTCAAGCGCCAGTCGTCCTGGGCCAACCTGCGGGACAAACTGGTGAGCGGCGAACTCGACGCCGCCCATAGCCTCTACGGCTTGATCTACGCCGTGCACCTGGGCATCGGCGGCGTGGCCCCCACCGACATGGCGGTGCTCATGGGCCTGAACCAGAACGGCCAGAGCATCAACCTCTCCCACGGTTTGCAGGCCATCGGCGTGACCAGTCCTGAAGCACTGGACCGTCACGTGCACCAAACTCGCCCAAAACTGACCTTTGCCCAGACCTTTCCCACCGGCACCCATGCCATGTGGTTGTACTACTGGTTGGCGAGCCAGGGCATTCATCCGTTGCACGACGTCGACAGCGTCGTGGTGCCGCCGCCGCAAATGGTGGCGCACCTGCAAGCCGGGCGTATCGACGGCTTCTGCGTAGGCGAGCCCTGGGCCGACAGCGCGGTGAAGCAGGACCTCGGTTTTACCCTGGCCACCTCCCAGGCCATCTGGCCAGACCACCCGGAAAAAATCCTCGGCTGTACGCGCGCCTTCGTCGAGCAATACCCCAACACCGCCCGAGCTTTGGTGATGGCGATCCTCGAAGCCAGCCGTTTCATCGATGAAAGCGTCGAGAATCGCCGCAGTACCGCGCAATTGCTCAGTGCACCGCAGTACCTCGATGCGCCGTTGTCGTGTATCGAACCACGGCTGCTGGGCGACTATGCCGACGGCCTGGGCAACGAATGGCAAGATCCGCACGCGCTGCGCTTCCATGGGCAAGGGACGGTCAACTTGCCCTACCTGTCCGACGGCATGTGGTTCATGACTCAGTTTCGTCGCTGGGGCCTGTTACGCGACGACCCCGATTACCTCGCCGTAGCTCGTCAGGTGCAGCAACTAGACTTATACCGTGAGGCCGCCAGCGCCGTCGGTGTCGCCGCCCCGGGCAATGAAATGCGCAGCAGCCAGCTGATCGACGGCAAGGTCTGGGATGGTGCGGACCCGTCCGGTTATGCCCGCAGCTTCAAGCTGCACGCCATGAGCGACAGCTCGCCACTTCTCGCCAGCCGCTGACAGGAGACTGCAAACATGCTGCGTATCCTGCTGATCAACGACACTGCGAAAAAAGTCGGACGCCTGAAAGCCGCCCTGACCGAGGCCGGCTTCGAGGTCATCGACGAATCCGGGCTGACCATTGACTTGCCCGAACGCGTCGAAACGGTGCGCCCGGATGTGATCCTGATCGATACCGAGTCACCGAGCCGCGATGTCATGGAGCAAGTGGTGCTGGTCAGCCGCGACCAGCCACGGCCGATTGTGATGTTTACCGACGAACACGACCCCGATGTGATGCGCCAGGCGATCAAGTCCGGGGTCAGTGCCTACATCGTCGAGGGCATTCACGCACAGCGCCTGCAACCGATTCTCGACGTGGCCATGGCGCGCTTCGAAAGCGACCAGGCCCTGCGCGCCCAGCTGCACGCCCGTGACCAGCAACTGGCCGAGCGCAAGCGCATCGAGCTGGCCAAGGGGCTGCTGATGAAGATGAAGGACTGCAACGAAGAAGAGGCCTACACCCTGATGCGTCGCCAGGCGATGAGCCGCCAGCAGAAGCTGATCCAGGTGGCGGAACAGATCATTGCCATGAGTGAGTTGCTTGGCTGAAGGACGCCTTCGCGGGCAAGCCTCGCTCCTACAGGCGAATGGCGCAACTCGGGTCCCGACTGTTGGCACAGATCTGGCTATGTAATCCCTACAGGTAACCAACGGCGGTTGCCCCACCTACGACAAAGACGTCGCTAACCTCATTTGCCCCATGGCGAATCAGGTGGCGGCGTTTTTTTTGTTTTGGCTCCCGTTCGAGACTCCTATCAGCTGAGGTGCGCGATGAATTCAAGCTTCTGGAAATCCGGCCATACCCCGACACTGTTCGCAGCTTTCCTCTATTTCGACCTGAGTTTCATGGTGTGGTACCTGCTCGGCCCGCTGGCCGTACAGATCGCTGGCGACCTGCACCTGACCACGCAACAACGCGGACTGGTGGTGGCCACGCCGATTCTGGCCGGGGCGGTACTGCGCTTCGTGATGGGGATGCTGGCTGATCGCCTGTCACCCAAGACTGCCGGCCTGATTGGCCAGGTGATCGTGATCTGTGCATTGTTCGGCGCCTGGAAACTCGGCATCCATACCTACGAGCAAGCCTTGCTGCTGGGGCTGTTCCTCGGCATGGCCGGCGCCTCCTTCGCCGTTGCCCTGCCCCTGGCATCGCAGTGGTATCCGCCACAGCACCAAGGCAAGGCAATGGGCATCGCCGGGGCCGGAAACTCCGGCACCGTACTCGCGGCGCTGATTGCACCGGTTCTGGCGGCTGCCGTTGGCTGGAGCAATGTGTTCGGCTTCGCGCTGATCCCGCTAATCCTGACGCTGATCGTCTTCGCCTGGCTGGCCAAGAACGCGCCTGAGCGGCCGAAAGCCAAGTCGATGGCCGACTACTTCAAGGCCCTGGGCGACCGCGATAGCTGGTGGTTCATGTTTTTCTACAGCGTGACCTTCGGTGGCTTCATCGGCCTTGCCAGCGCCCTGCCTGGTTACTTCAACGACCAGTACGGCCTGAGCCCGGTGACCGCCGGTTACTACACGGCAGCCTGTGTGTTCGGCGGCAGCCTGATGCGTCCGCTGGGCGGCGCCCTGGCCGATCGTTTCGGCGGCATTCGCACCCTGCTCGCGATGTACACCGTGGCGGCCATCTGTATTGCTGCCGTCGGTTTCAACTTGCCCAGTTCCTATGCCGCGCTGGCCCTGTTCGTGTGCACCATGCTCGGTTTGGGTGCAGGCAACGGTGCGGTGTTCCAGTTGGTGCCCCAGCGTTTCCGTCGCGAGATCGGCGTCATGACCGGCCTGATCGGCATGGCCGGCGGCATCGGTGGCTTTGCCCTGGCGGCAGGCATGGGTGCGATCAAGCAGAGCACCGGCAGCTACCAGATGGCATTGTGGTTGTTCGCCAGCCTGGGGGTGCTCGCCTGGTTCGGCCTGCACGGCGTAAAACGCCGCTGGAGGACCACCTGGGGTTCGGCCGCCGTGACGGCTGCACGGGTCTGACGCCGCCATGAGCCTGCAATTGAGTTTTGCGCAAGCCAGCGCCATCGGCCCGCGCGATGAGAATCAGGACGCCTTGCGCCTCGTCACGCCGGCCCCGGCGCTGGCAGCCAGCAAAGGCTACCTGTTCGCCATCGCCGATGGCGTCAGCCAGTGCGCCGACGGTGGCCTGGCGGCTCGCTCGACCTTGCAGGCCCTGGCGCTCGATTACTACGCCACGCCGGAAACCTGGGGCGTTGCCCAGGCGCTGGATCGCCTGCTGCTGGCGCAAAATCGCTGGCTGCAGGCCAACGGCGCAGGCCAACCACTGCTGACCACCGTCAGCGCCCTGGTCCTGCGCGGCCGGCGTTTTACCTTGGCCCATGTCGGCGATTGCCGGGTGTATCGCTGGCACGCCGAGCAGTTGCAACGGGTCAGCGAAGATCATGTCTGGGACCAACCGGGCATGCAGCATGTACTCAAGCGTGCACTGGGTCTGGATCAGCACCTGGTGCTGGACTTTCTCGATGGCGAATTGCGCATCGACGAAAGCTTCGTACTGCTCAGCGACGGAGTCTGGGCGGTCCTGGGCGACACCGCGATTGCAGCGATCCTGCGGGACCAACCGGACCTGGACAGCGCCGCGCAAACCCTGGTCAACGCCGCGCACCTTGCGGGTAGCCAGGATAACGCCAGCGCACTGCTGGTACGGGTCGATGCCCTGGGCGAAGCGAACATCGGCGATGCATTGATCCATCTGCAGCAATGGCCGCTGCCACCGGCACTGAAACCGGGCCAGGTTTTCGAGGGCTGGCAGATTGAAGGGATTCTCGGCCAGAGCCAGCAGTCGTTGCTCTATCGGGTACGCGACAGCCAGCAGCAACCCTGGCTGCTGAAAACCCTGCCCCCGCGCCTGCATGACGATCATCAGGCCGGGCAAGCGTTGCTGTCCGAAGAATGGTTCCTCAAGCGCGTGGCCGGGCGGCACTTTCCTGAAGTGCATGCGGCCAGCCAGCGCCAGCATCTGTACTACGTGATGCGTGAGTATTCGGGCTCGACACTGGCGCAAGTGCACGAACAGACCGGCCCTATGCCCCTGGCCCAATGGCAGGACGTGGCTGAACGCCTGCTGCGAGCGGTCGGCATGCTGCATCGACGGCAGATCCTGCATCGCGATATCAAGCCGCAGAACCTGCTGGCAGGGGACGACAGCGAGTTGCGCCTGCTGGATTTCGGCCTCGCCTACTGCCCAGGCCTGTCTGAGGACCAACCCAGCACCCTGCCTGGAACTCCCAGCTATATCGCCCCGGAAGCCTTCCGCGGCGATGCACCGACGCCGCAACAGGACCTGTATGCGGTGGGGGTGACTTTGTATTTTCTGCTCACCGGGCAATTTCCCTACGGTGAAATCGAAGCCTTTCAACGCCCTCGGTTCGGCGTTCCGGTCAGCGCCAGTCGCTACCGCCCCGACCTGCCGGAATGGATTGCGCAAAGCCTGGAACGCGCGGTTGCCGCAGACCCGGCGCAACGCTTTGAAACTGCCGAAGAGTGGTTGCGGCTGCTGGAACAGGGGGAGCGACGCAGTTTAAGCGTACGCCCCAGGCCTTTGCTGGAGCGCGAACCGCTGAAGGTATGGCGCACATTGGCCCTGCTGTCGCTTGTGGCGAACCTGGCAATGCTGTTCCTGGTGTTCCATGGCTGAGCCTGCATTGCCTTTAAAACCGATCATCGTCATTTCGTGAGGAACAACACTATGAACGCAAAAGTCTGGCTGGTGGGTGCAGGTCCCGGCGATCCTGAATTGCTGACCCTCAAGGCGGTGCGCGCACTGAAGGAAGCGGACGTGGTGCTGATCGATGACCTGGTCAATGGCGCGATACTCGCACACTGCCCTGAGGCGCGGGTCATTGCGGTGGGCAAACGCGGTGGTTGCCGTTCCACGCCGCAAGCGTTCATCCATCGCCTGATGCTGCGTTACGCCCGGCAGGGCAAATGCGTGGTGCGGCTCAAAGGGGGCGACCCGTGCATTTTCGGGCGCGGTGGCGAAGAGGCCCAGTGGTTGCGCGAGCGCGGGGTGGAGGCCGAGCTGGTCAATGGCATCACTGCCGGGCTCGCGGGCGCCACCCAATGCGATATACCGCTGACCCTGCGCGGTGTGGCGCGCGGCGTGACACTGGTCACCGCCCACACCCAGGACGGCAGCAGCCTGAACTGGCAGGCACTGGCCCAGGGCGGTACGACCTTGGTGATCTACATGGGTGTAGCCAAGCTCAGCGAAATCCGCGAGCAGCTGTTGGCCGCAGGGATGGCGAAGGATACGCCGGTGGCGATGATTGAAAACGCTTCACTGCCCCATCAGCGCGAATGCAGGAGCGATCTGACGGCCATGGAGGAAGATGCCTACGCCTTTGAGCTTAAAAGCCCAGCCATATTGGTGATCGGTGCGGTTGCGGCTGGCGAACAGATCAAACGATCGGAGCTTTTGCAGAATTCTGCGGAAACTGCGGCTTAGACACACGGGCAAGCCTCGCTCCTACAGTTAAAAAGCCCAAATCGCAGGCAAAGAAAAGCCCGGCCTGAGCCGGGCTTTTCTCAAAGCTGCGGGCTAATTACTTAGCTTGAGCTTCAACCTGCGCTTCTACGCGACGGTTCACAGCACGGCCAGCGTCAGTAGCGTTGTCAGCAACTGGGCGGGATTCGCCGTAGCCAACAGACTGAACGCGGGACGATTCAACACCGTACTGGTTGGTCAGAACTTGCTTAACGGCGTTTGCACGACGCTCGGACAGTTTCTGGTTGTAAGCGTCAGGACCGACGGAGTCAGTGTGACCTTCAACAGTGGTGCTGGTGGATGGGTACTGCTTCATGAAGTCAGCCAGGTTCTTGATGTCGCCGTAGCTGTTAGGCTTGACTACCGACTTGTCGAAGTCGAATTTCACGTCCAGCTCAACACGAACAACTTCAGCAACTGCTGGGCAGCCATCAGCGTCAACAGTTACGTTGGCTGGGGTGTCCGGGCACTTGTCAACGTTGTCGCAAACGCCATCGTTGTCGCTGTCGGAGCAGACTTCTGGTGCTGGAACTGGAGCAGGAGCTGGCTTGGAGCCGCCACCGAAGTTCACACCGATACCGACGCTAGGAGCCCACTCGGTGTTGCCCTGGTCGATGTTGTACTGAGCTTCAACGCCGGCACGGGCGTAGAAGTTGTCGGTGAAGTACAGCTTGGCGCCGCCACCAACGTTGGCGAAGGTGGAACGGTTACGACCGTTCGAACCGTTCTGGTCGATGCTCTGGTCGGAGAAACCGGCCGAGACGTACGGGCGCAGCATGTCGCCTGGGTTGTTGAAGTGGTACAGAGCATCCAGGGCGGTGTCCGCGCCTTTGATGTTCTGGCCAGAGTCGGAACGTACGTTGTGCACTTCGTCGTAAGCCAGACGCAGTTCAACGTCGTCGGTCAGGAAGTAACCAACAGAACCACCGAACAGATTGCCGTCGTTTTTGAAGTTACGGTCGCTGTCATAGTACTCTTTCTTTGCGAAGCCTTCGATTTCAACTGCGCCTTGGCCCTGTGCCAGAGCGCCGATTGAAGTGGCGGCAATAAGAGAACCAATGGCCAAGCCCAAGGTGTTTTTCAGTTTCATCCGTTAAATCCCCATCTGGTGATTGTGAAGCAGTCCCGCAAACCGGGGGACAACTCGGCGGCAAGTCTATCAGAACTTGCCTACACGTAAGAGATATTTGCGCCGAACTAAGTTTCAGCAATGCCTGCAAATTTCTCACGCAATTTATCTAGAGCGCGTTTGTACCGCATTTTTGTGGCGCTCAAGCCCATGTGCATGATGTCTGCGATCTCCTGAAACTCCAGCTCTGCGACAAATCGTAGCACCAGAATTTCGCGGTCAATCGGGTTCACATACACTAACCAGCGATCAAGTCCACCCTTCTCCTCGGGTTTCGGCGCCTTTTCTTCAGACGCTTCCTCGAGGGGGTCAAGACTCAAGGCGTCCATCAAGCGACGCTTTCGCCGCTCCTTCCGATACTGCGTAATGCACTCGTTGTACGTGATGCTATATAGCCATGTCTTGAACTTCGATTTGCCCTCGAAGTTCTTCAGGCCATACAGCACCTTCAACATGACCTCCTGACAGACATCATCAGCGTCGCGATCGTTCCCGAGATACCGTGCACAGACGTTAAATAATGTTCGTTGGTAACGCCGCATCAGTTCTTCATAGGCGCGCGTTACGTGAAACAGCTCGGTATGCGAGCGCGCGACCAACTCCTCATCAGAGAGCTCGCGGGGGTCGTAGCGCATGGATAACGATTGGGCTTTATTCAAAACAAGTCGTGCCGACAGTCAGGTCAATGTCCGCCGCAGCCAGCATCAGGCGGCATTTTGCGGGGGCATACATTAGCAGGGTTTGCCGGGTTAGCGGCTACTCACATGCTGCTCGAGGAGGATCCGATTGGAAAGAGAGACTAGCTCACCCTCATCGGTCAGCAATGTAGTTTTAACCGTGCCGATCTCTTCGATCTGCCCTTCGACCTCTCCAACTCGCACTTGTTGCCCAACCTGGTACAACTCACGCACATAGATTCCCGCAAGAATCTGACCGGCAATTTCCCGGCTTCCCAACCCCATGGCCAGCGCAACCGCCAGACCAACGGTAATCAATACGATCACGATCACGTGGTTGAGCAGGTCAGTTTTGACCTCCAACTGACTGATCGCGACCGAGATGCTGATGATGATCACCAGGCCCTGGGCAATTCTCCCAAGCCCCGAAGCGTAGTCCAGGCCTACGCCTTCTGCCGCACCGCGCACCAGCCCATTGGCCAATTGTGCGAGCAAGACACCCACCAGCAGCACCAACGCCGCGCCGAACACTTTCGGCAAATACAACGCAAGCATATCCAGCGTAGCTGAAACTCGCTCAAGTCCAAGGGATTCTGCGGCAGAAACCAGAAAAATCAGCAGAACGAACCAATAGACGATTTTGCCGATCAGCGTCGAGATAGGTACCTGAAGTCCCGCACGGGACAACAATTTGGTCAAGCCGGTACCGCCCATCAGGCGATCCAGTCCCAGTTTGGCGAGCAATTTCGACAGCAGGGTGTCCAGCAGCTTGGCCACGACAAAGCCGAGCAGGAGCACGACCAGTGCGCCAAACAGGTTCGGAATGAAGTTCGCAACCTTGGTCCATAACGCAGTCATTGCAGTGACGAGGCTCTGTGTCCAGAGATCAAGTTCCATATTCAATCAGCCTTATCAGCGGTGCGAGCGGTAGGTTTACGAAGACGGGAGACCGGCGCGACATGGGCCGAGCCGTTATTGAGCGCGATCATCAGGGCGGGCAACCAGCGGCCCAGCAGGCTGAACAAATCACCGGCGCCAACCTGGCGATTGGCGGTTTTCAGGACACGTCCCAGGCATGCATCGTCGTCCCGGGTGGACGGTGATGCCTTGAGCATGTCGCGCAAAGACTGTTCAAACGGATCGTGCATACGCACCTCTCGTGATGTCTGTGAAAGACGCGGTCAAATTTACCCGGGTCACATGGCGCACATTCAAACCCAGCGCAAACGTCGGAATAACCACCACTGCCCGAGCGCCACCGAGATCATCAGCAGGCAGGCGACGAGGAAGCCATAGGGGCTTGCTGAAAATGGAATGCCCCCGACGTTGATCCCCAAAAGACCGGTCAGAAAACTCATCGGCAAAAAAATCCCGGTGATGATGCCAAAGCGATACATCGTGCGGTTCATGCGCACGCTCAATCGTCGGTCTTCGGTCTCCAGGACCAGTCCCACGCGCTCGCGCGTTAACTCAAGCTCCTCGAGATAGCGGGTCAGGCTGTTGTTCAATTCGTTCCAGTAATCCCCGTCGTCCTCGACGAACCAAGGCAATTTGATGCGTGTCAATTGACCAAAAATGTCCCGTTGCGGAGCGAGGAACCGCTTCAACGCAGCAGCCCGGCGACGGATCTGCAAAACAGCACCGTGCTCCGGAGTATACCGTTCGTCGGAATCCAGCTTTTCCTCTTCCTCATCGACCACTTCCGAGAGGCAACTGACCAGGTCCTGCACCTTGTTGGTGAGGTACTGAGCCATGTAGAGAATGAGTTCGGAGGCGGTTTTCGGCCCCTTCCCGGCCTCCAGTTGCACCAGCAGGTCCTCGGTGGCGCGCAACGGACGCAAACGCAGGGAAATCACCCGCTGGGCGGAGCCGAAGATGCGCACCGACACCATGTCTTCAGGTTCGGCCCCCGGATTGAGGTTTACCCCGCGCAAAAATAGCAGCAGTTCGCTGTCGGAAAGCTGTAGAAGACGCGGACGGGTGTTTTCTTCCAGCAGGAGGTCGCAGCTGAACTCGCTCAGTCCGCTGGATTTGCGCAGCCAGGTCTGGGTTTGCGGGTGACTGCGATCCCAGTGCAGCCACAGGCTTTCGTGGGCCTGCAGCTGCAATTCGTCGAGCTCTGTCCGGGCTATCGAACGCGCACCGCCTTTACCGTCCAGCACCAGGGCATGTACCAGCCCCCATTGCGCGTTTTCTTCCTCGAACATCCGCATTCCATTCTTCAAAAAAATCGGCTGAATCTTACTCAGGCATCTTCAGTGGGCTCGGCGAGACGATCACGCCGTTGTTGTCCGCATAAATGTAATGGCCGGGATGAAAGGTCACGCCGGCGAAGGTCACGGCAACGTTCAGGTCGCCGATACCGCGCTTGTCGGTTTTCATCGGGTGGCTAGCCAATGCCTGGACCCCCAGGTCGGTTTGCGCGATGACGTCGACGTCACGGATGCAACCGTAGATCACCAGTCCTTCCCAGCCGTTTTTCGCGGCTTTCTCGGCGATCATATCGCCCAGCAACGCCCGGCGCAGGGAGCCTCCACCATCGACCACCAGCACTTTGCCATTACCCTTGAGCTCGGCTTGCTCCTTGACCAGCGAGTTGTCTTCGAAGCACTTGATGGTCACGATCTCGCCGCCGAAGGAATCCCGGCCACCGAAATTGCTGAACATCGGTTCCAGCACCTGCACCAGTTCCGGGTAGGCGTCGCACAGGTCAGGGGTGAGGTAATGGTTCATCGAGAAACTCCTGTAAAGAGGAAGAAAGCACGAACATCACTACTGAATCAGTCACGGAAAATGACCAGAACAGCTCAATGCGTCATATCTTAGCCGCAACCCGACCAGAGCGAAATGCCCTTGATAGAGCGTCCAGCTTAGATCGCCGCGGCCAAATCCGCTTGATCACCGAGCAACGGCGTCTGCTGATCCACCAGCCAGCGAGCGACCAACGGCCAGACTTCAGCCTGGGCGGCTTTGCTGACCAACATTTCCACATGACCGAAATTCTCGGTAAAACCCTGCTCGCGTCCCAGGTTGATGAATTGCTTGTGCTCGGAACCCAGCTGGTCGAACAACTTGCGACAAGCCCAGGCAGGGTCCTGATGATCGCCTGCGGCGCTCACCGCCAGCGCTGGCATCCCGACCTCGGCCAGGCCCGCCCACCAGTCCTTGTCGGCATCGCCAAAGCGCCCGAACAGACCGTACCAGCGCATGCTTTCCAGGGCCAGGCCAATCGGCTCGTCCTCCGGGCCACGCTTGAGCCGTGAACCGGACAGCTGGGCAAAGCGCTTGAGGATGAAACGACCGCTCCACTCCACCGGAGGAATCTTCAGCGGCCAGTAGGTGCGGCTGACTTGCGTGCCAAAGAACGCCGCGGACGCGACCACGGGCTCGCCAATGTATTGGCCGCCCAACGCCGCCGCCAGGGTGATACCGCCCAGCGAATGGCCGATCCAGTGCGGGACCTGGCCGCTTTGCTCGCGCACGAACGCGCCAATGGCCGGCAGATCGTAACGCGCGTAGTCGGCAACACGGTTCTTGCGATAGTTCTGGTTGCGCCGGGACAGACCATGACCGCGCATTTCCGCAATCCAGACATCGAATCCCAGGCGCGTCAGATAGGCCCCCAGGCCCAGCCCTTTGGGGGAGAACCAGAAACGCCGATTGGAAAAACTGCCGTGCAACAGGATTACCGGCACGCCACGGGAGGCCGATTCATCAGCCATGCCGAGGCGCGTCACCGCCAGTTCTACGGTGCCGTCGGGGCTGTTACCGGGTTTCAACCGGTAGACATCTTCGCTCAGATCACCGCGCCGCTCGGCGCTGATCAGGGCGACAGGAAACAGGTTGCTGCTGCTTTGCATGATCTCTTGCACAAAAAAGGGCGGCATCCGAAGGAGCCCGCCCTGCTTGAATCTCCAAGAACAGCCTCCCCCCCTGTAGGAGCACAGCTTGCTGGCGATGGCGATTTTGAAGACGCCATCGCGGGCAAGCCTCGCTCCTACAGGGAGTGAGCCGCTCACACTATCAAGCTTGCGCTTGACCTTCCGCCAGGAAGAACCAGGTTTCCAGTACGGAATCGGGGTTCAACGAAACGCTTTCGATGCCCTGCTCCATCAGCCACTTGGCCAGGTCCGGGTGGTCCGAAGGGCCCTGACCGCAAATGCCGATGTACTTGCCAGCCTTGTTACAGGCGGCAATGGCGTTGGCCAGCAGCTTCTTGACCGCCGGGTTACGCTCGTCGAACAGGTGCGCGATGATCCCGGAGTCACGGTCCAGGCCCAGGGTCAGCTGGGTCAGGTCGTTGGAACCGATGGAGAAACCGTCGAAGAATTCGAGGAATTCTTCCGCCAGGATCGCGTTGGACGGCAGTTCGCACATCATGATGACGCGCAGACCGTTGTCGCCACGGGCCAGGCCGTTTTCGGCCAGCAGGTCCACCACCTGGCTCGCTTCACCCAGGGTACGGACGAACGGCACCATGATTTCAACGTTGGTCAGGCCCATCTCGTTGCGCACGCGTTTGAGGGCACGGCACTCGAGCTCGAAGCAGTCGCGGAACGACTCGCTGATGTAACGCGAGGCACCACGGAAGCCCAGCATCGGGTTCTCTTCTTCCGGCTCGTAGAGCTTGCCGCCGATCAGGTTGGCGTATTCGTTGGACTTGAAGTCCGACAGACGCACGATGACCTTTTTCGGATAAAACGCAGCCGCCAGGGTGCTGATGCCTTCGACCAGTTTCTCGACGTAGAAGCCGACCGGGTCGTTGTAGCCGGCAATGCGCTTGTCGACGCTTTCCTTGATGTCCTGCGACAGGCCGTCGTAGTTCAGCAGCGCTTTAGGGTGCACGCCGATCATGCGGTTGATGATGAACTCCAGGCGGGCCAGGCCCACACCGGCGTTCGGCAGCTGTGCGAAGTCAAAGGCGCGGTCCGGGTTGCCGACGTTCATCATGATCTTGAACGGCAGCTCCGGCATGGCGTCCACGGAGTTCTTCTTGATGTCGAAGCCCAGTTCGCCTTCGAAGATGAAACCGGTGTCGCCTTCAGCGCAGGAAACGGTCACGCCCTGGCCGTCTTTCAACAGCTGGGTGGCGTTGCCGCAACCGACCACGGCCGGGATGCCCAGCTCACGGGCGATGATCGCCGCGTGGCAGGTACGGCCGCCACGGTTGGTGACGATGGCGCTGGCGCGCTTCATGACCGGTTCCCAGTCCGGGTCGGTCATGTCGGAGACCAGTACGTCGCCTGGCTGGACCTTGTCCATCTCGGACACGTCCTTGATGATGCGCACCTTGCCCGCGCCGATGCGCTGGCCAATGGCACGGCCTTCGACCAGCACGGTGCCGGTTTCCTTCAACAGGTAACGCTCCATGACGTTGGCCTGGGTGCGGCTCTTCACGGTTTCCGGACGGGCCTGCACGATGTACAGCTTGCCGTCGTCACCGTCCTTGGCCCACTCGATGTCCATCGGGCACTGGTAGTGCTTCTCGATGATCATCGCCTGCTTGGCCAACTCGCTGACTTCGGCGTCGGTCAGGCAGAAACGCGCGCGTTCGGCCTTGTCGACATCGACGGTCTTGACCGAACGACCGGCCTTGGCCTCGTCGCCGTAGATCATCTTGATGGCCTTGCTGCCCAGGTTGCGGCGCAGGATCGCCGGGCGACCGGCGGCCAGCGTGCCTTTGTGGACGTAGAATTCATCCGGGTTCACCGCGCCTTGTACGACGGTTTCACCCAGGCCGTAGGCGCCGGTGATGAACACCACGTCACGGAAGCCCGATTCGGTATCGAGGGTGAACATAACGCCAGCGGTGCCGGTTTCGGAGCGGACCATGCGCTGTACGCCGGCCGACAGGGCTACCAACTTGTGGTCGAAGCCCTGGTGCACGCGATAGGAAATCGCGCGATCGTTGAAAAGGGAGGCGAACACTTCCTTGGCGGCGCGAATGACGTTTTCGACACCACGGATGTTCAGGAAGGTTTCCTGCTGACCGGCGAAGGACGCATCGGGCAAGTCTTCGGCGGTAGCGGAAGAGCGCACGGCCACGGCCACGTCAGGGTTACCGGCGGACAGCGCGGCGAACGCGGTGCGGATTTCGGTATTCAGTTTTTCCGGGAACTCGGCTTCCATGATCCATTGGCGGATCTGGGCGCCGGTCTTGGCCAGGGCATTCACGTCGTCGACGTCCAGGGCATCCAGGGCGTCATGAATCTGCTGGTTCAGGCCGCTCAGTTCCAGGAAATCACGATATGCCTGAGCGGTCGTGGCGAAGCCACCGGGTACCGATACACCGGCACCCGCAAGATTGCTGATCATCTCGCCCAGGGATGCGTTCTTGCCCCCCACATGCTCAACATCGTGTTTGCCGAGCTTATCGAGGGAAACTACGTACTCTACCAAGGTGATCTCTCCACTAACTGTGTTGGAAAAGCTCAGAAGCCGGCTGCTCGGGGGAGCGTTTGCCAGCTGTATGGCCTGGACCTGGAAAATAAGTGAGAATGCGGGCCATTGGCGGCCGGCAAATCGCGCCTATCATATCCAAGAATCGTCACTAGCTTAAGGCCCAAGGTGCAAATGAAACGATCTGCTTTCTTTATCTCCGATGGCACCGGCATTACCGCCGAAACCCTGGGTCAAAGCCTTCTGGCGCAGTTCGAGAACATTACCTTCAGCAAAGTCACGCGGCCGTACATCGACAACGTGGACAAAGCGCGGGCCATGGTACAACAAATCAACAAAGCCGCCGAAACCGACGGCTTCCGTCCGATTATCTTCGATACCATCGTCAATCAGGACATTCGTGAGATCCTCGCGACTTCCAATGGTTTCATGATCGACATTTTCTCGACCTTCCTGGCGCCACTTGAACAGGAACTGACCGAGCATTCTTCCTATACCGTGGGCAAATCCCACTCCATCGGTGCCAACACCAATTACATGGAGCGCATCGAGGCGGTGAACTTCGCCCTCGACAACGACGACGGCGCCCGCACGCACTATTACGACAAGGCCGACCTGATCCTGGTGGGTGTATCGCGCTGCGGCAAGACACCGACCTGCCTGTACATGGCCATGCAATTCGGCATCCGCGCGGCCAACTACCCGCTGACCGAAGACGACATGGAGCGCCTGCAACTGCCCAACGCCCTGCGCGCCCACCAGCACAAGTTGTTCGGCCTGACCATCGACCCGGACCGCCTCACCGCGATCCGCAACGAGCGCAAGCCCAACAGTCGTTATTCGAGCTACGCCCAGTGCGAATTCGAAGTGCGCGAGGTGGAAAACCTGTTTCGGCGCGAGAACATTCCGAACATCAATTCCACGCATTTTTCGGTGGAAGAAATCTCCGCGAAGATTCTGGTGGAGAAAGGCGTCGAGCGGCGCTTCAAATAGTTCTCCATTGCCTGTTACGGTCTCATCGCGGGCAAGCCCGCTCCCACAGGGTTTCGTGCTGTAGGCAAAATTTGCATTAACAACACAACCCCTGTGGGAGCGTGGCTTGCCCGCGATGAACGATAACGCGGTCTCCTAGATAACAAACATGTCTACAAACCGGTTCACCGGTGTTGCCTCAAGCTTTTGCTGATCCTTGCACAGCTCGAAAATCTCCTCGCTACGCTGCCCGGTAAATCGTGTCAGCAGGTTTGCCCTGAACTTCTCCTCTAACAACGCAATGCCCTCGGCACGGCGCCGAAGATGACCAATCGGGTACTCCACCCCTACATTTTCGGTACTCGATCCGTCCTTGAAAAACACCTGGATGGCATTGGCGATCGAGCGTTTGTCGGCTTCCAGGTATTCACGGGTGTAATCCGGGTTTTCGACGATGACCATCTTGTCGCGCAGCACATCGATGATCGGATGCGCCTTGTGAAAATCATCTTCGTAGTGCTCGGCAACCAGATTGCCGAAGGCCAGTGACACCGCCGTCATGTACTGGATGCAGTGATCGCGGTCGGCGGCATTGGCCAGCGGGCCGGCCTTGGAAATGATGCGGATCGCCGATTGATGGGTGGTGATGACGATCTTGTCGATTTCGTGCAGGCGATTGCGTACTTGCGGGTGCAGGGTCACCGCGGCTTCACAGGCGGTTTGCGCGTGGAATTCGGCGGGAAAACTGATCTTGAACAGCACGTTTTCCATCACATAACTGCCGTATGGCCGCGAGAAGCTGAATTGGCGCTTGTCTTGCGGCTTGAGCGCCAGGTCGTTGTTGGTGTGGCTGAACAGCACGTCGTAAAACCCCCACTGTTTGGCACTCAACACCCCGGGAATGCCCATCTCGCCACGCATGGCGATGTCCGCCAGGCGCACACCCCGACTGGAGGCGTCGCCTGCCGCCCAGGATTTGCGCGAGCCGGCATTCGGCGCATGGCGGTAGGTGCGCAATGCCTGACCATCGGCAAAAGCGTGGGACAACGCCGAGAGCATCTGCTCACGATTGGCACCCATGAGCTTGGCGGTGACCGCGGTCGAGGCGACTTTCACCAGGATGACGTGATCGAGGCCGACGCGGTTGAACGAGTTTTCCAATGCGATCACGCCCTGAATCTCATGGGCCATGATCATCGCTTCGAGCACCGTACGAACGGTCAGCGGTGCCTCACCATTGGCCAGGCGCTTTTGCGACAGATGGTCCGCCACCGCAAGGATGCCGCCGAGATTATCCGACGGATGACCCCATTCGGCCGCAAGCCAGGTGTCGTTGTAGTCGAGCCAGCGCACGATGCAACCGATGTCCCACGCGGCCTTGACCGGATCGAGTCGATAACTGGTGCCGGGTACCCGGGCGCCGAATGGCACGACGGTGCCTTCGACCAGAGGCCCCAGGTGCTTTGTGCATTCGGGAAAACGCAGGGCCAGCAAGCCGCAGCCCAAGGTATCGATCAGGCAGTTGCGCGCGGTATCCAGCGCCTCTGCGGATTCGATCCTGTAGTTGAGGACGTAATCGGCAATGTCCTGCAGGACCTGGTCGTAGTCGGGGCGGTTGTTGAGGTCGACGTTGGCGCTCATGTTCGATTCACCTGTGGGAGCTGGCTTGCCAGCGAAAGCGGTGTCACACATAACAATGATGTTGAATTTGACGGCCTCTTCGCTGGCAAGCCAGTTCCTACAGGGGCGGTGTCGCTTAGAACGAATCGCCCGGCACGCGGACGAAACCTTCCATCAACACCCGCGCACTGCGGCTCATGATGGCCTTGTTCACGGTCCATTCGCCGTTCACCTGGCTGGCTTCAGCGCCAACGCGCAAGGTGCCGGACGGGTGACCAAAGCGCACCGCGTTACGTTCTACACCGCCTGCCGCAAGGTTCACCAGCGTCCCGGAAATAGCTGCCGCGGTGCCGATGGCGACTGCCGCCGTGCCCATCATCGCGTGGTGCAGCTTGCCCATGGACAGCGCGCGCACCAGCAGGTCGACATCGCCCGCCGCAACCGCTTTACCGCTGGACGACACGTAGTCCGCCGGCTTGGCGACGAACGCCACCTTCGGCGTGTGCTGCCGCTTGGCCGCTTCGTCGATGTTGGAAATCAGGCCCATGCGCAGTGCGCCGTAGGCACGGATGGTTTCGAACATCAGCAGTGCTTTCGGATCGCCGTTGATCGCGCCTTGCAGCTCGGTGCCCTTGTAGCCGATGTCTTCGGCATTGACGAAGATGGTCGGGATGCCGGCGTTGATCATGGTGGCCTTGAAGGTCCCGACGCCAGGCACTTCCAAGTCATCCACCAGGTTGCCGGTAGGGAACATCGAACCGCCACCGCCCTCTTCTTCCGCTGCCGGATCGAGGAATTCGACCTGCACTTCCGCGGCCGGGAAGGTCACGCCGTCGAGTTCGAAATCTCCGGTTTCCTGTACTTCGCCGTTGGTGATCGGCACGTGGGCGATGATGGTCTTGCCGATGTTGGCCTGCCATACGCGCACCACGGCGATGCCGTTGTTCGGGATGCGGCTGGCGTCCACCAGGCCGTTGCTGATGGCGAAAGAGCCGACCGCCGCAGTCAGGTTGCCGCAGTTGCCGCTCCAGTCGACGAAGGGCTTGTCGATCGACACCTGACCGAACAGGTAATCGACGTCGTGATCGGCCTTGGTGCTTTTCGACAGGATCACGGTTTTGCTGGTACTGGACGTCGCGCCGCCCATGCCGTCGATTTGCTTGTCGTAGGGGTCGGGGCTGCCGATCACGCGCAGCAACAGGGCATCGCGGGCCGGGCCTGGAACCTGCGCGACTTCAGGCAGGTCATTCAGGCTGAAGAACACGCCTTTGCTGGTGCCGCCGCGCATGTAAGTAGCGGGAATCTTGATTTGCGGTGCATGGGCCATGGTGTTGCTTACTCCTTAGCTTGAAAACAGACACGGGACTCAAGGTCCCGTGTCGGTACAGCCTGTGTTAAACGGCAACCGCCGACTCTTCGAGGAAGTCCTGGGCGAAACGTTGCAGCACGCCACCGGCCTCGTAGATCGACACTTCTTCAGCGGTGTCGAGGCGGCAGGTTACCGGCACATCGACGCGCTCGCCGTTCTTGCGATGGATCACCAGCGTCAGCTCGGCACGCGGCGTGCGATCGCCGATCACGTCGTAGGTTTCGCTGCCGTCGATGGCCAGGGTGTGACGGTTGGTGCCCGGTTTGAACTCCAGCGGCAACACGCCCATGCCCACCAGGTTGGTGCGGTGAATGCGCTCGAAACCTTCGGCGGCGATCGCTTCCACACCCGCCAGGCGCACGCCCTTCGCTGCCCAGTCACGGGACGAACCCTGACCGTAGTCAGCGCCGGCGATGATGATCAGCGGCTGCTTGCGATCCATGTAGGTCTCGATCGCTTCCCACATGCGCATCACTTTACCTTCAGGCTCGACACGGGCCAGGGAGCCCTGCTTGACCTTGCCGTTTTCCACAACCATTTCGTTGAACAGTTTCGGGTTGGCGAAGGTTGCACGCTGCGCGGTCAGGTGGTCACCACGGTGCGTCGCGTAAGAGTTGAAGTCCTCTTCCGGCAAGCCCATTTTCGCCAGGTATTCGCCGGCGGCGCTGTCGAGCATGATCGCGTTGGATGGCGACAGGTGGTCGGTGGTGATGTTGTCCGGCAGTACTGCCAGCGGGCGCATGCCCTTGAGCGGACGCGCGCCGGCCAGTGCGCCTTCCCAGTACGGCGGACGGCGGATGTAGGTGCTCATTTCGCGCCAGTCGTACAGCGGCGCGACTTTGGGACCTGTGTCTTCGTGGATGGCGAACATCGGGATGTAGACCTGGCGGAACTGCTCCGGCTTCACCGAGGCTTTCACCACGGCGTCGATTTCTTCGTCGCTCGGCCAGATGTCCTTCAGGCGGATTTCCTTGCCATCGACCACGCCCAATACATCCTTCTCGATATCGAAACGGATGGTACCGGCGATCGCGTAAGCGACCACCAGTGGCGGCGAAGCGAGGAACGCCTGCTTGGCGTACGGGTGAATGCGCCCGTCGAAGTTACGGTTGCCGGACAGTACCGCCGTGGCGTACAGGTCGCGATCGATGATCTCTTGCTGGATCACCGGGTCCAGCGCGCCGGACATGCCGTTGCAGGTAGTGCAGGCAAAGGCCACGACGCCGAAACCGAGCTGCTCCAGCTCATCGGTCAGGCCGGCTTCGTCGAGGTACAGGGCGACGGTTTTCGAGCCCGGTGCCAGGGACGACTTGACCCACGGTTTGCGGGTCAGGCCGAGCTTGTTGGCGTTGCGCGCCAGCAGGCCGGCGGCAATCACGTTGCGCGGGTTGCTGGTGTTGGTGCAGCTGGTGATGGCGGCGATGATCACCGCGCCGTCCGGCATTTGGCCGGGCACATCTTCCCACTGGCCGGAGATGCCTTTGGCGGCCAGATCCGACACCGCCACACGGGCGTGCGGGTTGCTCGGGCCGGCCATGTTGCGCACCACCGAAGACAGATCGAAAGTCAGGCCGCGCTCGTATTGCGCGCCTTTGAGGCTGTCGGCCCACAGGCCCGTGGTCTTGGCGTAGTTCTCGACCAACTGCACCTGCTCGTCTTCACGGCCGGTGAGCTTGAGGTAGTCGATGGTCTGCTGGTCGATGTAGAACATCGCCGCGGTGGCGCCGTACTCCGGGGCCATGTTGGAGATGGTCGCGCGGTCGCCCAGGGTCAGGGCCGCGGCACCTTCGCCGAAGAACTCCAGCCAGGCACCGACGACTTTTTGCTTGCGCAGGAACTCGGTCAGCGCCAGCACCATGTCGGTGGCGGTGATGCCCGGTTGCAACTTGCCGGTGAGCTCGACGCCAACGCTTTCCGGCAGACGCATCCAGGATGCGCGGCCGAGCATCACGCTTTCGGCTTCCAGGCCACCGACACCGATGGCGATCACGCCCAGCGCATCGACGTGCGGGGTGTGGCTGTCGGTGCCGACGCAGGTATCAGGGAACGCCACGCCGTCGCGCACCTGGATCACCGGAGACATTTTCTCCAGGTTGATCTGGTGCATGATGCCGTTGCCCGGCGGGATCACGTCGACGTTCTTGAACGCCTTCTTGGTCCAGTTGATGAAGTGGAAACGGTCTTCGTTGCGACGGTCTTCGATGGCGCGGTTCTTCTCGAATGCCTCCGGATCGAAGCCACCGCGCTCGACTGCCAGGGAGTGGTCGACGATCAATTGCGTCGGCACCACCGGGTTGACTTGCGCAGGGTCGCCGCCTTGCAGGGCGATGGCGTCACGCAGGCCGGCGAGGTCCACCAGCGCGGTCTGGCCAAGAATGTCGTGGCACACCACACGGGCCGGGAACCAGGGGAAGTCGAGGTCGCGCTTGCGCTCGATGAATTGCTTCAGGGATTCGGTGAGCGTGGCCGGGTCGCAGCGACGCACCAGGTTTTCCGCCAGCACGCGGGAGGTGTACGGCAGGGTGTCGTAGGCGCCGGGAGCAATGGCATCGACTGCCGCGCGGACGTCGAAGTAATCCAGTTTGCTGCCGGGCAGCGATTTGCGGAATTTCGTGTTCATCGTCAGGACTCGGTCACGGTAGTTTCAAAGGGTGGGGCCTGGCACAGCTGCTGAATCGAACACGGACCTCTGTAGGAGCCGGCTTGCCGGCGAATGCGGTGGGTCAGGCAACAACAATGTTGAATGACAAACCGCCTTCGCTGGCAAGCCAGCTCCTGCAGGGTCACCGGTTCATTCAGTGACCTGTGCAGGAGCTCCCACCATTCAGCGTTGTTCGATTGGCACGAACTTGCGCTGTTCGACGCCTGTGTACTCGGCGCTTGGGCGGATGATGCGGTTGTTGGCACGCTGTTCGTACACGTGGGCTGCCCAACCGGTCAGGCGCGAGCAGACGAAGATCGGCGTGAACAACTTGGTCGGGATGCCCATGAAGTGGTACGCCGATGCATGGTAGAAGTCGGCGTTCGGGAACAGTTTCTTCTGTTCCCACATGGTGGCGTCGATGGCTTCGGAGACCTTGAACAACACCGTGTCACCCACTTCGTCGGCGAGTTTTTTCGACCAGCCCTTGATCACCTCGTTGCGCGGATCGTTGTCCTTGTAGATCGCATGGCCGAAGCCCATGATCTTGTCCTTGCGCGCCAGCATGCCGAGGGTGCCTTCAACCGCCTCTTCAGGCGACGAGAAACGCTCGATCATTTCCATCGCCGCTTCGTTGGCGCCGCCGTGCAGCGGACCGCGCAGCGAGCCAATGGCCGCGGTGATGCAGGAGAACAGGTCGGACAGGGTCGAGGCACACACACGCGCGGTGAAGGTCGAGGCGTTGAATTCGTGCTCCGCGTAGAGGATCAGCGAAACGTTCATCACTTTTACGTGCAGCTCGCTCGGCTTCTTGCCGTGCAGCAGGTGCAGGAAGTGACCACCGATGGACGGCTCGTCGCTCACGCAATCGATGCGCTTGCCTTCGTGGCTGAAGCGGTACCAGTAGGTCATGATCGCCGGGAAAGCGGCCAGCAGGCGATCGGTCTTGTCATGCTGCTCGGAGAAGTCGTTCTCCGGTTCCAGGTTGCCCAGGAACGAGCAGCCGGTGCGCATCACGTCCATCGGGTGGGCGTCGACGGGGATGCGTTCCAGCACTTCCTTGAGCGCGTGCGGCAGGTCACGCAGCTTGCTCAGTTTGCTGATGTAGGCCGCCAGTTGTGCTTTGGTCGGCAGTTCGCCGTACAGCAGCAGGTAAGCGACTTCTTCGAATTGTGCGTCAGCCGCCAGTTCGCGAACGTCGTAGCCGCGATAGGTCAGGCCTGCACCCGACTGGCCCACGGTGGACAGTGCGGTTTGCCCGGCTACCTGGCCACGGAGCCCGGCGCCACTGAGTACTTTTGCTTCGGCCATTTCTGTCTCCAATCTTGAATTTATTTGGGAAACTTGTGGGAGCGAGCCTGCTCGCGATGGTGGACGCCATACCTCGGTGCATCAGGGACACCGCGTTATCGTTAACGTCCTTCGTGAACAAGCTCGCTCCTACAATTATTTCTTCGAGGCGAACAACGCATCGAGCTTCTGCTCGAAGGTGTGGTAGTCGATGCGATCGTAAAGTTCCATGCGGGTCTGCATGGTGTCGATGACGTTCTGTTGCGTGCCGTCGCGGCGGATCGCGGTGTAGACATTTTCCGCGGCCTTGTTCATGGCGCGGAAGGCCGACAGCGGGTACAGCACCAGCGACACGTCGGCAGCGGCGAGTTGCTCGGTGGTGTACAGCGGTGTTGCGCCGAATTCGGTGATGTTGGCCAGGATCGGCGCTTTCACACGGCTGGCGAACAGCTTGTACATCTCGAGTTCGGTGATGGCTTCCGGGAACACCATATCGGCGCCAGCCTCGATGCACGCGGCGGCGCGATCCAGTGCCGATTCCAGGCCTTCCACCGCCAGGGCGTCGGTACGGGCCATGATCACGAAGCTGTCATCGGTACGGGCATCGACCGCGGCCTTGATGCGATCGACCATTTCCTGCTGGGTCACGATTTCCTTGTTAGGACGGTGACCGCAACGCTTGGCGCCAACCTGGTCTTCGATGTGAATCGCCGCCGCGCCGAACTTGATCATCGACTTGACGGTACGGGCGACGTTGAACGCCGAGGAGCCGAAACCGGTGTCCACGTCCACCAGCAGCGGCAGGTCGCAGACGTCGGTGATGCGGCGCACGTCGGTCAGCACGTCATCCAGGCCGGTGATGCCCAGGTCCGGTACGCCGAGGGAGCCAGCAGCCACCCCGCCACCGGACAGGTAGATCGCCTTGAAACCGGCGCGCTTGGCCAGCAGTGCGTGGTTGGCATTGATCGCGCCGACCACTTGCAATGGATGCTCGCTGGCGACCGCATCGCGGAAACGCTGGCCTGGTGTGCTCTTGTTCAAACTCATGACTCACCTCGTTTGGCTGTCGGGTTAGCGCCGTCCTGGTAATGACGGGCGATATTGCGTTTGGAGGCGCCGATGTGACGGCGCATCAACAACTCGGCCAGTTCACCGTCACGGTCGGCGATGGCATCGAGAATTCGGTGGTGTTCGGCAAAGGCCTGGTGCGGGCGATTGGGCGTGGTGGAAAACTGGATGCGGTACATGCGCACCAATTGATAGAGCTCGCCGCAGAGCATTTGCGTCAGGGTGCGGTTACCGCTGCCCTGGATAATCCGGTAGTGGAAGTCGAAATCGCCTTCCTGCTGGTAGTAGCCGCGACCGGCCTGGAAGGCTTCGTCGCGCTCGTGGGTTTCAAGGACCCGGCGCAGTTCGTCGATTTCCTCGACGCTCATGCGCTCGGCGGCCAGGCGACAGGCCATGCCTTCCAGGGACTCGCGAATTTCGTAGAGCTCCAGCAGCTCGGCATGGTTGAGCGAAACCACCCGCGCCCCGACGTGCGGCACGCGCACCAGCAGGCGCTGGCCTTCCAGGCGGTGGATGGCTTCGCGCAACGGGCCACGGCTGATGCCGTAGGTACGGGCCAGCTCCGGCTCGGAGATTTTGCTGCCCGGGGCGATCTCACCCTTGACGATAGCCGCCTGAATTCGCCGGAAGACGTTTTCGGAAAGCGTTTCCGAGTCATCCTGAACGGTAAGCGGGGGAGCCAGTTGATCCAGCATATTGTCGACACCTTGAAAGCCAGTGCGGCAAAAACTAACCAAAACTGCCGCCGCAGTCAAAGGATAATTAGATATTGTCGACAATCGTCTAATAACCGCCCGCACCATAACAAAGCAGAGCCCTCTGCCCATAGGCACCCGCCAGCGCTGGCGCCATCAACCTGCCGTGCTAGAATGCCGCCCGCATTTGTTTGTCACATCTGCACGGCTTGTCATAAATAGCTGATAGGCATACGAGGAGCTTGCGCAGCGATGCCAGGGTCTTGAACCAAAGAACAGACCGCTGCGCACCAGGATTTATGAGACTCAAGCCCTTCCCGATCTTCCTTTTTCTTCTTTGCCTGCCCGGCTTTGCCGCCGCAGGGGAAAAGACCGTGTACGGCCTCAATGAATACGCATCACTGGGCGGCATCGACCTCGAAGTGGCCGCCAAACTTGATACCGGGGCGAAAACCGCTTCGCTGAGTGCCCGCGACATCAAGCGTTTCAAACGCAATGGCGAGTCCTGGGTGCGGTTCTACCTGGCCATCGACGCCGCCCATTCGCACCCGATAGAACGACCGCTGGCCCGCGTCAGCAAGATCAAGCGCCGGGCCGGTGACTACGATCCGGAAGAGGGCAAGAAGTACACCGCCCGTCCGGTGATCGAGTTGGATATCTGCATGGGCTCAGCTTTACGCAGCATCGAAGTGAACCTGACCGACCGTAGTGCGTTCCAATACCCGCTCCTGATCGGCTCCGAAGCGCTCAAACGCTTCGATGCGCTGGTCGACCCCAGTCTTAAATACGCTGCCGGCAAACCCGCCTGCGCCGCCGACGCTCATACCGCCGAGTAATTTAAATGCGCTCTCTTACCCTTCATCTGAAAATGCTGATCGCCATCCTGGTGGTGTTGGGCATTTCAGTCACGGCCTACCAGATCTTCGTACTCGGCATTCCCGTGACGGAAGACGCCACCGACGACTTGTGGAACATCGACGCCAAGGTCGAGTTCGTCGCCAGTGCCAAGGACCCGGTCAAGATCCAGATGTTCGTGCCACCATTGAGCCGCGATTACGTAAGTCTCAACGAAAGCTTCATCTCCAATAACTACGGCGTGGCCGTGAACCGTGTCGACGGCAACCGCAAGGTCACCTGGTCGGCGCGCCGGGCCAAAGGCAACCAGACACTTTATTACCGCCTGGTGCTGACCAAGCGCTACACCGCCGAAAAAGCCAAGATCAAGGGCCCGACCTTCCGCGACAGCATTGCCTTGGAAGGCCCTGAGAAACTCGCCGCCGAAGCGCTGCTGGCACCGATTCGCCAGCACTCGGCCGACGTCGAGACCTTCATCAGCGAAGCGATCAAGCGGGTCAACAACAGCAACGACGACAACGCCAAGATGCTCCTGGCCGGCGACCCGACACCGGCCCACAAGGCGAAGATCGTCGAACTGTTGCTGTCCATCGCCCACGTGCCGGTGGAAAAGGTCCATACCATTCGCCTGGTGGCCGACCAGCCGCAAACCCCGGAACTCTGGCTGCGCAGCTTCAATGGCACCGACTGGCTGTACTTCAACCCGGAAACCGGCGAACAGGGCCTGCCGACCGACCGCTTGCTGTGGTGGACGGGCGATGAAAACCTGATCACCGTCGATGGCGGCAAGAAGGCCACTGTGACCTTCAGCATGAACAACAGCGAAATGAACGCCATTCGCCTGGCCAAGCTGACCGACGAAAACACCGACGCCAACTTCCTCGAATACTCGCTGTACGGCCTGCCGCTGCAAACCCAGCAGACCTTCATGATCATGGTGATGATCCCGATCGGCGTGCTGGTGATCCTGGTCCTGCGCAACCTGATCGGCCTGCAGACCCTCGGCACCTTTACCCCGGTGCTGATCGCCCTGGCCTTCCGCGAGACTCAACTGGGTTTCGGTATCGTGCTGTTTACCATCATCACGGCGCTGGGGCTGTCGTTGCGTTCCTACCTTGAACACCTGAAACTGCAAATGCTGCCAAGACTCTCGGTGGTGCTGACGTTCGTGGTGGTGTTGATCGCGGCCATCAGCCTGTTCAGCCACAAGCTCGGCCTGGAGCGCGGCCTGTCGGTGGCATTGTTCCCGATGGTGATCCTGACCATGACCATCGAACGCCTGTCGATCACCTGGGAAGAGCGCGGCGCCAGCCATGCCATGAAAGTGGCGATCGGCACCTTGTTCGCGGCGACGCTGGCACACCTGATCATGACCATTCCGGAGCTGGTGTACTTCGTGTTCACCTTCCCGGCGATCCTGCTGATCATGGTGGGCTTCATGCTGGCCATGGGTCGCTACCGCGGCTACCGCCTGACCGAGCTGGTGCGCTTCAAGGCTTTCCTGAAGAAGGCTGACGCCTGATGTTCGGTTTCTGGAAGACCTGGAAAGCCCTGGAGGCCCGGGGCATCATGGGCATTAACCGGCGTAACGCGGACTACGTGCTCAAGTACAACAAGCGTAGCCTGTACCCGATCGTCGATGACAAGATCATCACCAAGGAACGCGCGATCAGCGCTGGCATCCATGTGCCGCAGCTGTATGGGGTGATCTCCACCGAAAAGGAAATCGACAAGCTCGGCGAGATCATCGACGGGCACAACGACTTCGTGATCAAGCCGGCCCAGGGCGCTGGCGGCGACGGCATCATTGTCATCGCCGACCGCTTCGAGGGCCGCTATCGCACGGTGTCCGGCAAGATCATCGGCCACGAAGAGCTCGAACACCACATCTCCAGCATCCTGACCGGCCTGTACTCCCTGGGCGGGCATCGCGACCGCGCACTGATCGAATACCGGGTGATCCCGGACCAGATCTTCAAGAGCATCAGCTACGAAGGTGTGCCGGACATTCGCATCATCGTGTTGATGGGCTATCCGGTCATGGCCATGCTGCGCTTGCCCACCCGTCAGTCCGGCGGCAAGGCCAACCTGCACCAGGGCGCCATCGGTGTCGGTGTCGACCTGGCCACCGGCCTGACCCTGCGCGGCACCTGGCTGAACAACATCATCACCAAGCACCCGGACACCACCAACGCGGTGGATGGCGTGCAGCTGCCCTACTGGGACGGCTTCATGAAACTCGCGGCGGGGTGCTACGAGCTGTGCGGGCTGGGCTACATCGGTGTCGACATGGTGCTGGACCAGGAAAAAGGCCCCCTGATCCTCGAGCTCAACGCAAGGCCCGGCCTGAATATCCAGATTGCCAATGATTGCGGCCTGACGTTGCGCACCCATGCGGTCGAGGCGCGGCTGGAAGACTTGAAGGCACGTGGCGTGACTGAATCCGTCGAAGAACGCATGGCGTTTGTGCAGGAGATGTTCGGGCATATTCCGCCGGTCGAGGGCTGACCCCCTCTTGCTGATCGTTCCCACGCTCTGCGTGGGAATGCAGCCCGGGACGCTGCGCGTCCCAAAGCGGACGCAGAGCGTCCATTGAGGCATTCCTTTGCTGCGCGTAGGAAGAATCGAAGTCATCAACTCGCCAATCCCCTCTAGGAGCAATTCTTCGAGGGGACTACAATCGCCACCCCGCCTCGATGGCTGATCCAACCCGCCCATGCTGACCTGTTCCGTACACCCGCTGCCCTATCGCGCCAACCCTGCCGACTACTTCGCGGCCATTCGTCATGCCCCCGGTGCCGTTCTGCTCGACAGCGGCCGCCCCAGTGCCGAGCGCGGGCGCTTTGACCTGCTCAGCGCCTGGCCGCTGGAACAACTGGCGGTAGCGCCTGATGAACGTGGCAACGATTTCCTGCAACGCCTTCGGGACAATCTGACGCGACTGGGCGAAGCATCGCTGCCCGCACCCTATGAGTTGCCGTTCGCGGGCGGCTTGATCGGCTACCTGAGCTACGACTTCGGCCGCCACCTGGAAAACCTGCCGAGCCAGGCCCTGGATGACCTGCAGTTGCCGGATGCGCGTTTCGGCCTGTACGACTGGGCACTGATCAGCGATCACCACCAGGCCACCAGCCAATTGGTGTTTCACCCAACGCTGGCCGACAGCGAACGGCAGCGCCTGATCCAGCTGTTCAGCCAGCCCGCCGCTGACGCGCTCGAACCGTTCAAGCTGCAAGCGCCGATGAATGCCGATCTGAACGCTGATCAGTATCGCGAGGCGATCGAGCGCATCCAGCAATACATCCAGGCCGGTGACTGCTATCAGGTCAATTTCGCCCAACGCTTCCGT
The DNA here is from genome assembly GCF_044744285.1 of Pseudomonas sp. NPDC087336. Taxonomy (NCBI): domain Bacteria; kingdom Pseudomonadati; phylum Pseudomonadota; class Gammaproteobacteria; order Pseudomonadales; family Pseudomonadaceae; genus Pseudomonas; species Pseudomonas sp. NPDC087336. The sequence continues at coordinate 67,701 of NZ_JBIUYA010000015.1, read as the reverse complement.
GCGCCCTGCCAGGGTGATCCATGGACGGCGTACTGCGCGTTGCGGCTGGCGTGCCCGACGCCTTTTTCCGGCTTCCAAAGCCTGCCCGACGGCGGCGCGGTGCTGAGCCTGTCACCGGAGCGCTTCGTCAAAGTCAGCGAGCGCTTCGTCGAGACCCGTCCGATAAAAGGCACGCGCCCACGGGGCCTTAACGCTGCCGAAGACGCGGCAAACGCCGCCGAACTGCTGGCCAGCCCCAAGGACCGCGCGGAAAACCTGATGATCGTCGACCTGTTGCGCAACGACCTCGGTCGCACCTGCCGCACCGGTTCGGTTCGTGTGCCTGAGTTGTTCAGCCTGGAAAGCTACCCGAATGTGCATCACCTGGTGAGCAGCGTGACCGGCGAACTGGCGGATGATCGGGATGCGCTGGACCTGATCGCCGGCAGCTTCCCGGGTGGTTCGATTACCGGTGCGCCGAAAATTCGCTCGATGCAGATCATCGACGAACTGGAACCCACCCGACGCGGCCTGTATTGCGGCTCACTGTTATACCTGGATGTGCGCGGCGAGATGGACAGCTCCATCGCCATCCGCAGCCTGCTGGTCAAGGATGGGCAGGTGTGTTGCTGGGGCGGTGGCGGAATCGTCGCCGATTCGCAGTGGCAGGCCGAGTATCAGGAATCGATCACCAAGGTGAAGGTGCTGCTCGATACCCTGCAAAACCTGTAATCCCCACCGATCGTGGGACGCGGAGCGTCCCGGGCTGCATTCCCACGCAGAGCGTGGGAACGATCATTGCGCAGCCTAGAGGCTCAAGGCACGGTTGGAAGCCTTGATGAATTCCTGCTTCAGCTCTTCAAACGTATGCACCGCCGGAAATTGCGGGAACTCGGCTATCACGTTGTCCGGTGCATGGAACAGAATCCCCGCATCCGCCTCGCCCAGCATGGTGGTGTCGTTGTAGGAATCCCCTGCGGCGATCACCCGGTAGTACAGACTCTTGAAGGCCAGCACCGACTGACGCTTGGGATCTTTCTGACGCAGCTGATAGCCCGTCACCCGGCCGGTATCATCAGTAATCAGACGATGGCAAAGCAGGGTCGGAAAGCCCAACTGACGCATCAGCGGCTGGGAAAACTCGTAGAAGGTGTCCGACAGGATCACCACCTGGAAGCGCTCGCGCAGCCAATCGACGAACTCGACAGCACCGTCCAGCGGCTTGAGCGTGGCGATCACTTCCTGGATGTCGGCGAGCTTCAGGCCGTGTTCATCCAGAATCCGCAAACGTTGCTTCATCAGCACGTCATAGTCGGGAATGTCCCGGGTGGTGGCCCTGAGGGATTCGATCCCGGTTTTTTCGGCGAAGGCGATCCAGATTTCCGGGACCAGCACACCTTCAAGATCCAGACAGGCAATTTCCACAAGACACTCCCATTGGTATTGTTTATTGAGTCGAGCGAGCCCGAACTCTAGCGACAACTCCACCACCACGCAACGCAGAGGACGCCCCGGCCAGCGCAGCTTTTTGTTACCATCAGCCCCATATAGAGCGCCCAGCGCCACCGACCTGTAGGAAGCCGCCCTGATGAGCCCAACGTTCGACGTCGTGGAACTCGCCACGACCTATGCCAACAAATCCGCCCAGGACATCTTGAAACTCGCTTTTGCCGAGTTCGGTGATGATCTGTGGATATCTTTCAGCGGCGCCGAAGACGTGGTGCTGGTAGACATGGCCTGGAAGCTGAACAAGAACGTCAAAGTGTTCAGCCTCGACACCGGCCGCTTGCATCCCGAAACCTACCGCTTCATCGATCAAGTGCGCGAGCACTACAAGATCGACATCGAATTGGTGTCGCCGGACTACACCAAACTCGAACCGTTCGTGAAAGAAAAAGGCCTGTTCAGTTTCTACAAGGACGGTCATGGCGAATGCTGCGGCATCCGCAAGATCGAGCCGCTGCGTCGCAAGCTGTCTGGCGTGAAGGCCTGGGCCACCGGCCAGCGCCGCGACCAGAGCCCGGGCACGCGCAGCGCCGTGGCGGTGATGGAAATCGATACCGCGTTCTCTACCCCGGAACGCACCCTGTACAAGTTCAACCCGCTGGCGCAGATGACCAGCGAAGAGATCTGGGGTTACATCCGCATGCTGGAGCTGCCGTACAACAGCTTGCACGAACGCGGCTTCATCAGTATCGGCTGTGAGCCGTGCACCCGCCCGGTATTGCCAAACCAGCACGAGCGTGAAGGTCGCTGGTGGTGGGAAGAAGCGACGCAGAAAGAATGCGGGCTGCATGCAGGGAACATCATCAGCAAATCCAAAGCCTGATCCCACCTGGCTCCTACAATGTGTACACACGAATGTCACCATAGGTGCCATTTGTGTGTGCACTTTTAATTTTAACGCCCCAAAAAGTTACACGCTACTTTCCAGACTTCCCCAGTCAACCGACCTCAAAAATCCCGTTGAAAAATAGATACCTGTTCAAACGGTCAATTTATATCGCCGTTTTTTCAGTCACTTAAAACAAATCATTAACAAAACGATTTCAGAAAAGGCTTTTATAGAATCTCAACTGGCACAGATCTGGCTTAAGTGCATACAAGTTTTGTATACAACAATCTCAAAACATACACACACTCAGATCCGCAAGCCTGAAGCGGGACTTCCCATGCGTATTCTCGTGGTCAACGTCAACACTACCGAATCCATCACCCAGGCCATCGCCCGCTCGGCCCAGGCCGTGGCCGCGCCCGGCACGGAAATCGTTGGCCTGACGCCCTACTTCGGCGCCGACTCGATCGAAGGCAACTTCGAAAGCTACCTGGCCGCCATTGCGGTGATGGATCGGGTCATGGCCTACGACCAGCCGTTCGATGCCGTGATTCAAGCCGGCTACGGCGAACACGGCCGCGAAGGCCTGCAGGAATTGCTCAACGTACCGGTGGTGGACATCACCGATGCGGCAGCGAGCACCGCGATGTTTCTCGGCCATGCCTACTCGGTCGTGACCACCCTCGACCGCACCGTTCCACTGATCGAAGATCGCCTGAAACTGTCCGGACTCTGGGACCGCTGTGCCTCGGTGCGGGCCAGCGGCCTGGCGGTGCTGGAACTGGAACACGAACCTCAACGCGCGCTCGAGGCCATCGTGCATCAGGCTGAACTGGCGGTGACCCAGGACAAGGCCGAGGTGATTTGCCTGGGTTGCGGTGGCATGGCGGGGCTGGATGAGCAGATTCGCCAACGCACCGGTGTGCCTGTCATCGATGGTGTGACGGCGGCGGTGACTATCGCCGAATCGTTGGTTCGGTTGGGGTTGTCGACGTCCAAGGTGCGGACTTATGCGACACCGCGGCCGAAAAACATCATTGGCTGGCCGGGGCGGTTTGCGCGATAGACCGCGTTATCGTTCATCGCGGGCAAGCCCGCTCCCACAGGGTTTCGCGTCGTTTACTCATTGTGGTAAGCCGCAAAACCCTGTGGGAGCGTGGCTTGCCCGCGATGGCAACACCTCGGTCTCAAGCCTGACTCAAATAGCACTAAAACGCTGACTCAACCCCCGCTCGGCAAACTGCTCGATGATGAAATCCACAAACGCCCGAGTCTTGCCCGGCAGCAGCTTGTGCTCGGCGTAATAGATGGAAATATTGCCATCATCGACATACCAGTCCGGCAGCACCCTCTCCAACGTCCCCGCCTCCAGATAACCCACCGCAAACGGCATGCTCACCAGTGCAATGCCCAAACCCTGGACGGCCGTGGCACAGGCCGCCTCCGAATCGCTCATGGTCATCCGCGCCTTGAGCGTCAGCGGGCTGTGTTGTCGAGTGCGACTGGTCAACTGCCAGGAACGCACTCGGCCGGTCTGCGGCGAGCGGATGAGAATGCCGCCGTGACGCTTGAGATCATCAGGTTCAAGGATCGCTTCGTGCGCCGCCAGGTAAGCGGCTGAAGCCACCAACACGCGATGGGCCGGGGTCAGCTTGCGCGCCACCACCCCTTGGGGCAATTCGAATCCGCCACCAATCGCGGCGTCGAAACCCTGGGCGATCAGGTCGACCTGCCGATTATCGAAATGCCAGTCCGGGTTGATCGCCGGAAAGCGCCGCAAAAACTCCCCGAGCAGCGGCACGATGTATAACCGCCCGAACACGGTGCCCATGCTGACCTTCAACGTACCCGCCGGACGCCCCTCGGCGCTGGCGAGATTGGCCACGGCATTCTGGATCGTGTGCAGGCTGGCACTGACTTCGCTTAAAAACAGCTGCCCGGCCTCGGTCAACTTCAGGCTGCGGGTGCTGCGCTGAAACAAACGTACCCCAAGCCGCGCTTCCAACTTGGCCACGCTCTTGCCCACGGCTGCCGGTGTCAGGCTCAAGCGTCGCGCGGCCTCGGCAAAGCTGCCGACCTCGGCGCTGCGTACGAAGCATTCGATACTGCTGAAGGTTTCCATAGACGCCATTATAAACCGTTGGTTTACACAGACTATCGCAATTGCCGTCTACTCAGCCTTCAGTGGTCATTAGAAAATAAAACGAGGTCATTTGTTTTTAAATCGGGCAAGCAAATCCGCTCTGTTTGCGACAGGCAGTAATCGGCCCAGGCCGTTAGCGCCTTCATCAAGTGGCGGGGGCCGATGATTTTCATGACCCGTTTCAAGTTGTAGGCGAGCACATCCAAGCTCATCTCCGCGCTTACCGCGGCCAGCTTTCGCGTCAGGAGGTGCGTTGCACCCACCCATTATTTGAGCGTCCCGAAGGGATGCTCAAACGTCCGATTTCGGACTCGCTTCATCTCTGGCGCTTTGCTCAGCCGAAGCTGCATCTCCTCCAATACTTCTTCATGCCCCCAGCGTCGAACTCGGCGTTCCGTGCTCGGTGTGCACTGAAATTCAACGTGCAGCCATGGCATTTCGAACTCCAATAACGATGCAACTTCAGGCCTTTTTCAACGTAGGAATAGTGCCAGATCAGCGACTCTCCAGCCGGACAAATGTATTCGTTTTTTACCAAGTCATAGATGAAGGCATCGTTATTGAAACGCCCGTCACCCTTGGCTCCAGAGGTCATCGGCTTGGGCACATAGGCGATGATACTTGCATCGTGACAAGCCAGAATTTGTTCGCTTTTGAAATAAACTCGGTCCGTCACCACCGAAAACGTTTCTGACGCTATCGGCTCGCGAGCCTGCTTGGCCATCGAGCTGAGTTGATCACGGTCGGAACCGACGTTGGTCACCTCGTACGCAACGATCAAATGGTGCTGAATATCGACCGCTGTCTGCACGTTGTAGGCCACTATTTCCGCTGTACCTTTCTTGCGTTACTTGCCGGAGTACCGACACGTTACACCTCGTGCAATCAACACGAAAAATCTGGTGGGAGGGTTTCTTATTCATTTCAAAAATTCAGCATTGCGTCTGCTCCAGGGCCCATTCTTTCTCAGCCAGCAGACAGTCAACCTGTTGTCTTTTGTATAGCTCGGCCAAAATTGGCTCTTTGGCAGACCGAGTCGGTCGACCAAAAGTGTTCTGGAAGATCATTCTCCTGACATTGATTGGCGTGGTGCTCACCCTAGTGAACAACCTCTACTCCTTCGTCATTGGCACAACTGACTTTCACCTTCGGTTTTTTTGGCTCTTATGCCATTGCCAGCAGTTGGATTGGGCGATGTGCGAAGACTGCAAAAGGACAAGCAACTTCCCTTTATCAAATTTTCTTCTATGCAGGTGCCAGTGCGGTGGGTACTTGGGGAGGAGCTTTTGGCAGCATGCTCACTGGCTGGGTGTGGGGCTGTTCATCGCTGGCCTGCTGACTGTTTTCCTTCTGTTCTCACTGAAACTCGCTCAAGAGGCGGCCCGCCAAACCTGACGCTCAACCCACCCACAATCACAAAGGAAGAGGCCTGTCCTGAACGACCCGTTTCATAACCAGCGTCGAGGTCAGACGTTGCACGTTGGGAAGCGTCGAAAGACTCTCATCGTAGAGCCTTTGAAACGCAGGCAGATCCTGAGTGATGACGTGCAACAGGTAATCGGGTTCGCCAAATAGTCGTTGAGCGTCGACCACTTGAGGGATATCAACAAGTGCTCTCTCGAATGCCTCGACCGCTTGCCTGTCACCTTCACGCAACGTGGCAAATACCATGGCGGAAAAGTTAAGGCCTAATGCGCCTGGATCAAGCTGTGCTCGATAGCCGAGCAGCACACCCGACTCTTCCAGTGCGCGTACCCGTCGATGGCAAGGGGAAAGGCTCAGCCCAACGCGCTCGGCGAGTTCGGTGACTGAAAGGCGACCGTCCTTTTGCAGTTCAGAAAGAATCTTGCGATCAATCCTGTCCATTTAGAAAAATCTCCCCACTAATAGCGACTAGCTGATTACCTTTGGAAGTAAATTCTAACAAGAATTCATTATTCTTCCTTGCACCAATAATTACCGGAGCGGGACGATGCAGTACGCGGGATGTCAGCAGCAGGGGTGGATAGCACCATGACCTTGAGCGTTTTCGTTGCCTTTTGGGCAGTGTCGATTTTATTCGTCATAACCCCGGGCGCAGATTGGGCCTATGCAATTTCGGCAGGCCTAAAGGGCCGAGTGGTCATACCCGCCGTGGGTGGGCTGTTGTCCGGCCATTTGATCGCAACCATGATTGTTGCCGGCGGTGTCGGCACGCTGGTGGCCAACCACCCCACTACCTTGACCGTACTGACCGTTGCCGGGGCGGGCTATCTACTTTGGCTGGGCCTGAATATGCTTGCGCACCCCGCTACACCACACTCTGATGAAGTTCAGACATCGGGATCCTGGACGCGCTGGGCGATCAAGGGGCTTTGCGTGAGCGGGCTGAATCCGAAGGTGTTCCTGCTGTTCCTGGCGCTTTTACCGCAATTCACCGACGCCACCGCTGCCTGGCCTGTGCCGATGCAAATGATTGCGCTGGGGCTCATCCACACCTTCAGTTGCGGCGTGATCTATCTGCTGGTCGGATTTGGCTCGCAGGTGGTACTGCGGGCACGTCCAGCTGCAGCTCAATTCGTCAGTCGTTTTTCCGGCGCGGCCATGATCATCATCGCAGTCATTCTGCTCAGCGAGCAGATGTTCAGTTAATCCAATTTTTCCGCGAGACCACATCATGAGCGATCAGCCTTCGCCGTATGGCAACGCCCAACCGGCGACCCGAGTGCGAATTCCGCACCTGAAACAAATGAAAATGGAGGGCCAGAAATGGGCGATGCTCACTGCGTATGACATGTACACCGCAGCCATTTTCGAGGAAGCGGGAATACCCGTCCTGTTAGTCGGCGACTCTGCATCCAACAATGTCTACGGTAATGAATCCACGCTATCGATCACCGTTGACGAAATGATCCCTCTGATTCGTGCGGTCAGCCGTTCGACCCGACGGGCACTGGTGATCGCCGATCTTCCATTCGGCTCCTATCAGGCATCTGCGGAACAGTGCTTCCATACAGCGGTGCGCTTCATGAAAGAAGGCGGTGCGCATGCGGTCAAACTCGAGGGCGGGATCGAAATGCTGCCGCAGGTCGAGAAGCTCGTGAACTCAGGCATACCGGTCATGGCGCACATTGGCTTTACCCCTCAGATGGAACATCAGCTGGGCGGTTACCGCGTCCAGGGCCGAGGCGAAGATGCGCAGCGCCTGATTGATAGTGCCAAAGCGCTTGAGGCCGCTGGTGCCTTTGCTGTTCTGATTGAGATGGTGCCTGGTGACGTCGGTCGAGCGATCACGGAAGCCATTTCAATTCCGACTGTCGGGATTGGCGCGGGTAAGCATTGCGATGCCCAGGTGCTGGTCTGGCAGGACATGGCCGGACTGCGCGGCGGCCGTCTGCCGCGATTCGTCAAACAATACGCAGATCTTCGATCAGTACTTCACTCGGCAGCGAGGGACTTTGCGCTTGAGGTGAATGCTGGAACATTTCCAGGCCCTGAACATACTTTTCAGGCCCAGCCCTCACCGTCCAGGGAGTTGTGATGAAAAGTCCAAGAGAGCGTGCAGCCGAAGGTCTTGAGGTCGGAGACCGATTCACGGTAGTCCGCTGTTTTACAGAGGACGATATTTGCCGATTCGCGCAAATCTCTCGCGATTACAATCCGGTTCACTGCGACACACGCTACGCAGAGTTGCGTGGGTTCAAGGCCCCCATTGCCCATGGCTTGCTGACGGCCAGCCTCGTCACCGAAGTGGGTGGGCAAATTGGTTGGCTCGCTACAGGAATGAGTTTCGAGTTTAAACGTCCCGTGTATGCGGGAGACGAGATCACCTGCCACTGGCTCATCGTTGATATCGATGAGCGCGGTCGCGCAAAAGCAGAAGTCAGAATACTGAACGCAGAGGGCATTACCGTGCTGGAGGCGAAGACGACTGGCGTACTGCCTGGGACTGAGGAACGTCAGCGCTTGAAGCAGATGCTCGCTGATGGAGATCCAACCAATGGAGTCAAACACTTTGTCGGGTGATTGCTTGCCATCGATGGGTGGGTGTCCGACTTTAGCTGCTGGGTACCGACTGCGGCTGCACAGGGCGCAGCCCGTCGGCACCATGTCTTTCATTTCGCTAAGTGTTATCGCCGAGATGGGCCCCGGCCCTCCCACAAATTCGCCGGAACACATACGGCTCCATCCAACAACAACCTTGCCGTTCGCATCAGCCCGCAACTGACCAACTGGCCATTGTGCAGACGCAGTTCCACGGTGAACTCGCCCATCGAGTGTTCCACCGAAACTTGCTTAACGTCTCCATCCTTCACCCTGGCCAGACGTGAAGCCACACTGCCCTCGATCAAGCAGGCAGCGGCAACACTGACCGCACCGAACACTCCAATGCTGGTATGGCAACGATGAGGGATGAATGTACGGGTGCTAAGCGCCCCACCGGCTTGTGCCGGTGCAATCAGGCACATTTTGGGCACGTTGCGCTGACTAACATCGCCGAGGTTCATGCGCGGGCCGGCCTGCACGCGGATCGATTCAAGGCGGGCTTTCAACTCAGTATTGGCATCCAGTTGTGCCGGACTCTCATAGCCGCTCAAAGCGAGGTCTTCGGCTCGGATCAGCACCACTGGCATGCCATTGTCCACGCAAGTGACTTCAACGCCGTCGAACAGATCCACTGCATTGCCAGTCGGCAACAAAGCACCGCAACTGGAGCCGGCGACATCCTCGAACTCCACGATCAACGGCGCACCACCGCCGGGAACTCCGTCGATTCGCGCATCACCGGTATAGCAAACGGCACCATTGGGGGTAGGCACATGCGCAATCGCAATCTGCCCGGTGTTCTCCATGAAGATACGCACCGGAGTCACATCACCCGTCACATCCACCAGTCCGCGTTCGATGGCGAACGGGCCGACACCGGTGAGGATGTTGCCGCAGTTCTGGCCATAATCGACTCGCGGCTCCTCCACCAACACTTGGGCAAACAGGTAATCAACATCAGCTTCGACACGCTTGGACGGCTTGATGATTGCCACCTTACTGGTCAGCGAGTCGCCGCCACCGATGCCATCGATCTGGCGCGCATCTGGCGAGCCCATGACGGCCAGCAAGACGCGGTCTCGCAGTGCCGACTCATCTGGCAAGTCCTGAGCAAGGAAATAAGCCCCTTTCGACGTCCCACCGCGCATCAACAGGCAAGGAATGCGTGTCTGGCTCATGCTCAATCTCCGAGATCGTCAAGACTGTCGACGTACCGCAACCCTTTTTCAGCGAGGCGTGCACGCATGTTGTAGATGTCCAGCCCCAATTCGCCCTTCGCCAAGCGCAAGGCCTTTTGCTCTTCCAGATCGGCACGCGCTCGACTGGCTTCGACAACCTGGGGCACTTCGCCGCGACGCACGATAACCACACCATCGTCATCGGCTACCACCACGTCACCTGGGTTGACCAACTGACCGCCGCATACCAGTGGCAGATTGACCGAACCAAGGGTCTCCTTGATCGTGCCCTGAGCACTGATGGCGCGAGACCAAACCGGGAACCCCATCTCGCGCAGCGTGTGGGTATCACGCACGCCGGCATCGATCACCAGGGCACGCACGCCGTGAGCCTTGAGCGAAGTGGCGAGCAGGTCGCCGAAGTAGCCGTCGGTGCATGGCGAACTGGGGGCGACCACCAGGATATCGCCGGGGCGGCACTGCTCCACCGCCACATGGAACATCCAGTTGTCGCCCGGTGCCACCAGCACCGTGACCGCCGAGCCACTGATCACTGTGCCTCGTTGTATTGGTGTGATCGAAGACGTCAGCAGGCCTTTTCGCCCCTGAGATTCGTGGACGGTCGCGACACCGAAGCGCCGCAATTCATCGACCAACACCTGGTCGGCCCTGGCGATATTGCGCACGACAACACCGGTTTTTCCGATCAACTCGCTCATCCCAGATTCTCCGTCACGCGCGGGAAGATGCTTTGGTAGCCCTCGCCATAAATGATGTCGCGGCTGGAGGTGATCCCTACGTTGCGCTTGGCTTGCACACCACGCTGCAGGGCAACGCGCGTGTAGTACTCCCAGAGGTGTTCCTGACCGGCCATGCACTGGATGGCGGCGTACTTTTTGTCCCAGACCGAAGTGATGTCCAGCAACACGTCAGGGCGCCATTCGCATTGCTCGGGCTGGTGAGGTTCGAAGCTGTAGACCGGTGGTGCGCCGACGATTTTCTCACCCGGTTTGTAGCCTTCGGCCTGGGCGATGATACGCGCCTCTTGGGTCAGGTTCATGGCAAGCGGGTGATCGTAGTTGTAAGGATCTTTCAGCGAATGGCTCAACACGAATTCGGGCTGAACCCGGCGGAACACATCGGCCAGGCGAAACAGCGTTTCCTTGTCGGCACGCATCGGGTAGTCGCCGATATCGAAAAACTCGACACTGGCACCCAGGATATCGGCGGCGGCCTGGGCCTCTTCGCGGCGAGCGCTTTTGACTTTGCCTTCGCTCATCTCGCCCTTGCGCCACAGCTTGGCGGACTCACCGCGTTCGCCGAAGGACAAGCAGACGATGTGCACGTTGTAACCCTGCTGTGCATGCAGCGCGATGGCACCACCGGCACGCCAGACGAAATCGGCAGAGTGTGCGCTGACGACCAGCGCGTTTTTTGGTGATTCGTTCATTGCGGATTCTCCTCCTGCGTTTCGAAAGAGCATCGCACCGCGAACCACTGAGGTAGAAATGCGTTAGAGTTTTCGAGGTATGCTTTTTTTTTATTGCCTACAGCCAATGGGCGATGCATAGTCAGACTTAAACATCGATATGTAGAGCACGCTTCCCATGGAGACCAATGAACTTCCCAGCCTGATGCAGGTGCGAGCCTTCGTCAGAGTCGCCGACCATGGCAGCGTTTCGAAGGCTTCTGTGGCCCTGTTCCGGGCGCAGTCGGTGGTCACCCGGTCTATTTCCGAATTGGAAGCCCGGCTGGATGTACCGTTGTTTGAACGTCATGCCAACGGTATGCGTTTGACCGATTACGGTGCGCGGCTATTGCCTCGGGCGCGTCGGGTACTGGCCGAGCTCGAAAGCGTGCCACGCTTACTAGGTAGTGGGGAGAAGCGTGCTGTCGAACCGCTTTACCTGTTCCAGAACAGGCGCCTGCAAGTTTTTGTCAAACTTTGTGAAACCCACCATATGCAGACCGTTGCCAGCTTGCTTGGTCTGAGCCAGCCGGCGATCAGCTCGACCATCAAGGTCATGGAAAATGGCTGTGCCCAATCATTGTTCGAGCGTACACCTCGCGGACTGCAGCCGACGCGTGTCAGCCATGAAATCCTCTTTCCGATCCGTCGGGCGCTGAACGAGTTGCGCCATATCGAGACCGATATCACCGCAATGCGCGGTGACCTGCAAGGCGTGGTACATGTCGGTGCCCTACCCTTGGGTCGTACGCGTATTTTGCCCGAGGCCATCGTGCGCTTGATGGCCGAACACCCTGCGACCCAAGTTATCACCAACGAAAGCCCATTCGATCTGCTGGCGACCGAGTTGCGAGCCGGCGATGTGGACTTCATTTTTGGCGCCCTACGGCCGCAGGCCTACGCCAGCGACCTGAGCGGTGAAGTGTTGCTCACGGAGGAAATGGTAGTGGTGGCGCGGCGTGATCACCCGCTCTATCTAAAAACGGCTTTGCAAGATGAGCTCAGCGCCGCCCAGTGGGTACTGCCTCGCGCCGGATCGCCCGCCCGGCAGATGCTCGACGAGTGCTTCACCCGGTTCGGGATTGCGCCGCCCCGACCGATGGTGGAAAGCGGCGACATGTCTATCATTCGTGGACTGTTATTGCGTTCGGACATGCTCGCCGCAGTGTCCACTCACCAGCTGGAACATGAGATTGCCTCGGGCGAATTGTGCATCCTGCCGCTGGAGCTGAGGCAAACTACCCGGGCCATCGGCCTGACTTATCGTAGCGGCTGCCTGCACTCTCCGGTGGCTCAAGCCCTGATGGATACGATTCGCCGGGTGATCCTTGAGGCAGGCAGTGGTTCAGGCCCGTCACCAACCTAATATGTGCCTGGAGCACTGCTTCGCGAGGAAGCTCAATGAAATAGTTTGAGTTTGCCCATTTACGGGGAAACTACCAATAGTCACGTGCGAAAGCGTCCTACCAGCCCGCTTAACTCCTCCGCAAGCTGTGTCAGCTGCTTGCTGGCAGTGTTCGTTTGTTGCGCACCTTCCGAAGATTTCGCCGACAGGTCGCGGATTGTGAGGAGATTGCTGTCCACTTCACGCGCCACCTGCGCCTGTTCTTCCGCTGCGCTCGCGATCACCAGGTTGCGCTCATTGATCTGGCCGATGGCAGCGAATACTTCTTCCAGCACTACACCGCTCGCTTGAGTCATGTTTAGCGCCACCTGTGCTTTAGACGAACTAGCATGCATAGCTCCAACCGCCTGTTCGGCTGTGCTCTGCACGCTAGCAATGATCTGTTCGATTTCACGAGTCGACTCCTGCGCCCGGTATGCCAGCGTCCGTACCTCGTCGGCCACCACCGCAAAACCACGTCCGGCTTCACCGGCGCGTGCTGCTTCAATGGCAGCATTGAGCGCCAGTAGGTTGGTCTGTTCGGAAACCGACCGTATTACGTCCAGTACTTTGCTAATGTTTCGCACTTCATGAGCCAGATTTTGAATGCATTCGGCGCTGCCCTGGATATCGGCTGTCATCGATTGGGTTCCCTCGATATTCTCGTGGACTTGCTGACGGCTCTTTTTCGATAGGTTGTCGGAGGCAGCGGCCGTTTGCGAAGTCGACACGGCGTTACGAGCCACCTCTTCGATGGCGCTCGTCATTTCGTTGACTGCCGTGACGGCCTGTTCCAATTGCTGGTTCTGCTGCTGAAGCCCACGATTGCTTTCTCCTGTTATAGCATTCAGTTCTTGTGCAGCTGACGCCAGTTGGGTCGCGGAACCGGTGATCAGATCCAGGGTGACGCGCTGGCTGGTTTGCATGCGCTGAAGCTCGACGAAGAGTTCGCCAATTTCGTTACGGCCAGGAACGGTCACAGGCTGAGTGAGATCGCCACCTGCGATACGTCGAAAATGTTGACCTGCATCGCGCAAGGGCCGCAATACACGGGTAGCGATAAAGACCCAGCACAGGATGGCCATGGCCAATGTAATAACGCCCAGTGTAGCTGCCACGGTCTGCGCCATTTTCAGCCGATCAACTGATTGCACAATGATCTGCTTGCTTCGTGTTTCCAGCTCGCCAACCAGCTTTAGGCGTACCGCCTGCAGCTTGGCCATGCCATCAACGGCCGCTTTATTTGACTCAATGTAATCTGCGGCCGACAAAGCACGCACCGCTGCGCGCTGGCCGACAACGGCAGCCCCGAACTTGTCGAAGCAGACCTTGAGTTCGTCGGCCATACCCTTGAGCAACGGATCTTTAATGGCGTCGGCGGCAGCGTTGAGCTTGGCGATACTTTCCGCCCAGATACCCTCGCTACGCAACAGACGCGCTTGTGCATCCTCAACGTGGCCGCCCATACTTTCTATGAACGCCGAAGAGACGTTAGCACTGGTTCGGGTAGCCAATAGCAGCGAATTGTTTACGCCGTCGATGACAATAGTGGCGCTGTTCAACTCGATGATCTCGTCGTGACTGGTGACTGCCGCCCGCCAACTGCTCTGGGTCAAGAAGAGCAATGCCGCGATGAAGAGTACGAGCACCGTGATCATACCGGTGCGGATTTTAAGATCAGGGAACATTTGACGAGCTCCAAGTAGTGACTGCGGCTGAGCAGGCTCGCACCCGCAGGGGATTGATGTCGTACACGACTTCGTGAACGACAATGGTCACCTGTGGGGCGAATCTGCTTGCCAAGGCGTTAGAGCAGGCTCAATGGATAGCTGATGATCAGACGGTTCTCATCAAACTCATTGCTGCTGTAGTCCCGACGAATGCTGGAATTACGTAGGCGCAAGTTGAGGTTCTTGAAGGTGCCGCTCTGCACGGTATAGGCCAGCTCGGACTCACGTCCCCACTCCTTGCCATCGGTGATGCTGCCTGTGTGCACGTTTTCCCCGCTGATGTAGCGGTTCATCAAAGTCAGGCCGGGGATGCCAAGGACAACGAAATTGTAGTCGTGGCGCAGTTGCCAGGATTTCTCTCGGGCGTTGTCATAACTGTTGTTGAAGCTATCGTTGGCCAGGGTACCGCCGCTGGTGCCGTTGACCCGCATCCATGCGTTGTCACCGGTGAGCTTTTGCAGGCCGACGTAGAAGGTGTTGCCACCGTACTTGGCCGAGAGCAGCGCTGAGGCGGTGCGGTTGTCTAGGTCGCCGGCGCGGGCACTGCCGTCCTCGCGTCCCCAGAAGTAACCCAGGTTTGCCCCCAGCGTCCAGGCGCCGAGCGGTTGACTGTGTACCAGTTGCAGATACTGTTGCTGATAGATGTCCTTGAGCTCGGCATTCCACAGGCCAATCATGGTGCGCTTGTCGTTAAAGCTGTATTCACCGCCGACGAAGTTGAAGCGATCGGACGTGAACGCGGTTTTCCCCTGCATGAACATGTCGTCCATGCTTGAATCGTTGCGTGGGCTGTTCTGCCGGAACTGACCGCCGTACAGGGTCAGGCCATCGATATCCTGCGAGGTGATCTGGCCGCCACGGAAGGTTTGCGGCAGCGAACGGCCATCGTCGGAACGCAGGATCGGCAATACCGGCATCCACTCACCGACCTTCAGTTCGGTTTTGCCCACTTTCATTTTCCCGGCGACCGCCAAGCGGCCGAAATCATCGGCAGGACGCCCATCGCTATCGAGTGGCAATAGCTGCGTACCACCGGTGCCCTGCCCACCATCAAGCTTGACCGAATAGAGTCCCAACACATCTACGCCAAATCCCACCGTGCCCTGGGTGAAACCCGAACGAGCATCGAGGATAAAGCTCTGCGTCCACTCTTCGGCCTTGCCTTGCGGGTAAGCCGGATTGGTAAAGTTGCGGTTGATGTAGAAGTTGCGCAGGTTCAGGTTCGCGCTGGCGTCATCGATGAAACCTGCGGCCTGAACTTCCAGAGGTGCCGTACAAGCAACAGCCAGCGAGCAAGCGATTCGGCGATTAACGGTGATTTTCATTGTTATTGTTTTCCGATTTTTGGGTAAAGAAATGCCCTGCGCCCTTATTTGCCGGGCACACTGGGATCAAGCGAAAAATGGGTGATGGCGACCCGGAAAAGGTCGCCGAGAACTAACGGAGCGATCGCCCCTGAGGATCAGCGAGAGGTTTTGCCCGCCACCGAGTACAGCACCTGCTGGTTGCGGGTCTTCATAAACTCCTCAAGGGTCTGCCCACGCATTGCTGCGTAGACCTGCAGATTTGGAATGCCGAGCACAGCAGCGAGTTTTTCCAGCACAAAGAAAATCGCCCCGTACTGGATCAGACCGCGCCAGTCACGACGTCGCAGCAGATCGCATTCCTCTTCGCTCAAGCCACCCTCCTCGTACAGCGCCTCCGGTGCCTCAAGAAATCGTTGGCGCCATTGCGGCTCGATCATCCGGTGCAGGAATTTGTTCAGGCGATAGCCCTTGGCGCTGCGCTCCAAGGTGAACGGGTAGGTGCCTTCCAGTTTTTCGATACCCGCCAACTGATGCTGCATATGCTGCAAGTGACGCGTCGTGACTTCGACGGGCACCTCCCTGTCCTGATTCTCCAACAACAGCGTGGCGATACCCGTCATGGACGGCAGGTAGTAGTCCTGATGCAGGTTCTTCACCGTGGCCGACAGCGCACCGCGCATGATCAGCCAGGTGATGACTTCAGAGCCTTCCATTCCGCCGAGGGTGGCGTACTCGGCATGGGTGATTTCGGTCAGGCGCACCGGGTCGTTGACCAGCAGATCAACAAATTGCTCATCCCATTGCGGGTTATTGAAGCCGCAACGCTCGCCATGCACCTGATGGGACACCCCACCGGTCGCGACAATGGCCACCTTTAGATCTTCGGGATAGCTTTCAATGGCACGGCGCAAGGCCTGGCCCAGCTTGTAGCAGCGCAGGGCACTGGGGATCGGGAACTGCAACACGCCGACCTGTAGCGGCACGATTTCTACCGGCCACTCAGGTTCGCACGGCAAAAGTGCAGACATCGGCGAAAAAAAGCCATGATCCAGTGGCTTGTCACGGAAGAAACTCATGTCGAACTCATCGGCCATCAGACTTTGACCAATGTGCCGCGACAGCGCCGCATGTCCGCCAACCGCGGGCAGCAAGCGCGGATTACCGCCCTCATCCGCCACCTCGTAATGCTCATCGACTCCCAAGGAGAACCCGCCATAGTGGTCGAAGAAGAACGAGGTCACATGGTCGTTGAAGATGTAGAACAACACATCCGGTTGTTGCTCCTTCAGCCAGACTTTGATCGGTTCGAAGCCTTCGAAGATCGGCGCCCAGGCCGCCTCATTCTGTTTTTCGTGATCGACGGCAAAGCCGATGGTTGGTGTGTGCGATACAGCGAGGCCACCGATGATGCGTGCCATGATGAGTTCCTTTGTTCGAAGTAAATTATTGCGTCAGCAAAGCCTTATGTACCCGTCGCCGAGCATGACCGTTGGCCAGGATTGCCAGTGCAGCGATGAAAGCCGGCACGCTCAGCAGGGTAAACAGCAACGGCAGACCTAACCCGAGGCTGAGCACTGCACCACCGATGAGAGAACCAAAGATAGCCCCGAAGCGACCGATCCCCAGCATCCAGCTCACACCCGTAGCGCGAAAATCAGTTGGGTAGTAGCCGGGAGCAAAAGCATTGAGTCCGGTCTGCGCACCGCTCATACAGAATCCAGCCGCCACTACGCCGAATGCCAACAGACTTGACTCGAGACTGAATGCTCCCAGTAGCAGGATGAACGCACCGCCCATCGCGTAGGCCGTTGCAATCACACGGTTTGGATTACGCCGATCCATAGCCCAGCCGACCACAATTGCGCCGACCGTGCCGCCGATCTGGAACAGGCCAGTAATAGTCGCCGCGCGCTCGATGGACAGACCACCTTCGCGCAAAAGCGTCGGCATCCAGCCCATGGTCAGGTAGATCACCAACAGGCCCATGAAATAAGTCATCCATAGCGCGACGGTGCCAAACCGGAAGCCCTCGCTGAAGAGCATGCGCACGGGCGCCTTATGCTGAGCCTGAGGCTCGGTCATGGTGAATTTTGTGGTGGCCGAAAAGGTGCCACCCAGTTTGTTCAGCACTCGGGCGATCTGGCTGGCGGGGGCATTACGCGTTGCCAGGAAACGTGCGGATTCGGGCAACAGCAGCCAGAGGAACGGCAACAACACCAGCGGCAGGATTCCACCAGCCAGGAGCACCGATTGCCAGCCGTGGTGCGGAATTAGCCAGGCCGCCAAAAAACCGCCCAACCCCGACCCCATGTTGAAACCGGTAAACATGATGGTAATGAACAACGACCGGTTGCGCTCTGGCAGGTACTCTGAAAGCAGTGTTGTGGTATTGGGCAGCGCTGCGCCCAAAGCCACACCCGTCAACAAACGCAAGGCCGCCAGTTCGTAAGGATTGCTGGCAAATGCACAAGCAAGACTCAACAAACTGAAACCAGTAACGGCGAACAGCAGTATTTTTTTGCGCCCTAGGCGATCAGCATAGGGGCCAGCCGTCAGGGCGCCAATGGCCAACCCGACCATGCCGGCACTCATGACTGGGCCAAAGGCCGCTTTGGACAGGCCCCAATCTTGAATCAGCGAAGGCGCGATAAAACCCATGACCGCGACGTCAAAGCCATCGAACAGCACAATGAAGAAACACAGGCTCATGATGAGCCACTGATAGCCGGCAACCGGGCGGTTGTCGATCCACGCTTTGATATCGACCGTTTCGTGACGCATGCTTTTCACCTTCTTATTTTTGTAGACCATCCGACAGGCTCGGGAATGAAAAGACCTTTTCACTCAGTCGGATACTAGGCATGACTGTAAAGCCGCAAGTGCTCGCCCCGCCTCTAGGAAATCCTTAAGCAGGTATCGGTTTTTCTTATCGGGCACGCAAGGACGGCGTAATCAACGCAATGGTTCGCGAACAGCTAATCAGTGCCAGCATGATCACAGGCACCAGCGTATTGTTTCCCGCGCTGCCTGCTTCGGAGAGCGTTTTGGATGTCTTCGTGGCAACCGACTCTTCCGGCAACTTCAGCATCGCAACTCAACAGGCAATCTATGAGCGCATGACATAAACAGGCGCTCTAATGCTGCTTGGTTATCGCTGCCCCATGAGCAATTGCGCGAATGGCGCCACGACACCACAGCCCTGGAGTGCCGAAACCGCATTTGCGCAGATGGTCGCAGGTGCTGCGTGCTCGCACTGTGTTTATCCCTTTGCCAACCGTCGCGCCAATCGCGAGAAGTTGCAGGCGCAGGATAAGCCAAGTTTCTGGCTGGCAGCCCGCCGCCAGCATTAGGCCAAGTTCTTCTTGCCCGATTCTCGGCACGGGTCGCAGATTCAATCACCCACGTTGTTTGCTAGAGAAGCTGACACAAAGCTCAAAATCACCCGATAAAGAAAAACGATACCTGCTTAAGCATTTCCCAGAGGTGTAGCAGAGACCTGCGGCCTACAGTCAGCCCCAGCGCTAGGCTATTAGGCAGTCCAGCTCTGTAGTTTTTTTACAACAATAAGAAGGTGAAAGCATGAGTCACGAAACAGGTTTCAGCATGAGCGACAACGATGTCAACACGGGGTCGACGTTGAACTCAGATAAGCAGAATCTGAGAACTTTAATTCGCGCCGGTGTGATTGGCGGCCTGACTGGCGCGGTAATCATCTGGATTTACGAGGCCCTGATTTGGGTTGGGGTACAACATCTGATGCCGCTCGCCGGCATTCCGCGTAACGCGACAGGTCTCGTGTTCGGCAAGGAAGTTCAAGAGGCGCTCGGCCCATGGGCCTATCTTCTCGGCACTGCGATTCATTTTTTCTTCGCAATCGGATGGGGCGTCCTGTTTGCTCTCATCTGGCCGTATTTCCGCCGCCGTGGATATGAAGCGACTTTCATCGCGTTGTTCTACGCCATCATCGCGTGGATCGTGATGCACGTGGCTATCGCCATTGCTTCGGACAATCATCCAAATTACTACGACCCTGTCGTCATCATTGGCGGCTTCATGTCGCACTTCTTCTTCACGGTATCACTCGCACTAACCGTGAAGAGGTTGATGGCGTCGTGCCCGGGCGCGTAGTTCGGAGCACCCGTTAAGACTGATCTATCGGTAGCTTGAAAGCGTTCGACCTTCAGGCGGCGGAGAACCGGGTTTTCGCCTTGCGCCGGTTCACCGCCCCTGAAGGAAATGTCCTTAAGTAACAGCTTGATCTGTTTGGGCCGTTGATACGACGCCAGGTTCTCTCGGTTTACTCTTCCGGGCCCGATCACCTTGAGTCCGGCAGCAAACATCCCATAAGGTCATTAGTTACAGAAAGAAGTCGACCGTTGTCGCTTCCCTACCCACTTGATCATTCCGCTCCCCATTACATCTAGAGAAAACATTAATCTCTGCGCAACAGAGCCTTGTGGTACTTGCTTGAGGCTCTTACTGGCAGTCTCGATCAGCTCTGAAACTCTTCAGCCAAGAACTCTGTCTGACCTTGCTGCTTCTGCTGCTTATGCGGTAGCGGTTGAATCGCGGTGATAACAGGCGTGCCTGTCTGGGGGCACTTCAACAGTACACAACTCACTCCGTAAAGCTCTTCAATGAGAGCAGAAGTCACGACTGTGTCTGGAGCGCCCTCAATCACAATACGCCCCGCCTTCATTGCCACCAGATGGTCTGCATATCGGCACGCGCTGGAAAGATCATGCAGAACCATGACCACCGTCTTGCCGGCATTGGTCAGTTGGCGAACGAGCTCAAAGACTTCTATCTGGTGACCCAAATCCAGCGCTGAAGTTGGCTCGTCCAACAACAGCAAAGGCGTGTCCTGGGCGATTGCCATCGCAATCCAGGCGCGTTGTCGCTGTCCACCGGACATGGATTCGAGCGCACAGTCTGCCAACTCGACAAGGTCTGCGGCGTGCAATGCATTTTCTACGATCAGTTGATCCTTGGAGCTCCACTGGCGCATCAAGCCCTGATGCGGTTGCCGGCCAAACCGGATGAGCTCATTCACGGTTATCCCCTCTGGCGCACTTGCGTCCTGAGGTAGCAGGGCCAATAACCGGGCTACGTCGCGGGTTGGCAATGAACCAATTGGCAGACCGTTGAGCAAGACGGCGCCACTGCGTGGTTTATTGAGCCGCGCGAGGCCAGCGAGCAAAGTGGATTTGCCACAGCCATTGGGGCCGACGATGACCGTCACCTGTCCTTGCGGAATGTGCAAATTCAGGCCATTGACCACCATGCGTCGTCCGTACCCGAGATACAGATCGCGCGTTTCCAGAGTGGCCATGGCGTCGCCGATGCACGGTAACTCGAATCGCTTCATTGGACTCTCCGATCAGGTTGGCGCAAAACAATCCATATCAGATAAGGGCCGCCAATGATGGCCATCACGATACCGACAGGCACCTCTATGGGGGACAGGATATTGCGACCTGCACAGTCGGCGACCACCATCAGCAGCGCCCCGCTCCAGGCCGAGTTCAAAACCGGGACACCACGCTGCCTGGCAAGATAACGCGCTATTTCCGGTGCGATCAGCGCCACCAGTCCTACCGGGCCGGCCACCGCTACGCCCAACGCTGTAAGCCAAACTGTCGCCGCCAACGTCGTCATGCGCAAAGCGCCCAGGCGCACGCCGAGGCTGATAGACACCCGTTCAGAAAAACCCATCGCAGCCAACTGGCGCCCCAGCAGACAGGCCCAGGGCAAGCCAAAGAACAATCCTGCCGCGAGCGCCCTAATGGCAACGGCCGACGTCCCATTCAGGCTGCCTACCGTCCACGGGTAGGCGCGATTGGCAGCGTCTATAGGGGCTTGGGAGAGCATGAGATTTGTTAGTGCGCTGAACATCGCGCCGACGCCGATACCCGTAACGATGAAACGATAGCCCCGTGAACCCGAGCCAGACGCCAGAGCGAACGTCAAAACAGCTGCAGTGGCCGCTCCGGAAAGAGCCAGAATCGAGGGCAACAGGCTAGTGGACGTTGCCACGATGGAAGCCACCGCAAAAGCCGTGGCGCCATTGTCCAATCCGACAATTCCAGGAGTAGCCAGTCGATTGCGCGCCAAGGTTTGCATCAGGCAGCCGGCGGCGCCCAAGGCGGCGCCGGTCAACACAGCCGCGAGTATCCGCGGCATTCGAAGCGTATTGATCAGTAACCGGCTGACGGCATCTCCCTGGCCTGCCAGGACGAGCAGCGCGTCCTTGACAGGTATTGGCCGACTGCCACCGAAGGTCAGTGAGACCAGACAGGCGCATGCCAATAGCAGCAAAAGAAGTGCTCCCGCGACAAACGAACGGCGCGATACCAACTGAGTCCAAGGGCCTAGGCGCAACAGCCAAAAACCGGCGGGAGCCCTATGTGAGGGACGACGTACGACCATTGATTTCATAGGATCGGCAGACGCTGCGCGCGCACCGTTGCTATGAGTACAGGTGCGCCAATGAAAGCGGTGACGACCCCGATGGGCAATTCATAAGGGCGTACCAACAGGCGTGACACGATATCGGCCCCCAGAAGCACCGAAGGGCCGAGCAACAGGCTTAACCAAAGTGTCTGGCGAATGTCGCTGCCCACCATTCGGCGAGCCATGAAGGGCACGATAAGCCCCAGAAATCCAATCGGGCCAGCTGCGGCATTGGCCGTTCCGACCAGCATCGCGACCACGATCAACACCCCCAGACGCACTCGCTGTGGATGATGGCCAAGGCTGCTGGCCAACGCCTCTCCCAAGGCCAGCGCCGCCAATGGGCGAACCAAAGGTAGCATCAATATCAGTCCGCAAGTCAAGCCCGGTAGCGCTGCGTAGAGTGTTTCGACAGGCCGACCAGCCAGAGAGCCAATCACCCAAAAACGCATTTCGTCGGCGGTACGCTGATCCCGGAGCAGCAACAGACCACTCAGGGCGCTGAGAAACCCGGAAAACGCCGCACCAGCCAAAATCAGTCGAACGGGATCACTGCCTACGCCACGAAGCCGGCAGACAGCCATGACCAGCAAACAGCCGATTAATGCGCCGACCACGGCAACACTGAAAGCGAGAGATGAGGCCGAAGTACCTAGGCTAATCGCCACGACCACTGCAAAGGATGAACCGGCGCTGACACCTAGAAGTCCAGGCTCGGCCAAGGTGTTTCGGGTGACGGACTGCAATAGCACGCCTGCTGCGCCCAACGCGATTCCCACCACGACGGCAAGTTCGGTACGCGGCCAACGCAGGCCATAAATGACAAACCTGGATTGCTCATCCCCCTGCCCGAATAGGGTTTCCAAACTTCGCCAGGCGCCGACATCACCCGCACCGATCAGTAGGCTGATCAGGCACAGCAGCACCAACCCGACGCCAGCTACCGACAACATGGGTGCGAGGTGTCGCGAACGCTCCGGCATCAGAGGGCCAATGCCTTCGCGATATCCGCAAGAATACGCTCGGCCGCCATATAACCCGCGCTACTACTCCATACTTGCCCGTCGACGCTGACTACGTGCCCGTCCTTTACCGCTTTCAGTTGTGCGAAAACCGGTTGCCCGCTGACTTCATCCAGCGCTTTATCGCCATCGGCGTTCAGGGTTGCTAGGAAGATCCAATCGGCATCGGCCTTAGTAAGGTTTTCGAGACTCAAGATGTCACTGTGCGGGCGATGCTTGAGCGAGACAGCCAGCTCATTTGGTAAAAAGCCGAGGCTTGCGAGTATTTGACCGGCGAAGACTTGGGCCGACATCAAGATCGGCCCTTGAGGATTCAAGCGCAACACCGTTGCGCTTTGCCCGGTTGCGATGCTCTGGCGCAAGCTCTCAACCTGATGATCGAAATCCTTCAGACGTTCTTCGGCCATGGCTTGCTTGTCCAGCGCAAGCGCATAAAGGCGGAACGAGGCTCGCCAGTCATCCATGCTGCCCACTTTCGGAATCACGGTTGGTGCAATAAGGCTGAGCTGGTCAAAGAGTTGCTTGGATAAGTCATTGGTAGCCAGGATTAGATCTGGCTCCAATGCCAACACCGCTTCAAGGTTAGGTTCGCGTACGCTGCCGACCAATTCGATGTGCCCTGCCTTTTCCTGAAGATACTCCGGCACTTGACTACCGCCTCGAGCCGCCAGCGCCCCCAAGGGATGAGCATCAAGAGTCAAACTGGCGTCGAGCGCAGTTTCCCCCAGTGTTACGACTCTTTTAGGCACTCCGTTGATTCTGACCAGCCCGTAGGCGGTATCCAGAGTCCGCTCTGCCGCTGTCACGACATCGCACCACAAGCTAATAGAAACGACTGCGGCCATGAAACACCGAGCAAACGCGAAGCGTGAAGAGACCAGCAAGAAGTTCAATGAAAAGTCCGAAGCAGCGCATGTAGAAGATGAGCGCAATTCTAAGACGACAGGTGTTCAACCGCCGTTGGGAAACCTTTATGCAGCTATCGATTTTTGTTATTGATAACCATCTGCAAATGGTGTTCAAGGCTGCCACCTGTCCCGGACAAGCATTACTAGAGATCGGGGCGGCAGCATACTTTCAATGCATAACGGTGATTAGTGATGACGAGTCAGGATCGTTGCCCCTGATCAACGACTGGACTTTCGGATGAGTCGCCGTGCATCGGTGTTTGGGAGACTTCAGTGTTCATATCGACCCCGGTCGCGTTGGGCAGGCACATTGCCGCGAGAAATGCGATCAGATATGAACTGATAGCGAATACTCCCATTGCAGTGGAAAGACCCATGCTCGTTGAAGCAAACCCGACAGCGGCTGGCATGATCGAACCGAAGCCGCGGCCAAAACTGGTGCAGAACCCAGCGCCATTGGCACGGATACGCGTGGGATACAGCTCAGCGAAGGCAACAGGTAACCCAGATGCCAGTCCACCCTGGAAGGCTCCCAGCAATAAACCCAAACCCAGTGTTACAGCCATATTGATCGGCGCAAAGGTATACACCGAAACCACGCACGCCTGGCAGATCAAAAACAGCATGAAGGCCTTACCGCGACTGATGTTGTCGCTGATACGGCCATAGATGAAAGGCCCCAATAGCGAACCGATGATGTTCACCGCCAAGTATCCTGAAGTCGACGCCACCGGTAGATTGAGCACCATGCGCATGTAGGTGGGGAGCCATGTGATCATGATGTAGGCACCGCCGAAGATGCCGCTGGCCAGAACCGTACTGATCAAAGTCACACGACGGTGCTCACTGCCGAAAATCTCACGTAGGTTCATCTTCTTCGGTGTGCGGCTGGCTTGAGTAAATGCCTCGGATTCTGGCACCAGGCGCCGGATGAACCAGATCAGAAACGCTGGCAACAGCCCAATGGCGAAGAAGGCGCGCCAGGCAATATCTTCGGGCAGCCAGGCAAATACCACCGGCATCAAGGTCAGCGAAATCGCGTAGCCGACGGCATAGCCACTTTGCACTGAGGCGGCAACTCGGCCACGCAAGGCCGGCGAAATGGCTTCACTGATCAGCACTGCACCAACCACCGCTTCCCCACCGTAACCGATTCCTTGTAGAAACCGCACGGGCAGAAACTGCCAGAAGCTGCTGCATAAGCCAGCCAAACAGGTGAAGAGTGCGACCCACAACACCGTGACTTGCATGACCCTCACGCGACCAAAACGGTCAGCCAACAGACCCGCCCCCCAACCTCCAAGTGCGCTGCCAATCAGCGAAACCGAACCAAGCATGCCAGCGTCAGAGCTACTCAATGCGAGCACTGTCATCAAGACTGGCATCATCAGTGCGTAGATGGTGGAGTCCATCGAATCCAATGTGAATCCACCGAAGCAGGCCCAATAGGTACGTTTTTCTTTTGGCGAAAGCGCCGAATACCAACCGAGTCGCATAGCGCAAACCTCTTTTTTATGATCTGCGGGTATGCTAACGAGGTGGGTGGCGTGGGGACGTGCGAAAAACTGATGGGGTAAACGTTATTTCTTATACGGGCTCATTCAAAGACCTGCCGTATTGCTCGCAGGTCTCGAATGCAACTGAACGCTACTGAGCAGCAGCTTTGATGGCCGAATACATCTGCTTGCCAGCTTTGCTTGGGTCAGCATTCTTGTCACTCATGAAATTGCTGACCACATCGAAGATTGCCCCCTGCACTGCCTGGGAAGTGGACATGTTGAACGCCATACTTGGTTCCAACGTGCCAGCCTTCTCGGCTTCGGCGAAATCTGTAGCGGAAGCTTGAGCACAGCTATCGAATTTGCTCATGTCCAAGCCCTTGATAACCGGTATTGAGCCTTTGTTCTGATTGAAAACGTACTGGAATTCGGGCTCCAGAGCGACCTTGGCCAAGTCGTCGCGCGCCGCATTGTTGCCGGGCGTATCATTCCTCTTGGACAATTTGAACATGACCAGTGAATCGATCGTGTAGGTATAGATCCCTTGCGAGCCAGGGAAAGGTACACACTCGTAATCCGTACCGGCGTTCTTGCCGGCCGCCGTCCACTCACTCTTGACCCAGTCCCCCATGATTTGCATGCCAGCCTTGCCACTGATGACCTTGGCCGCCTCTAGATTCCAGTCTTGGCCGGTGCCATCAGGATCCATGTAAGACTGCAGCTTACGAAGAGCCGCAAACACCTCGGCCATTTTTGAACCGGTGAATGTTTGTTCATCGTTATCAATGAAGGCTTTCTTGTAACCGTCTGCTCCCATAACGCTCAGAACCAGATCTTCAAAAACAGTAGTGTCTTGCCATGGTTGACCACCGTGAGCAATTGCAACAAAGCCTGCAGCTTTCAGCTTGTCGCCAGCAGCATAGAGCTCTTCCAAAGTTGTCGGGGCTTTGGCGACCCCGGCCTTCTTGAGCACCTCAGGGTTGACCCACAACCAATTGATGCGGTGGATATTCACAGGTACCGCTACATAGTGACCATCGTATTTCATGATGTCCGCAACGGTCTGAGGCAAAAGACTGTCCCATTTGTTTGCCTTGGCCACGTCATCGACGCTGGTTAGTAAGTCCAACTTGCCCCACTCCTGGATATCCGGCCCCTTGATCTGTGCGGCAGAAGGAGGGTTACCGGAGATGGCGCGGGTTTTGAGCACGGTCATGGCAGCAGCACCTCCGCCACCCGCCACAGCGCTGTCTTGCCAAGTGAAGCCATCCTTTTCAACAATCTGTTTAAGCACGTTCACAGACTTGGCTTCCCCTCCTGATGTCCACCAGTGGACGACTTCAACAGTGCCCTTGCTGTCAGCAGCATGCACAACGAGAGGAAAAAGAGTGGCCAAGGAAATGACAGTGGCAAGACGATTAATCGCGTTCATCTTTGTACCTTTTTTTGTTGTTATATCAGGCAAGCGTCGCGCCTGCAGTGTGAAGAGTTCATCCAGCGATTGAGCGCACTACATTGAAGAAAGCTACGTGTAATCAGAAGATTCCTAGCCCCTTACGACCGATAGGATTCAACTGCTCCAACGTAAATCGGTCTTTCCATGAGGTTTCGTAATGTTCTGGTGGGAAATCGTCCGGCGACTCGCCTGCCTCAAAAGCCCTGCAAACATCCTTTGCGTATTTGAGGTTTTTTGGGCACATCGGTGCCGCCGGCACGTACATTACGTTGCCCCAGCCCTCTTGGTTCTCGACAGGGGCGACACTATGGATAACGTCGCAGTGCCACCAAACTGAGTCTCCTGCCTGCACATCGGGAATGGGTGTCATCCCTTGAACCAAAAGCGGATGCCATTTTTGCGAAACCGGAAGCACCTTGCCTGGGGCAACACCACACAACTCATCTTCTGGAACGTCATTAAGCAGCGGACGCAGAAGCATGTAGGCCATAGCCTTGGGGATAGGCAATGTATGCAGCACTCCTTGATCAGCTTTCATGTCGGACAATGCAGTCCATCCTTGAAAGGTTCTAAACGCTGAGCACTTCACTGTGTCCTTATAAGCGTACTCATCGACCTCCGTGCGATGCGCCGCATCCCATGGGTCGTAAGACTTGAAATCATTGCTATAGATTTTGTCGAACACCTTCAAATAGGCAGGATGTAGCCATCGCTCCAACGCACCGGAGTCTGTGTGTGGCCCGAGCCCTTTAGAAGTAGTGCCTGGTGGACGGCGACGCACGCGGTCAGGGTAAAGGGCGTTGACATCTGGATCGAACCAGTCCTGACCATGAGAATGAATTTTCCATAGTCGATTCAGAAATGATTGCGCCGCCCCCATACGCTCATCCTGGCGCAGTTGCATCTGTGAGCTAGACCAATAAATTGGGAAAATCTCCGGCCGCGAAGCGTCAAGGTTTCCAAAAAACTGATCGACAGGCCCTCGATAAATCCTGTCAAAATCGTTCCTATCGAGATACTCCAATAGGTTCTTGTCCCACGCTAAGACCTGCTCTTTTGGGAAGTGATTTTTAATGACTAGGCAGCCGCGACGTTTGATTTCCGCTAATTGCCCTGGCGTCACTTTTCCTGTGGCTATAGCGTCGAATTCGAGAACAGGCCACCCCGAGCCGGTCAGGGCCTCCTGTTCTTTGATCGACGCAATCTCGGCCGCTATGAATTCGCTGACCTCGGCAAAAAGGGATTCCACATCGCCAATCTGCGCGCGCAACGTCTTTTTCATTTTGACGATGCTGTCTCTGTAATTCTCGGGAAGGGCAGCACTTTCGAAAGCTTGATACTTGCTCATGACACACCTGAATTCTTGTTTTTTCATACGCGAATGAAAACACTGCAATAGGGTTTACGGCAGTCTCTTTACTAGCGTTGAACAATACGATTCTGGCGTTTTTATCTGTGTTTCCAGAACGATCGAGCCAGTGCTGGTGCTCGACCAACGGCTTGCTCACTCAGAACGATCCACGTGCTGTCGAAAAAAACACCGCATTGCCAGAATCAATTTGCGTGGAAAAGATTCAGGCAATGACGGTGAAAAGTAACCGCGGGGAGCTAACGCCCCATCCAAAATCGTCAACACGTGGGCTGCGACATGGATAATCATCTGCAATTTTTTAGGCTCGGCCTCGCTGTTTGATGCCATAGACCGCTACAACAAGAAAGCACAACAGAGGAACAAGAAATGCCAAAGACGTGCCGTATGAATCGGCGATTGTTCCCATGCAGTAAGGAGCAATGGCACCACCAACGAGGGTCATCACCAAAAATGACCCCGCTTTCTTGGTGTGCCCACCCAAGTTTTTCACGCCCATTGCAAAAATGCTGGGGTACATGATGGACATGAAAAAAAACACTCCAATCAACGCGTAGA
Source organism: Pseudomonas sp. NPDC087336 (assembly GCF_044744285.1). Lineage (NCBI taxonomy): Bacteria > Pseudomonadati > Pseudomonadota > Gammaproteobacteria > Pseudomonadales > Pseudomonadaceae > Pseudomonas > Pseudomonas sp. NPDC087336. The sequence goes on along the minus strand of NZ_JBIUYA010000015.1, from coordinate 38,886 downwards.
CGGAGAGTTCCTCAATGCCAGCGACGGCAACAGCGCACAAAACAGCATTGAGGCATCCATACCCGATCAACATCGCCGCTGCGGGCAGATAGCGCATCAACCAGGTGCTGATGAATCGACCGACCATGAAGCTGAGCATTGCTATGGAAAGCAGGTAGGACGCTTTTTGCGTCGTCATACCGTTCCAGTGCTCCATGGCGTAGTTGATGAAGAACGCTCCAACGCCGACCTGTGCTGCGATGTAGAAAAACTGCGCAACCAGTGCCCCCGTAAAGTTTGGATACGACCAAAGAGAACGAGTAATACCAGCCTTATCGGAGTCAGAGCGTTGCACTTGTATTTCAGGCAGTGGAGAAACGACGAATACCCCCATCATCAGAATGACGACGAAACCGAGACAGGCATACGTCAGCATTACCGGATCGAATGAGAAGCCAACAAGAGCAACTGGTGGGGCAAAGAACAGCGACCCACCAATCAGCGGCCCTACAAAAACACCAAGACCGTTGAATGATTGGGCAAAGTTGAGCCGTCGCTCTGCAGTTTCAGGGGCACCTAACACCGAAGCGTATAGGTTCGCAGCCGTTTCCAGACAACCCAGTCCACAGGCCAGAATGAACAGTGCACCCACGAATGCAGCAAAAGTACCCATCTGGGTTGCCGGGATGAATAGCAATGCGCCCAAGGCGAAAAGTGCCAGGCCAACCAGAATCCCCGCTTTGTAACCGCATCGATTCATGAACGAACCGACGGGTAACGCCACAATGAAGTAAGCGCCGAAGTAAGCAGCCTGGATGAGACCTGACTGTGCCTTGCTGACATGCAGAGAATCCTGGAAATGCTTATTCAGCACATCCAACAAACCGTGTGAAAGGCCCCACATAAAAAACAGGCTGGTCACTAAAATGAAGGCGATTTTGGTCGCCGACGGTGCAGTTGCCTGCACCGACATTTCAAGTTGAACGTTCATACGCGCCTCGTGGTACTGGATGGTGTTGCCTACCCAAAGATCAAACGTTTATGTCTGAACCGCGTGTTTCGGGTGCGAAGAACGTTGCTACAAAAGAGATACCGGCCAGCACCACGACGTAGGTCGCTACGGGCCAATAATGGTTGCCAGACCAACTCAAGAGCGCAGCCGCAACGAACGGAGCGATACCGCCAGATGCGAGCGCTGCGAACTCCTTGCTGACCGCGATACCGGTATAGCGATATCGGGCATCAAACAGTTCCGGGAAATAAGCGGCCTGCACGGAATACATGCCGAAGGCGCCCAAACTGATGGCTACAACCATGCTCAACACAATCAGCGTTGAGTCCATGGAGTTGAACAGCCAGAACGCTGGAAATGCCCAGAGCGCGGCGATCAAAGAAGTGACGCGATACATGATCCGACGGCCCAGACGGTCGGACAAATATCCAATGAACGGAATGGTAAACACCGACAATGCTGCGGCTGTAATCAGCCCAACCGTGCCGACAGACTTATCCACCATTAGTACTTTTGCGAGGTAGCTGAGGGCGAACACCTGGTACAAGTAAGACGTGCCGTTTTCCCCAATACGCAGGCAGCACGCTACGACCAGATTCTTGCGGGAGTAGCGCAGGAGGTCTTTGACCGGCTGTTTGCTTGCGAGCTTTTTGCGTTTGATTTCCTCAAACACAGGACTTTCCTTCACCTGAAGCCTGATCACGATGCCGACTGCGATCACGACCACACTGAATAGAAAAGGAATGCGCCAACCCCAGGACATGAAATCTTCCTGCGGCAGTTGCTGAACGGCCCAGAACATTCCCGCCGCCATAAGGATCCCGATGATGATCCCGGCAAATGGAAGAGACGCATAAAAACCTCGCGTTTCTTTGGGTGCGAACTCCGCAACGATCAAAGAGGCGCCAGCTTGCTCTGCACCAGAACCAAATCCTTGAAGCAGTCGTAATAGCACCAAGAGGCCAGTTGCCCAGACGCCTATGTCCGCATAGGTCGGCAGCAAGCCGATGAGCAGTGTCGAAATACCCATCAACAGGACAGTGGATACCAATACAAACTTTCGACCTTTTCGGTCGCCAACCCTACCAAAGAACAGACCACCAAAGGGCCTTGCGACGAATCCAACAGCATAGGTTGCGAAGATCGCTAAAAGTGCGGATGCCTTATCCATCCCTGGAAAAAACAACTCGGAAAAAACCAGGGCGGATGCTGTCCCGTAGATGGAGAAGTCGTACCACTCCATCGCACTACCAGCGACGCTTGCCATAATGACCCGATGAAGGTCTTTCTTCTCAACCACCGCAGTGGATGTCGTTGGAACACTGCTAGCTATGGTGCTCATGGTGAACCTCTTATTTTTGTTGTGGTGCTCAGCGAGACTCACGTAGGTGAGCCTCACCTTCAACAGCAGTCGCTATCCCTAGCCGGTTATCCCGCCACAGACAGAAGCCAGTCCCTTCATGCGCTCCACGGCAAGCTCAGGCTGAATCAGCACGCCTGCTTGATCCGCAAGACGGAAGACTTCGCTGTAGTGCGACAGGGAGCGTGCAGACTGCATACCGCCCAGCATGCTGAAGTGATCCTGGTGGCCGTTCAGCCAAGCCAGCAACACCACACCTGCCTTGTAGTAACGGGTTGGGGCTTTAAAGATCTCGCGAGAGAGCGCCACGGTCGGGTTCATTAGTGCGTGGTAGCGCGCTACATCGCCGTCGGTGAGTGCCGCCAATGCATGAGCCGCGACTGGAGCGATAGGGTCGAAAATCCCCAGAAGCGCGTGGGAATGGTGGGTCGCATCGCCAGCAATCAATTCACCAAAGTTAAAGTCATCGCCGGTATACAACTTCACGCCGTCAGGCAGACGACGGCGTAATTCAACTTCCCACTTGGCTTCCAGCAGCGAAATCTTGATGCCGTCGACTTTGTCGACATTGGATTCAATGATCGACAGCACGGTGTTCATGGCAGTGGGTACATCGGTACTGCCCCAATAACCGCGCAGGTTGGCGTCAAACATCTCGCCCAGCCAATGAAGGACAACCTTTTGGCGTGCCTCGCCCAGCAGGGTTGAATAGACCTTTTCATAGTCTTCCCCACTCTTGGCTACTGCACAGAGTGCGCGGCTGGCCATCAGAATTGCGCTTCCGCCGACACTATCGACGACCTCAAACTGCTCCCGATAAGCGCCCAGAACGTCATCCAGGGTTGTCGACGGCGTAAGGACCAACTGATCTGTGCCCACGCCACAGCTCAAATCAGCGCCTTCGATTTGACGGGCGTGAGTCACGCTACGACGAATCAGCTCGGCAGAATCTTTCCATCCCAAGCCCATGCCGCGCTGGGCAGTGTCCATAGCCTCAGCAACCTTGAAGCCAAGGCTCCATAGATACTCTCGAAAGCCCATGGTTTTGTCCCAGTCAATCGCGACTGTTTCGTCCCATGGATTGGCTGGACGGGCTGGATCCACCACAACATGCGCAGCGGCGTAAGCAATGCGGCACAACGGGCGCTTTTGAAAGGTTGCGTAAGGTGCATCCGCATTTTGCAGCGAGTAGCGTTCAACACGGCCATCAAGCGTGGGCAGCAGAATATTCATGAGACTTTTCCTCTGATTGGGGGACTTTGCCAAGAATTAGATCTGCCGCTTTCTCGGCGATCATGATGGTCGGAGCATTGGTGTTGCTGCTGTTGAGACGCGGCATGATCGACGCATCAACCACGCGCAACCTGTCGATGCCATGCACCTTCAGCTCGGTGGAAACTACGGCGTCTTCACCGTTACCCATGCGGCAAGTACCAGCTGGGTGGTGGTCGGTCTTCGCGTTGGCACAGGCGTATTCAAAAAGCTGCTCGTCACTGAGCATATCCAGGCCTGGCAAGCGCTCTGCCAGCACAAAGCGCTGGAGTGCCGGCTGCGCCAGAATCTGACGTGCCAGACGCAACCCTTTGATGGACATCTCACGGTCGTAAGGGTCGGAGAAGTAGTTAGGGTCGATCAACGGTGCATCGGCTGGGTTGGCACTCGCCAAACGCACCGTGCCGCGAGAGCGAGGCCGCAGGAAGGCCGAGTTCAACGTTACACCTGGGTTTCTCATCTGGGCGACGCCGGCCTCAATGCCGGAACCAAGCCCGAGATGAAACTGGATATCCGGCGACCGCGCTTGCGAGTCGGCGTACCAGAAGCCACCTGTCTCGAACAGACTGGACGCAACCGGCCCCTTCTTCAGCAACAGGTATTGGAGCCCCGCCCATGCCGCCATGTGTGGTTTGCCGTAGGGGTCGTAGGTGTGATTACCAGTGCATTCCGCGATAGCAAAAAGATCGAGGTGATCCTGCAGGTTGGAGCCGACACCTGGGAGTGCGTGTTCAAGCGTAATGCCGACTTCGCTCAAATGATCTGCCGGGCCAATACCTGATTGCATCAGCAGCTTGGGAGAGCCGATTGCACCGCTGCTGACGATGACTTCGCGGTCTGCATAGTAAGGCGTCGATTCGCTCGCGCCTTTGGGCACCACTTCGACGCCAATGGCACGCTTGTCCTTGATAATCACGCGCCGAGTAAATGCGCCCAGCATGACCGTCAGGTTGGATCGCCCCATCGCTGGACGCAGATACGCTGCCGAAGTAGATGAGCGCTTGGCATTCAACTGGGTGAGTTGGTAGTAGCCCAACCCGTCCTGAGCAGCCCCGTTAAAGTCCGGGTTGTAAGGAATCCCCATCTCTTGTCCGGCCTGGAAAAAAGCTTCACAGATCGGCAGAGGGCTGATTGGGTTTGAGACTCCCAATGGCCCTTGATACCCATGATACTGATTGGCATAGCGCTGGTTATTTTCAGCACGTTTGAAGTAAGGCAAAACGTCCTTGTACGCCCAGCCTTCAGCGCCACATTCGCTCGCCCACTCGTCGTAGTCCGCCGCCGCTCCCCGGGTGTAGATCTGCGCATTGATAGAAGACCCACCACCAATAACCTTGGCTTGGGTGTATCGCAATACGCGGTTCTTCAGGTGTTTCTGCGGCACGGTCGACCAGCCCCAGGAGCCTCTGCCCTTGGTCATCTTCGCGAAGCCTGCCGGCATGCTGAACAGAGGGTGGCGATCGCCGCCACCGGCCTCCAGGAGCAGCACCTTGTTGCTAGGATTTGCGCTGAGTCGATTGGCGAGTACACACCCCGCCGAACCGCCACCAATGATGATGAAGTCGTATCTCATGACAGCACTCACAGGCGTGGGATGGCGAGCCCGCCATCGGCATGAATGACAGAGCCAGTCGCGAAACCGAATTGCCCGCAAGCCAAAGCGCTGACTATCGAAGCGATGTCACTGGTCTCACCCCAACGGCCCATCGGCACCAAACCATCCTTGAAGCGCTGCTCGTACTTGTCGGCGACGCCGGCTGTCATGTCGGTACGAATGACCCCGGGACGGACTTCAAACACGCCAATGTTTTCTGGTGCCAGGCGTAAAGCGAAAAGCTTTGTCGCCATGCCGAGACCCGCTTTCGACATGCAGTATTCGCCACGCTCAGGTGACGCCATTTCCACACTGACACTGGAAACGTTGATGATGCTGCGCGGCTGCTCGGAAGACGCCTGGATCATCTGTTTTGCGACCTGTTGCGTCAGGAAAAATGTCCCACGCAAGTTGGTATCCATTACCTGGTCAAAGGCTGCGGGTTTCATGTCCAGCAGATCGCCGCGAACCGGTGAACCGATTCCGGCATTGTTCACCAGGCAGTCAACTACACCGCCCCATGCCTGCACACGTTCAATTAACTCTGCATGTGCCTCAAGGCTTTGTAGCTCGCTCGCAACCGCCAGGCCACGCCCACCTAAGGTTTCAATTTCCGCACACAACTGCTGTGCGACTTCATCTTCATTACGACAGGTAAAGGCAACGTCAAAACCGTCACGAGCCAACCGCAGGACGATTGCGGCACCAATACCGCGACGTCCTCCAGTGACCAATGCAACTGGGCGTTTTGTAATCTTGTTGTTATTTGTCATGGCTTCACTCTCAACGTTTGGAACGTTCCAATTTCTCTGCAAATGAGCGCGAAAATTACTTCGGCAACCACCAGTTCGTACGCTCGCCAATGTGCAATTGGACAGTTTTCTGCTCGGTGTAGTCTTCGACTGCGTGACGGCCCAATTCCCGACCCAATCCGGAGTCACGGAAGCCACCGAAAGGTAATTCGGCGAAACCATCGAGGAAGGTGTTTACCCATACGGTGCCAGCGTCAATTTTCCGAGCAGCCTTCAGGCAGACATCGATGTCTTTGCTCCACACTGCAGCCGAGAGGCCGTAGCAGGTGTCGTTGGCCAGCGCGATGGCTTCATCTACCGATTCGAAAGTCAGTACCGACAGAACAGGCCCAAAGACCTCTTCCCGGGCGATGGTCATGTCAGGGGTGACACCGGTGACGATGGTTGGTTGGATGTAGAGCCCAGGTTCCGTGCCGTGACGTTCGCCACCCAAGCTGATCGTTGCGCCGGCCTCTCTGGCCTCATCAATGGCAGCCTGGATACCGCCCATTTGCGTTTCGCTGATGATTGCGCCGACCTTCACGTCTGGATGCAATGGGTCACCCACAGGAACCTGGCGGGTACGCTCGATAACGGCTTGGGTAAAGCGTTCAGCGATATCTTTGTGCACCAGGATGCGACTGCCGCTGTTGCAGCATTCGCCAGCGTTGAAATAGACGCCAAATACAACGGCATCTACGGCAGCGTCCCAATCACAATCCGGGAAAATGATCTGCGGGTTTTTGCCGCCCAGTTCCAGGGAAACTTTTTTCAGTGCGGCGCCGGCTTCGGCTGCAATCAGGCGCCCTACTCGCGTGGAGCCAGTGAACGAAACCATGTCGACTTTCGGGTGGCCGACCAACGGCTGACCCACGGCAGGGCCAAGGCCAGTCACAATGTTTACGACGCCTTTTGGCAAGCCTGCCTCAAGGAGGATTTCGCCCAGCATCAGGGTAGTGCCATTCGTGAGTTCACTTGGTTTGATCACAGCGGTGCAACCCGCAGCCAGAGCAAAGGGCAGTTTCTGACTCAGAATCCAGATTGGAAAATTCCACGGGGTGATCATCGATACCACGCCGACCGGTTGACGCAAGACAACCCCAAGGTGCGACTCGCCCAAAGTGTTGTAGCTCTCACCGTGAAGGTTGCGTGCAAGAGACGCCGCATATTTCCAAAGGTCAACACAGCCACTGACTTCGCCACGAGCCTGGGTCAACGGTTTGCCGGTTTCCAGACATTCGATGAGTGCCATCTCTTCCACTCGGGCAGAAATACCGTCGGCCACTTTGAGCAACACATCGGCCCGCTCACGTGCGGACATGTTTGGCCAAGTTCCTTCATCAAAGGCTGCTCGGGCAGCATCAATGGCCCGCTCGGCATCAGCACGCGCAGCGTTAGGGTAGAGACCAACCACTACGTCATGAGCCGGACTACGGCGTTCCGCCTGATCCCCACTCTGCGCATCGCACAGTTCGCCATTGATCAGCATGCGGCCCTTGTATGGAGCCCCGATAATCTCGGCGCTGTTATCGACGGTCAAAAACTTCATTTCAAACTCCTTGGTAATCGGCTGGTCGACGTTCGTTGAAGCTGATTAAGCCTTCTTGTGCGTCGTTGGTGGTGGCGGCCAGAGCTCCAGCCATCCCCTCAAGCACGGCAGCTACATTGGTGCCAGTGCCTGCGTCGATGAGTTGTTTCGTGAGTTGCACCGAGATCGGCGCCTGCTTACTGATTTGATGTGCCAACTCCAGGGCATGGGCCACGACATTGCCAGGCTCGGTGATGTCTTGAACCAATCCAACGCGTTGAGCTTCAGCTGCATCGATACGTCGACCCGTTAAAGCCATCAGCTTCACCTGACTGGGGCCAATCAACTTGACCAAGCGCTGCGTCCCCGACCAACCTGGGCAAGTCGCGATACCCGCCTCAGGCAATGCAAAAGTCGCGTTCGGTGCTGACACACGAATATCGGCGGTTGCCAGCAACTCAAGCCCACCACCAAATGCATGGCCGTTGATCGCTGCAATGACAGGCAGGCGCAGATTTGCCCAAGCATCGAATACGCGATGCCCGTCTCGCACCCACTGACGCCACATATCCAGAGGCTGCAGACCTGACCACACTCGAATATCGGCGCCCACACAGAAGGCGCGGTCACCGGTGGCGGTCAGTACCACTGCCCGTAGATCTGTGCGTTTATCCAAATCAAGCGCAATCTGACCTAACTGCGTAATCATTTCTGGAGTTAGTGCATGGAGCTTGCCTGGGCGCTCAAGACGAACGACCGCGACCGTTTTTTGAATTTCTACTGATACAAAACCCTCTACTGAGCTCATGCCTGGTGCTCCTTCATTTGCAGCCCCATCAGGGCGTCAGTGAAAAGACAAGGGCTCATTACTCGTACTTCGTCTGCTACAAGCAGCGGGAACTCTGCCTGGGCGAGCACATCTTTTTCCAAGTCCAGGCCGGGTGCGATTTCAGTCACCATCAGGCCATTGGCGGTGAGTTTCATCACGCAACGCTCAGTGACATAGGTGACGTCCTGCCCGCGTTCCAATGCCATGCGACCACTGAAGGTCACGTGATCCACATCCTCGACCAACTTGCGGGATTTACCGTCCTGCAAGATATTCAGACGCCCGTCATCCACAGACAGTTTGGCGCCGGCAGTGAAGAAGCCGGAGAACACAATGCGCTTGGCGTGGGTAGTGATGTCGACAAAGCCGCCGCAGCCAGCAGTGAGGTAAGGCTTTCCTGGCAGCTTCGATACGTTGACGTTGCCGAACCGGTCAATCTGCAGGAAAGACAGCAAAGTCAGATCGAAACCACCGCCCTGGAAATAGGTGAACTGAGCCGAAGACGGCATGATTGCGTCGGCGTTTGCGGCGCAACCGAATGCGAAGCCCAGCAACGGCATACCGCCGACAGCACCTTGCTCGATGACCCAGGTAGCGGCGCCGTGGTAACCCTCTTCCAACAGGATCCTAGGCACGTTTGCCGAGATGCCAAAACCCAAATTCACAGCCATACCCTTCTCGACTTGCATGGCGGCGCGACGAGCGATGACTTTTTCAGCGCCCCAGGGTGCAAACTCAAATGCTGATTCCGGCTGTTGGATTTCACCGCTGATGGCAGGGTCGTAAACAACTTGAGTTGTTTGCATTTGATCAGGCGCCACGACGATATGGTCAACCAGGTTGCAGGGGACATGTACATCGTGAGGCTTCAACGAACCGGCACGCACGACTCGTTTCACCTGAGCTATGACGATGCCGCCGTTGTTGCGAACGGCCAAGGCCTGATCAAGAGCACCGAGCAAACCGCCTTCGTGTTCATAAGAAAGGTTGCCGCGCTCGTCAGCGGTGGTCGCACGAATGATCGCGACCTTTGGAATGACGGTGGGAAAAAATAGCCACTGCTCGCCCGCAAACAACACCTTCTCAACGATAGGCATTTCGGCAGCCAAAGCATTCATCGCACAGCCCTGACGAGCTGGGTCAGCGAAGGTATCCAGCCCCACTTTGGTCAACACACCAGGACGCTTGGCCGCAGCGTCCTTATGCAGATCAAACAAGATGCCGCTTGGCACGTTGTACGCGGCGATCTCGTTATCAGTGATCATCCGCCAGATCTCCGGCATCGGCATCGAGGAAGGGCCACTTGGATATGAGCCAGCCATCACTTTACTGATCAGACCTGGTTGTGCCAGATGTTCAATGCCTTTGATGCCGTACATATCACCAGCGGCAATGGGATGCAGCATTGTCAGACCTGCAGGGTGCGCAGAATTGCGATAACGCTCCCCCACTGCAGCTAACACTGCGTCGGGGCATGCAAGGCCACTGGATGAGCTGACGGTAACGGTAACTCCGTCGTGGATCAGGCTCGCAGCCTGCTCAGCAGTAATGAGCTTTTTCATGAATATTTTCGCCATGTTGAAAACGTAATGGCAGCGCTGATGAAGCGACTGTCGTATCAGTGCCTAGGACTAAAACCAGCGAGGTTTGCGCTTACGGCCACCCCCAAGGCACCAGCGAAGGCATCCAAGCTTTCTTGACGGGATGCGATCGTTTCGGATTGGGAATAGGAAAAAGGGGAAAAGAAGGAATCGATCCGAGTACGTAAGCGCGAGCAGAGCACTGGAAGCACAGAGACAACGTTCATCATGAGTCACCAATTTTTGTTATTAAATCGTTCCAATGTATTTTTGGAACGTTCCAAAAATGTAAATTGAGTATAGAATCCTGTCAACACCATTTGTCGTCGAGAGCACGCAAGCGAACGAAATGCTTTGGCGTAACGATAGGTTCAGTATGTTCTGGCTAGCCGACCGACCGCAAAAAAGGGTAATTTGGAATGTTCCGGCTTCGGTCGACTTCCGCCTCCAACCGAGATTTTTACGTTGACCGATCATCATTTGCCTGAAGAGAAGGCCACCATAAACGACATCGCCAGGGTGAGCGGAGTATCCAAATCCACGGTGTCACTTGTGCTGAATAACAGCCCCTTGATACGTCCTGCGACTGCAGAAAAAGTGCGAGCTGCCGCCGAACAATTGGGGTACGTCTACAATCGCAGCGCTGCAAACCTTCGACAGGGTGTCAGCAACGTTATCGGTATGGTGGTCAACGACCTGAGCAACTCATTTTTCGTTGAGTTACTGATTGGCGCTGAGCGCAAAATGCTGGAATCGAACTACATCACCCTCCTCGCCCACACAGCCGAGGATCAGAATGTTCAGCGCCAAGTGCTTGCATCAATGCGCGAACACAAAGCTGCCGGATTGATCATTTGCCCAACGTTCGAGACACCTATCGAGCTGGTGACCTCACTTAGGCAATGGGGCTTGCCTTTTGTGACCGTCATGCGTGCGCTAGGCGGTGACGAAACTGACTTTGTAGGTTGCGATAACTACCTCGGCATACAGATTGCGACACAGCACCTGATCGACCTCGGGCATACAGACATCGCCTTTATCGGACGAAACAGCACCTATTCGGTGAGCATGGAAAGATTGAAGGGCTACAGCGATTGCCTGGAGAAGAACGGGATTACCCCAAACACCGACTGGATGATCGAAACACCCATCAGTTTGGCCGGGGGCAAGGACGGAATGAGCCGCTTGCTGGATCAACAGCGACGTCCAACCGGAGTGATTTGTTACAACGACCTCATTGCCACAGGCGCGCTGAGCGAGCTGAACAATCGGGGGCTTCGTGCAGGTCGGGACATCGCGATAATCGGCAGTGATGGTGTAGCCGCATCAGCCTATTGCAGCCCTCCCCTTACGACGCTGGCGCTGGAGCCTGAACACCTTGGCGAGGTGGCGAGTGAGATGCTTTTAGCCAGATTGAAGAACCCCGATGCGCCTCCTATGAGATTTTTACTCAAGCCAAAGCTAATTGTACGAGACACGTGCGGAGCCAAGCTCCCTAAACGCTGAGTTGATGTTGCAATGCACACGGAAATTATCTCGATGACGGCCTTGGAAGAAATGCTTGCAGGGGCTGACGCCCTGATTTTTGATTGTGACGGAACATTGGTAAACAGTTGTCCCGTTTACTCAGTGGCCTGGACTGCCGGGTTTGCGCTGTCTGGAGTAATCATGGACGTGGGCTGGTACGAAGCCCGTAATGGTCTTTCTGAACACGTCCTGATGGATCAATTCGAACATGAACATCGTGTCGTTCTTGATCGCGTAAATGTTGTCGGAACCATGAGACGCTACTACCTGGATCACCTGACAGCCAACCTCCAGGAGATAGCAGCAGTAACCGAGATTGTCAGGCGATTCGCTGGCAAGCTGCCTATGGCCGTGGCTTCGGGTGGATCACGTGAAATCGTTACCAGTTCTCTAGATGCGCTCAACCTCACGAAACACTTCGATAAACTCATCACCATCGACGATGTGGGCGTTCCTAAACCCGAACCGGATCTATTTCTTGCCGCGGCTAAATTTCTTGGAGTAGCCCCTGAACGATGTTTAGTATTCGAAGACAGCCCCCAAGGTATAGAAGCAGCTAGACGCGCCTCTATGTCAGTCATAGATGTGGCACATCTTCTTATAAACCCCTCACGCGAGTTTACGTCAAGATGTGGGGTTCACTTGAAATGATGGCCGTGCTGACGCCGAAATTCAGTCGGCGTCATACCCTTTAGAGCCTTGAACTGTCGATTGAACAAAGCGACCGAGGGATATCCAACTTCCTCGGAGATCAAGGAAATCACAGTCCCACTTTCCATCAACAGCGCGCAGGCTCGGCCGATTCTTAATTTGGCGATATAGTCAAAAGCAGTGCTGCGCGTATGACGCTTGAACATACGGTGAAAAGCAGAAACGCTAACGCAAGCCATCTCAGCAAGATCTGGGATCATCAACGCGGAGGCAAAATTCGCGTGTATATAGTCTAAAACGCGGTGAATGCGTGCGTCCTCGTAAATAATTTCAGGCACGAACGCGGGCTCTGGTGGAATGATGCGTTGAGCCGCAGTGTCCTGAGTCAGTTTAATGAGGATATCCAACAGAGAAACCAGGCGTTGCGGTTCGTCCTGATAGACCATGTCTTCAATTTTAGTACGTAGCTGACGAGCTATTTCACTACTGAATGACACCGCGCACTGGGCAGCCGAAAGCAAGGTGCGAATCTGACCCATCTCCGGAAACAGGGTAACCAGCGACGTTGCCCACGCCTCCGAAAACCAGATAACCAATGCAACATGGGGCTTCCCGGTATCGATAAGCTCGCGAGAACACCAGCTGTGTGGCACGTTTGGGCCAACGAGGGTCAGATCACAATCGTCGTATAGCTGCACATCACTTCCGATGTAGCGATGCCCTCGGCTGTTAAGGGTCAGGGTCAACTCGTACTCGGGATGATGATGCCACTCAAACGGAATCTCGTCAGGCAAGCGCCTGTTCAGCATCGTCCATGAGGCGTTGGCCTCACTGGGAACCTTCTCAAAATTCGGCTTCATGACGATCCTATCCCACCTATTCAATCGGTACAGACGCCACAATCGTATCACTCAACGCCCGTTACGACACTCCTCAATTCATCGGATTCGAGGCATCCTGAACCTCACCAGTTTGTAAAAATAATAACTATCAATAGGTAATCAAATGGTTAATCCGCCGCGATGCAAAGAGTTCAATCTGTCCCACCAGTCGGACAAATTGTCAGATCCTACATAAGCAGAATCTGCGTCCGATCGTTACAAAAAATTCACATTGGAAGTGCTCCACGGTCTCTGAACGTTCAGAGCTCGAGACTACGCACAACCGAAATTTCCTTTCCTACTACAAGAAAATATAGGGAGTGGATATTATGCAAGGCGTATATGTAGCAAAGAAAGAGTCTCAAACTTTTGCCAATAGCAATGTACAAAGACTTAGCTTTTTCGTTTTTTGTCTATTTTTCATATTTGGAAGCATCACCAGCTTAAATGATGTGTTGATCCCAAAACTGAAAAGCCTTTTTAGCCTAAGTTATGCAGAGGCGATGCTCGTACAGTCGTCCTTCTTTCTTGCCTATTTTATTGCGTCAATCCCTGCCGGACTGCTGATAGCCAAGATTGGTTACATGCGGGCTGCTTTTGTCGGGTTGCTCACGATGGCAGCAGGTTGCTTGCTATTTATCCCTGCGACCCAGGCTGGCATCTTCGGCGCCTTTCTGGGTGCGTTGTTTATTCTGGCAATTGGCGTGACTGTGGTACAGGTTGTCTCCAACCCGCTTATTAGCCTGCTCGGGCCTGCGAAGACTGCGCACAGTAGAGTCACGTTTGCTCACGCATTCAACTCGCTGGGTACCACAGTCGCTCCATATTTGGGCGCTATCTTGATCCTGGGCACTCTCAACGAAGTGGACGCTTCCGCATTATCTCCAGCGGCGCTTTCTGAGTTCTTGGCCAAAGAAGCAGAAGTAATCAGCAGCACTTACGCTGGCATTGCTATTGCCCTTTTCATCGTAGCGATGATTGTCTGGCATCAACGCAAGCAGATTCCGGCGAGCACAAGCCCTCAACATTCCAACCCGCTTGCAGCCTTGAACCTTCTCAAGCAACCTCGTTTCGCATTCGGAGCTGCCTGCCTTTTCTTTTATGTGGGGGCGGAAGTTGCAATCGGAAGTCTGCTCACTAACTTCCTGATGCAAGAATCGACCTTCGGTTTCGATGCAGAACTAGCAGGTAAACACGTTGCTTATTACTGGGGCGGCGCCATGGTTGGTCGCTTCATTGGTGCCGCGCTTCTTCGTCACTTTGCCCCTGGCAAGATCCTCGCAGCCGCCGCAGCTGTGGTAATTGCCCTGATCACTGTCGCCGCTAACTCCAATGGCTCTACCGCAGGATGGGCGATCCTTGCCATCGGCCTTTTCAACTCCGTCATGTTTCCCACGATTTTCGCTCTTGCATCCGAGGGCCTGGGCTCACGCGCCGCTGAAGGTTCAGGACTGATCTGCTGCGCCATTGTTGGAGGTGCCATCGTGCCGCCGCTAACAGGCTTGACTGCCGACATGACCAGTCTCTCCTTCTCACTGGTTGTTCCTGCCATCTGCTACACCGCCATTGCCTTGTACGGCTGTTACACCCGCCGAGCTGTACGCTGAATCTCTCAAGATCACATTTAACAACTACAAGAGGAATAAACGATGAAATGGGGACTAATCGGTGCAAGCACCATCGCCAAGGAATGGGTGATTTCGGCTATCCGCGCTGTCGGAGATGATGTGATTGCAGTCGTCAGCGCTGACGATCAGCGAGCGAAGGAATTTGCACAAAGCAACGAAATCGTTCAATACAGCAGTGACATCAATGCACTGCTTGAGAATCCCGATGTGGACTCGGTATATATCTCCACAAAAAATCACCTCCATAAAGAGCAAGCGTTGCTCGCAATACGTGCAGGCAAGCACGTGATGTGCGAGAAACCTTTGGCGCTAAGCCTTGAAGACGCACATGAGATGGTTAAAGCGGCGCAAGATGCTGGATTGGTTTTTGCTACCAATCACCACCTGCGCAATGCAGCTAGTCATACCGCAATGCGGCAAGCCGTCCAAAGTGGCCTGATCGGTAAACCGCTGGCAGCACGAGTGTTTCACGCAGTATCTCTTCCACCTCACTTGCAAGGCTGGCGGATCGCCGAAGGAGCCGAAGGTGGTGGGGTCATCCTGGACATCACTGTTCATGATGCGGATACCTTACGCTACATCCTGAATGATGATCCTGTAGAGGTCACGGCCTTTACTCAAACGGGCGTCCTGAGCAAAACAGGGTTAGCCGATTCTGTCATGGGTGTCATGCGCTTCAAGTCTGGCTTGATCGCTCAATTTCATGACTCATTCACCGCTAAGCACGCAGACACCGGGTTGGAAATTATTGGCACCGAAGGAACATTGGTAGCGCGTAATGTGATGACTCAAAAACCAGTGGGTGAAGTGTCTTTGGTTAACGCCCAAGGAACACGCAAGATGATTCTGGAGCACGTCAATCTTTATGAGTCCGGGTTCCGCCAATTCGGTGAGGCTGTAGCCGGGCGCGCGCAACCTGCAGCGACAGGGCACGACGGCATTTGGTCATTGGCCACCGGCATAGCCGTCGTTCAGGCCGCACAATCTGGCCGAGCCACTCCAGTAGCTCACGGCTGAACCGTCGGAGGCAGCATGAAAGAGTGCCCTGATATCATCATCATCGGATCTGGCATAGGAGGGGCGACAGTAGCAGCCGGGCTTGCCCCCTCCGGTGCCCGCATCACAATCCTCGAGGCTGGCGAACACCTGAATAACTGTCCTGAGCACATAGACCAACGAGCTATTTTCCAGAAGCAATTCTTCCGTCCAAAAGAGGTTTGGTACGAGGAGAACGGCAAAGCATTCAGTCCTGGCAACTACTACAACGTGGGTGGTAACTCGAAGTTCTACGGCGCCGTGTTAGCAAGGTACCGAAAAGAAGACTTTGAGGAAATGGAACATCAGGAGGGGGTATCTCCTGCGTGGCCGTTCAGTTATGAGGAGTTGGAGCCCTGGTATAGCCGCGCAGAATCACTCTACAAAGTTCGGGGAGCGCTTCACCAGAATCCAACCGAGCCGTTCCACTCGCGCCCATATGATTATCCGGCTGTACCAGATGAGCCATCTATCTCTGAAGTTCGGAGCCGGCTGTCAGCCAAGGGGCTTCACCCCTATTCGTTGCCCCTCGGCGTAGACATTGATCGCTGGATAGCAAATCGGGCCACCCCATGGGACGCCCACCCTCATAGCAACGAGGGGAAAATGGATGCTGAAACTGCTGCACTCAATACTGCGCTCGGGTACGAAAACGTCAGCCTTATAACGGGGGCAGCTGTCGTTGCACTGAAGACATGTACAAAAAATGGCCCTATCACTGCCGTTGAATTTCGAAAGGATGGCGCTGTTCATCAGATGAAAGCCAAACTGGTCATCCTTAGCGCCGGAGCAGTTCAGTCGGCTGCTTTGCTCCTGAGGTCAGCGGATGGCAATCACCCTGCAGGTCTTGCAAATAGCTCTGACCAAGTCGGCCGAAATTTTATGAATCATAATGCTTCAGCTGTGATCGGTTTTAGCCCGAGCTTCGTGAACAGCTCGATCTATCAGAAATCATTTGGAATTGACGATTTCTACCTTTCCGACAGCAATGGTGGATATCCCTTGGGGAATATTCAGCTCTTAGGCAGGATTTCCGGTGCGATTCTGAAAGGAAGCATGCCGCTTGTCCCGGAATGGATACTGAATAAATTCAGCCGTCACTGCGTGGACTTTTACGCAATGAGTGAGGATCTCCCCTCGCCCACCAACCGGGTGACCGTTGAAGGCGATCGCACTGTTCTTACCTGGGAGCGTACCAACTGGAATGCCCACCTAACCCTCGTCAACACGTTCAAAAAAGTTCTCAAAGAGGCGGGATTCCCTATTGTTCTCACGCGCCCGTTTGATAAACGCACGCCTTCGCATCAGTGCGGAACCATCCGAATGGGCAATGATTCTGCCAGCGCGCCGCTGGATATCTACTGCCGCTCATACGACCACCAGAACCTGTTTGTCGTCGACGCCAGCTTCATGCCGACTTCTGCCGCAGTGAACCCCTCGCTAACGATTGCAGCTCAGGCTCTAAGAGTGGCGGAACACATATCACTTGTAGACTTAAAGGCTGTTACTGACCTCAAATCACAAGCATTAATGTCCTAAAAAAGCGCCAGATAGCCTTTGAATGTCAATGGCTATCGGCGTGTCCTGCGAGGCCCTCCGCCAAAGAGCTTCTCTGCCTCCCATGGTAAGCCGGCAGCTGTCGCTGATTTTCCAATCGATGAAATGGCAGAACCTGAAGAAGTCGCTTAGCTCGTAGCATTGGTTTTGCGTAAATGGCGGGCCTCGCTGAAAGGCGCGACATAGGACGTTAATGGAGGGAGTTACATCCGCTGAAACCAAAGGCGATCCAACTCATTGAGCGCCCTTGTACCGATGGAGGTACTGCAATGAATTTGAAGGAAGAACTCGCATTATTGGTTCGACAGGAAGAAGCGCTCCAGTTCAGCGGTTTCGATGAAAACACGGCGTGGCAGCTAGGCTCGCTACTGCACGAACGGGCAGTAAATGAGGAATTGCCAATTGTAATCGACGTAAGACGATTCGACCGTGCATTATTTTTTGCGGCCAGGCCCGGGGCGACTTCGGATAATCACGACTGGGTACGGCGAAAAACGAACACCGTGCAACGCTTCCTCTGCAGCACTTATCGAGTCGCCCACCAGCTCGCTATTGAGGAGCAGGACATTCTGCAGCGCTACCATATTTCCCCTACTGATTTCGCCAGTTGTGGTGGGGGCTTTCCAATCATTGTTCAAGGAGCTGGGGTTATCGGCAGCGTGACTGTTTCGGGCCTGCCTGACCGTCAAGATCATCAAATCATCGTTGAAGTACTTTGCAATCTGCTCGGATATGATCAAGCAGAGTTTGCTTTATCAGATAAAGACGTCGCCTAGAAAGAGTTACCGTAGAGGAAACCTGCCTCTTGTAGGGAGTTAATGGTTAGGCATGAGCATTTGTCCGCTGCAATCCTTGTTAGTGCGACAGCAGTGTTCTAATCTCACGCGTAAAAATCAACTACCAATCACTCAGTAGCGGCGCGGATAGAAGTCTCAGCATTCTGATAGCTCGAAGTACTAGCTGTCTGATGTGACTGAGCTCTGATTGATGGTTGAGCCTGGGTTTTATCAGGGGCAGTGTCATCATCATTCATCGCCTTTCGAAAACCCTTAATCGTCTCACCAACATCGGCACCCAACCCTTTAAGTTTCTTCGTGCCGAAGACCAAAACCACAACTATCAATATTACGATCCAATGCTTCCAATCCATGATACCCATCTCATCCACCTTTAACCTGAACTGTTATTTAATAAGTTTAGACGAGAACAAAGCCTCATCCAATTAAGGGAAATAACTCAGAACAATCAACAATTAGTTTCGAAAGTAGAGCCGCTCTTGGAGAAGAAACGACAATTAAGTTCATATTTTTACATAGTAATGACTCGCACCAAAAAAAGTGCCTTCGATAGCTGAAGGCACTACCACCAAAGGAGTAAGATGAAACCCATTTAGCAAGAGTCGCTACAACGCGACTCTTGCATTCCAAAAAAACATTTGTTATGGCGCCCTGCTGGAACTAGGCTCCCTGATCTCCACTCACGAACTTTGATGCAAACTTTTGACTACACATCAAGAGCCATGTGCAACGCCATTCGAACTTACTGTTTCCGATTTCTTCGCTACATTTGCGACGGGCCCACGCCAGGCTATAACACCAAGCCAAATGTAGAACAGCGGCGTGACATAAGTTACGCCTGTTAGTGCTAAACCAGCTAACTCGCCCATATCAAGCACTTTTCCGAAGCTCGAAACCAAGGCGCAAACAGCATTGAGGAACACCACGACTGCAAAAGCTTTTTTGTGCCGCCACAAAATTATCGAAAGACCGAGATACCATACGCCCGACAAGAAAAACTCCAATCGACCCCACATACCGTCCTGAACAGCCATTGTCAGTATCCGGAAAATTTCCTGGGTAACCAGTTGAGCAGCGGGATCGTTGGACGTCGCGTGCAAAACGGTCAGGACTGGCCAGACAACAGAAAGGATCGCCGCGCCGATGGCACCTACCAATCCGAAAAGGATACCTGCGACCGTGGAGACTGATAGCAAATACGGTCGATCTTCTCTGAGCGCAAACCAGAGATACAATCCTGAGGGTATGCTGAAAAGATAGAAGCCAAACATGTCGCTGAGCATCATCCACTTGAGGTTCGGTGAACCGGCGACACCAACATCGAGTTGACCAACAATGTTACCCGTGGCTTCGTACTCAAAACTGCCTGCTTGGATGGCTAGGTAGACAGTGTTGAAACAAAGGAATACTGCCAAAATGTTTAGCAGCAATAAAAAACGATTTCGCGTGAAATGAGTGAGAGCTGGATTCATTTTTTAATCCCTTCTGCAGCCAGAGGCTAATTATTAGAATTCGCGAGTTTGCAAATTATTGCAGCACGCGTACCGGGGTCCGATATCGGACCGTAGGGCATACCATTGCCAGGAACCAAGGACTGTGGATCAGTCAAAAACAAGTCAATCGTGCTAGGTGCCCATTTTAGGCGGCTTTGTGTCATTGCTGTAGAAAAAACATATCCCGGAAAGGCTCCCGAAATCCGCCCCAAAACTCCATGGAGGTTCGGACCGAACTTGGTGTCATCTCCCTTAACTACCGAATGACATACAGAGCACTGACTCCAGCTCCGCTCGACTTGCACGGGGTCACACTCCATCTGACTAGCAACCGCGCTGCAAGGAAGTAGCGCGATCACGACTGTCATAAAACTGAATCTAATCACGCCTTGCTAGTAAGTAGCTCGGAAGTGACTCGACCAGCACGGAGCCCTGTCTCGATGGCTCCGTCGATGAAACCACGCCATCCATCCGCAACATCTGAACCTGCAAAAACGATCCGACCCTCGGTCTTCCGCATGTCAGCTCCGTATTTGCTCCACATCCCTACCTTATAGTCACACCAGCTACCTTTGGAGTAAGGGTCATTGTTCCAGTCATAAGCGAACGTATCCAGAACTTCAGCGTCAGGCAGCAGCTTCTCGACCTCCTTGAGCACGAGATCTTTGTTGTTGTAGTCAAAGCCAGGAGTCGGGTATCCCATGCAGAAAAGCGTAGTGTGATCGTCATAGAAATGATCGGTGTACACCATGTTTACCGGGTGCCCTACCCCGGCCAGACTCTGGTAGGCGCCCTTGTTTCCTTTGACTTTGATCTTCAGCTTAAAGCCGGCACCTACATGGCGTTCTTTGCTCGCGGCAACTTTGCCTGGCAGCAATGCAGGAGACCATTCGATGTCATTCCAACAATTCATCGGCATAGCGACCACGCAAGCACTGGCCTTGAAAACCTCTCCGCTTTGAGTAGTTACCGTGACACCGCTTGCATTCTGCTCGACTTTACGGACAGGCATGCTTTTACGTACGTCCGCTTTGCTCTCATTCAGCATACTATTGATAAGCGAAGATGTACCCGACTTAATGTAGTACTGGGTGCAAGCCCGCAGAAGCCTGCCCATGTCATTGTCTGCGCGGGCGTACCAGTGAATCTGATCCAACATGCCCGCAGTTTCCAGGCTGCCACTTACTGCCGTGGCGAAGAAGGATTCAAGGATCGTATGGGTAGTGATATCCAGATCGATCTGCTTCAGACGTTGAGCGATGGAGATATCGTCATGTTTCAAGAAGCTCGGATCAAAATTCGGATCATAGGGCCTTGGGAACGCATTGATCAGATCGCCGCAGAAAACCTTCATGCCTTTATCCAACATTGCAAAGGATTCGGCGGGGTCGATGTTTTTCAGCTCATTGTTGATGAGTACCGTACCATAGGTAGGGTTCGCACCCGGGGTCTCATCAATCTCAAGCCCATACCGCTTCATTTCTGCCCAAACGTGAGGCTGATACCAATGGACCCATTGGCCTCCAACTTCAGACTGCTGACCAAAAATATCAGCCGTCCAGGTACGACCACCTAGGCGATTGCGAGCTTCCAATACCAAACACTTTTTACCTTGAGCCCCCAATTCGCGAGCTGCGGTTGAGCCCGCCATACCTGCACCAATGATGATCACATCATAATTACCTGTATGTTGACTGGTTTTATTACTGTCGGATGCGGCTGCACGCACCAGAGAAGAGGCCGCTAACGTTGTTGCACCCAGAGCCATACCCAACAAAGTGCTACGCCGGCTCAGTTGCAAAGGTGTTTTTTGTTCTGGATCTTTATCGTTAGTTGACATTATTAATCTCGCACCCATAGATAAACACGCGCCTAGCTTCGGCTACCAATGAAAGAAGCGTCGGCCTTTTTATACTTTAATGCCTCACGGGCGTATCGAACATTGGAAACCGCATGGAAGCCCTCCTTCATCTCATACGACCGCGCAGATCTATTCCACATTATACGAACAATCAGTACAATCCAAAAACTCAGCAAAATAATCCGAAAAATTTGCATAACCCCAAAATATACGGATCACATGTAAAATATCTTCATATCAATTAAGACAATATAAGTGACGAGCACAAATAATGGTCGAAAAAATAGCCTGGAATCTTTAATCAGCCAGGCTACTCTAAAAAACAAAAAAGCCAATAGCGCACAGTCAAACTACGAACCCATCACATGTGGGATCGGCTATTATCGTTTCGATGCATTGTCTCACTTGGCATCTCGTTGAAAAGTTTTTTATACTCACTTGCGAACCGCCCCAAATGATTGAAACCCCATTCAGTTGCCACGGTTGAAATATTGATTCCCCGCCCTCCTTTTAGTAACTTCTTGCGTACCTCAGAGAGACGTAGCTTTTTAAGATAGGCCATAGGGGACATACCCATATGCTTTTTAAACCCATCGAAAAGTTTAAACCTCGACACCCCTGCTGCGATCTCAATATCCTCGAGCCAGATATCTTCACGCGCATTGGCGTGAATAAAATCTTTAGCCTTCAACAAATAACTTGGCAGCCTCCCGATCAAACACTCCTGAATTTCATCGGTGTAGTTATTTTTTTGGGCCAATATAAGGCCTCGGACGAGTGACGCTTCAATATCTCTGGAAAACAGCGTTTGATCGAATGCAGCGCCTCCAACCTCCTGCTCCGAGACGAAGTGCCCTATCAAACGCCACCAAGAAGCGCTGGCACCGATCTGCCCGTCCATCACGGGGTCAAAATTAATAGGGATTTCAACAGGGCGTTTGAGAATGTCCTCTAAAGCCAGCCTCATTGTTACGCGAGGGATAACAACAGAGAGTTTTTTGCAATCACCTGCCATGGATAGCTCCTGGCTGTGAAATGGCGAGACGATGACACCAATGTTCCGATTCGAGTGAATACGATTTCCAAGATAGAGCAACTCCTGCTCTCCACCTAGAGGCAAACTTAAACTGTAGCTAGCCAAATGTTCGGATCCTTCGACTCCAATTCGGACATCAGCCCCATACTCCATGGTGCCCAGCGTTGTGGCGTACGACCTAAAGACTCTCGCACTATGCCGGAAAGACACCCGATCAGGTTGGGCGCTCTGCAGACTATGGGGGCCGCATACCTCCTCCATCCATGCTCGGGCTCCTGCCATGTCATAGCTATTGATTCGGATATCACTATGGGTAACGACTTGAGAATCAGTCATTAGCAAGGCTCCACGATTACGGACGACGTCCACCTTTCGGCGCGTCTCTGTTGGGGAGCAAGACGTATGCCACAGAGCTAGGCAAACGGAGAATTCTGCCAATATGGACAGCATCATCCGACTAAACGGATAGCTACCATTTTTGGAGTCAATTAAGCCACGGGCAGTAACAATCATTGCACCAAGTTAGAGCACAAACAACCGTTTACCGCACCACTTGTTACCAAGAAACGTCCGGAAGATCACCATTCTACACACTAGAAAGTAACACTGGAACCTCCAATGATTATCATTATCATCGTCGACATATAGATGTGTAAATCTGCCTAACTTATCGATCACAAATAGCGGACTTAAGTCATATACAAATCGGATAGACCAATCGCGGCTGGCCCCCTCTAATGGGAACCCTGCATAGCCGCACGATTGAGGATCTACTTATGAGCCGTATGCGTGATACTAGCCAATGGCAAGAATATATCGAAAGTTGCCTGGACTTCCGAAGTGAAGAAGGCATCTACCGCGTTGCTCGCGACATGTTTACAGAGCCAGAACTTTTCGACCTAGAAATGGAATTAATCTTCGAAAAGAATTGGATTTACGCATGCCATGAAAGCGAAATCGCGAACAAACATGACTTCGTAACAATGCGTGCAGGACGCCAGCCGCTAATTATTACGCGCGACGGCGAAGGCAAGTTGAACGCGTTGATAAATGCCTGCCAACATCGCGGCACCACTCTGACTCGCGTAGGGAAAGGGAACCAATCGACATTTACCTGCCCTTTCCACGCCTGGTGCTACAAAAGCGATGGTCGACTCGTCAAGGTAAAAGCTCCGACTGAATACGGCGAAGACTTTGACAAGGCTACTCGCGGCTTAAAGAAAGCTCGCATTGAAAGTTACAAGGGCTTCGTATTCGTCAGCCTAAACGTACAGGGCACGGACTCCCTTGAAGACTACTTGGGTGATGCAAAAGTGTTCTTCGACATGATGGTCGCCCAATCTCCTACAGGTGAACTGGAGGTTCTTCCTGGGAAATCGGCGTACACCTACGATGGTAACTGGAAGTTGCAAAATGAGAATGGTCTCGATGGCTATCACGTAAGCACCGTCCACTACAACTATGTGTCGACCGTACAACATCGGCAGCAAGTTAACGCGTCTAAAGGCGTTGACTCCGGCGATACCCTCGATTACAGCAAATTGGGGGCTGGCGATAGCGAAACTGATGATGGTTGGTTCGCATTCAACAACGGGCATAGCGTCCTGTTTAGCGATATGCCAAATCCAGAGGTTCGCCCAGGCTACGCCACCATCATGCCCCGGTTGGTCGAGGAGCATGGCCAAGACAAAGCTGAATGGATGATGCATCGCCTGAGGAATCTGAACGTTTACCCAAGCATGTTTTTCCTGGATCAGATCAGCTCGCAGCTGCGGATCATCCGTCCAATCGCTTGGGACAAGACGGAAATCAACAGTTTTTGCCTAGGCGTGGTGGGAGAGTCCGATGCCGACCGCGAAAATCGTATCCGCCAATTTGAAGACTTCTTCAACGTTTCCGGAATGGGCACGCCGGACGACCTTGTAGAGTTTCGTGAAGCCCAGCGCGGCTTCCAAGCCCGTCTTGAGCGCTGGAGTGACATTTCCCGAGGTCGCGACAAGTGGACAACTGGTCCGACTAAAAACACTGAGACCATCGGGATTTCACCCGCGATGATCGGTGCCGAGTTCACCCATGAAGGTTTGTATGTCAACCAACATGGAAACTGGCAGAAATTTCTGCTTGATGGCCTCGCGCGTAAAGCGGCCGACGCCGAAGCGCTGAAACTGAAAGAGGTGTAAGCAGATGAACTTCGAACTTCAGTACCAGATTGAACAGTTTTTGTTCAAAAAAGCAGAGCTTTGCGACGCCCAAGATTGGGATGGATACTTGGCGCTGTTCAGTGAAGATAGCGTATTCCACCTGCCGCAGTGGGACTCTGAACACGTTTACACCACAGACCCAAAACGCGGAATGTCATTGATCTACTATCCGAATCGCGGGGGCCTGGAAGACCGTGTTTTTCGTATTCGCACGGGTAAAGCCGCATCTGCGACGCCAATGCCAAGAACTTTGCATCAGATTAGTAACGTCCGGATATACCCACTGGAAGGTGGGGAACTCGAAGTACGTGTGAATTGGCAGACTCTATATTACCGACAGTCGACGTCTGAACAGTTTTACGGGCGAGCGACTTACACACTCAGGCCCCATGGTGATAGTTGGTTGATTTCAAAGAAACATACAGTGCTACTGAATGACATGATCAATTCGGTGCTGGATTTCTACCACATTTGAGTCGCAGAAAGGTTAAGTCATGTACAAGGTTGCGTTGAACTTCGCTGACGGCAAGACCCTGTTTTGCCCCGTCCAGCCTAACGAAATTTTGTTAGATGCTGCACTCAAGAGTGGAATCAAGATCCCCTTGGATTGCCGCGAAGGGGTTTGCGCGACCTGCCAAGGCCGTTGCGAATCGGGTAGTTACACTCAAGACTATGTGGATGAGGAGGCTCTTTCGGAGCAGGATCTGGCAGAGCGTAAGGTCCTGTCTTGCCAGACGAGAGTGCAGTCTGACGCGTCATTCTACTTTGATTTCGACTCGACCCTCTGTGGAAGCCAAGGAACAGCTGAAGTAACAACTACCGTCACTGAAGTAATTCAGGTATCTGAGAGCACTGCGATACTGAAGGTCGAAATAGGGTCCGATGCAGCTCCTTTGAATTATCTCCCGGGCCAGTATGCGCGGATTCAAGTTCCGCATACCGAGCACAGCCGCTCCTATTCATTCGCCTGTGCACCTGGAAGTCGGACTCTTGAGTTTTTGGTACGCCTCTTGTCCAGTGGCGTGATGACAGACTATATGCGAGATCGTTGCAAAGTTGGCGATACGATCAAGATGGAGGCGCCATTGGGAGCCTTTTATCTGAGGCATATTGACCGTCCGCTGATAATGGCCGCAGGCGGAACAGGCCTTTCCGCTTTTCTGGGCATGCTCGATCAGTTGGCGCAGAAAGGCGGCTCAGGTTTCCCAATCCACCTCTTCTATGGCGTTCGGACCGAACAAGATTTGTGCGAAATACCTCGCATCGAGGCATACAAGAAAAAAATTAGACACTTCGATTTCACGCCGGTTCTTAGCGATGCGGATGAGAAGTGGCCGGGGAAAAAGGGGTTTATTCCTGAGCATCTCCTGCCGTACGAAACGTCTGACACACCATTTGACATGTACATGTGCGGCCCTCCCCCAATGGTGGAGTCCATAAAGAAATGGCACCAGGATAAAAAACTAACGTCAGTCCGGATGTATTTTGAAAAGTTCACCGAAAGCAATACCTAATCTATTTTAGGCCTTGGCTTATTTGCTGATTCTTCCACTGATTGAGAAACATCGTTAAAAATAATCACTGGGACCGGACTACCAGTTAAATTTAATGATCGCTTGTTATATGCGCAGGTTTCCTATGTCCAAATTATCATTAAAAGTAGAAAAAATTGAAGCTCTTACTCCCCGCATTCGGCGACTTGTGCTTACAGCCAATGATGGGGAAAAGCTGCCTGAATTCACCCCAGGCGCGCATCTAGAGCTGCATATTCCTGGTGAGCGGAAGCAGAAACGCGCATATTCAATCGTGAATTTGTCGGCGCATAACCACTATGAAATTGCGGTACAACTCGATGACAAGAGTACTGGTGGTTCAAAGTGGGTGCACAGCCTCACAGAGGGCCAAGTTATTGAGGTCGACCCACCTCGTAACCACTTCCCTCTAATAGAGGACGCTGAGCACTACCTGCTCATTGCAGGAGGTATTGGCATCACACCAATGTTGAGCATGGGTCGTGCGTTGACGGAGTCCGGAAAAGACTTCACCCTGCATTACGCAGGCCGTGATGCAGTGGACATGGCTTACTTAGACGAAGTTAAGTGTTTCGACAAAAGTCGGTGTTGGATCAGCGGCGGAGATGCAACTAAACGTTTTCCCGCATCAACGGTTTTAGCCAACCCCGGTGCACGAACTCACCTATACATATGCGGCCCAACAGAGATGATCACCTCTGTGATCCAAATAGCTCGGGAGCTCGGCTGGCTCGAAGAACACGTCCACTACGAACTTTTCGCCGGATCCCTTGAAGAGGAAGGTGATCAAGCATTTGAAGTGGAACTTCGCGCAAGTGGCGTGACACTGGCAGTTAATGCGGGCCAAAACCTGCTGGATGTGATGATTGAAGCAGGTTTAGATCCGATGTTTGACTGCCGACGCGGCGACTGTGGTGTATGTGTGAGTCAAATCATTGATGGTGAAGCCGATCACCGTGACATATGCCTATCTGATCGCGAGCGATCCAGCGGCGCCTTCTGTACATGTGTTTCTCGTGCCAAAACTTCCAAGTTGGTACTTGACCTCTAATAAGCAACGGAGAGAACAATGATTCCTACGAATGAACAAATCTCGGATTTGATTCGAGAAGATAGTGTGCATAAGAGTGTCTATACCGACCCTGTTCTTTTTCAACTTGAAATGGAGCGAATTTATGGCCACGCATGGATTTATGTGGGCCACGAAAGCCAAGTCAAAAACCCAGGTGATTACCACACCACTCGTATTGGCGATCAAGATGTTGTAATGGTCCGTGCACCGAATGGACAGGTGAACGTTCACTACAACCGCTGCCCGCACAAAGGGGCAAAATTAGTCGCGGACGGTGACGGCAACGTCGGCAAATTCTTCCGCTGCCCCTACCATGCTTGGACATTCAAGCTGGATGGCTCGCACTTGTCGGCCCCGTTGAAGAGCGGATTCGAAGGAACTTGCTATGACCCTAAACACCCTGATTTCTCTATGGTCAGCGTGGCTCGAGTTGATAGCTATCGCGGCTTTGTATTCGCGAGCCAGGCTTCGTACGGCGAAGATCTTAAGACTTTCCTCGGCGGTGTCGTGACGTCAATTGACAACATGTGCGACCGCTCCCCTGTCGGTGAGCTTGAAGTTGCCGGTGGGATTTTTCGAGTACAGCAACGCTCCAACTGGAAAGTTTTCTACGAAAACCTCCATGACACCATGCATGCTCGTGTAACCCATGAGTCATCCGTTGATGCTGCGCGTGAGGAAGCCGAGGCGATTGGCGAAATGCCGTTCGAACTCCTGATCATGGACGGCAATGGCGAGCCCTACGACTTCTGGGAAAAATTGGAGCTTCGCGCTTACCACAACGGCCACGGCTACATGGAAGCGATTTTCGATCCGGGCGCCGCTGAGCGGGACGAAGTATCGCGTGCGCATTTCGAATGCCTGAGTGAAGCATACGGGGCAGATCGGGCTCGTGACATCATGGGTATGAATCGTCATAACACCGTGATTTACGGGAGTGGTTCGCCTCATACCGTATTCATGCAATTCCGGGTTATTCGTCCCGTCTCGGTCGATAAGACCATGGTCGAAATACAGACCTTCCGCTGCAAAGGTGCACCCGATGTAGTGTTCGACCGTGCACTTACTTACGCGAATGTCATCAACTCCCCTTCTTCCAACGTGATGCCAGACGACGTTGAAGTTTATGCA
The DNA here is from genome assembly GCF_044744285.1 of Pseudomonas sp. NPDC087336. Classification (NCBI taxonomy): domain Bacteria; kingdom Pseudomonadati; phylum Pseudomonadota; class Gammaproteobacteria; order Pseudomonadales; family Pseudomonadaceae; genus Pseudomonas; species Pseudomonas sp. NPDC087336. The sequence continues at coordinate 10,539 of NZ_JBIUYA010000015.1, read as the reverse complement.
CGCTGCCAAGAAGGCAACATGACCAGAGGGGGTAGCTGGATCAGCATGCACCGTTATGTCGGCACAGATAAAGTTCTCGAAGATGGTGCGGTATCAACCAATGGAACAAGTGAGCTTCCAATGCGTAATCAGTTTGCTGCCTGGAAGAAGTTTATGACTGGAACCATCATCGCCAAGGAGAGCAATAATGTTGCTTGACCGCTCTTTCAACGTAAAAACCGACGACCTGACAGCTACAATTGTTGATGAAGAAACCCTGCGTTCGATCGAGCGGTTTATCTTTAAGGAAGCTCGACTTCTAGACAGTTGGAAGTTTTGGGAGTGGGATAAACTATTCACCGATGACGGAATGTACTGGGTACCTCAAAAGCACAATCAGGTGAACCCGTTTGATCACATCTCCCTCTTTTGGGAGAACCGCATGCTGCGTGAAACTCGCATACGTCGGGTGGAAAATGCTCGCAACTGGTCACAGCAGCCACAGACTCAAACGGCTCACCTGGTAGGTAACGTGTGCATCGAAGGCTTGGATGCAGACGACTTCCTTGTCGTAAGTGCCTCTTTTCAAGCCACCGAATGGCGTCTCGACCAGCGTCAACTCGCCGGACGTTATACCTACAAACTTATCGGCAACAAGGTTGACGGCTGGAAGATCAAGCTTAAGCGAGTTGACCTCGTCAATTGCAACGACGTATTCGCTAATCTGGAGGTATTCGTTTAATGGATCGGCCAGTCGTAATTGCTCTCCATTACCAGAATGACGTCCTCCATGCGGATGGGCGGATCAAGGTAGGTCTAGACTCTGATGGAGAGGGGCGCGCGAATCTGATTTCAGCTGCGACCGAATTGCTACGCGTTGCTCGTAACAACGGCTGGCCTATCATCCACGCGCGTGTTGCATATCGTGGTAATTATTCCGACTTGATTGCCAACGCCCCGATTTTGGAAAACGTAAAAAAGATAGGTGCAGTAATAGATGGATCATGGGGTGCCGAGTTCTTGGATTGTCTAAGCCCGCACGAAAATGGGAAGGAGTTTGTAATTACTCACAAGCGTATCAATGCTTTTTATGGTACGCATGCGGAGGCACTCTTGCACATGCTTGGCGCTCGAACGCTGATTATTGCAGGTGTAGCAACTCACTCAGTTGTAGAGAGTACGGTAAGGCACGCTGTGGATTGTGGATACAACGTAGTGGTTCCCTCTGACGCATGTTCGGCTGCTGATCCCGCAACCCATGAAGCATCACTTAAAAGCATGAGTTTGATCGCCAAAATTTCCAGCGTCCGCCAATTAATTGAGGTGCAATAATGAGCCTTTCAGGAAAAGTTGCAATCATAACTGGGAGCACTCAAGGACTTGGTCTAGATATTGCTAAGGTCATGCTGGCACAAGGTGCCGAAGTAATGCTTGTGGGTCGGAATGCGGTCGTTGGACGTGAACTTTGCGAACAACTCGGGCCATGCGCTTCTTACACCGAGTGCGATGTCGAAAACGATGAAGACATTGACACGTGCATCGATAACACGATCAATGAATTCGGGAAAATTGACATTCTTGTCAACAACGCTTGTATTTATATCGATCACGGTATCGAGTCCTCTCGCGAAGACTGGCACAAAAGCTTAAATGTGAATGTGATTTCCGCGGCAATGTTTGTGCAGAAAGTGTCTCCCCTTTTAAGACCTGGAAGCACCATTGTGAACATCACGAGCACCGGAGGGAAATTCGGTGCAGCAGGCCGAGCACTCTACCCCGCCTCGAAAGCGGCAATGCTTCAGCTAACAAAAAATTTCGCAGTGAGTTTGGCCGATAAAGGCACCCGTGTTCTCAGCGTATCCCCAGCCTGGACTTGGTCCCCCGCCGTCGCAGGCCTGACAAATAACGACGTCGAGCTTGCGGACCGCGTGGGTGCTGATTTCCACCCACTCGGTCGGATAGGGCGCGGTGAAGAGGTCGGTAACGTTGTTGCGTTTCTATGCACCGCTGGAGCTTCTTGGATGACTGGTGTGGACGTGCCAGTCGATGGGGGATTTTCAATCCTTGGCCCGGACAGAGGGCTATCGCCCCGCGTCTGGTTTCAGCGTCATTCCGATTCCGAATAGTTAAATTCAGAGGAGCACAAATAATGGGCGAATTCATCGACATCCAAACCCTGGATAAAGAACAATCGTTTCGCGGTTATCTCGCTGTACCCGCCAGCGGAAAGGGGCCTGGGGTTGTTCTTGGCCAAGAAATTTTCGGTGTCAACGCTAACATGCGTGCAGTCGCTGACCTCTACGCCGAAGAGGGCTATGTCGCGCTAGTGCCAGATCTTTTTTGGAGATTGGAGCGAGATGTGGACCTGGGTTACACGGAAGAAGATTTCACTAAAGCAATCGACCTCTTCCAGCGTATGGATGTAGATCTGGCTGTTCGTGATATTGCTGCAAGCCTTGCCAAATTAGAATCCTTGGATCAAGTCGAAGGCGACGGCCTCGGCTATGTGGGATTCTGTATGGGCGGTAAGCTAGCCTACCTGACAGCTACACGTACCCGTGCAGCTTGCTCGGTCGGGTATTACGGCATGGGAATCGAAGAGTATCTCGACGAAGTGGGCGAAGTTACCGGTCGACTGGTTCTGCACTTTGCCGAAAACGATGCATATTGTGGCACAGAGGCGCGCTCGAAAATTAATGCGGCGCTAAAGGGTAACAAATGTGCAGAAATCTACACCTATCCAAATGTCGATCACGCATTTGCTCGCGCTGGCAGTGTCCACTTTGACAAACCTGCTGCACTCATGGCGCACGAGAGAACTATCGCCGCATTGAAGCGTGAGATAGGCCCTTACTTCAACCTTTCTGATTTGTGGGACGAGCACGTTAAGCACGAGTTCGACACGCGAGACGTTCCGGCGACTATGGCGACTATGGTGGCTGAGCCATACGTCAACCACATCCCAACGATGACCGGTGGGGTCGGAAGCAAAGAGCTAAGCCGCTTCTACCAGCACCACTTTGTTCACGGAAACCCACCGGATATGAAACTCATTCCTCTGTCGCGAACAGTGGGCGCACTTCAGATTGTCGATGAGTTTATCATGTGCTTTACCCACACCACGGAGATCGATTGGTTGATCCCTAATGTGGCCCCTACAGGCAAATATGTCGAAATTCCCATGCTGGGAGTAGTTAGATTCCGAGGTGACAAGCTGTACCACGAGCACATCTACTGGGACCAAGCGAGCGTGCTGGTCCAGATTGGCCTATTGAACCCTGAGGGGTTGCCGATTGCGGGGGTGATCACCGCACAGAAGCTCCTGGACGAGTCGCTCCCCTCAAACACGTTGATGGATAACTGGAAGAACAGCGAACCCGTCTGACGCAAAGGTCTCGGGGGCCCCGTAACCGGATGACCACCAGGCTCCAGTAATTTGGCGCGACGTTTCGCAACATTTTCTCCGTGTAAAACTTGAATCATAGGTGGGCTGCAATGAGCGACTTAGCCATAAAAGACCTGAAAATTTACCACCCTTATATCAATGGTAAATCCTGGCAGAGCGACGACCAACCAGAGCAGATCGTGATCAACCCCTACAACCAACAAGCGATTGCTCGCGTCAAGCTTGCGACAGCGGCTGACATCGACAGCGCTATTGAGGCTGCATTCGAGGCGCAAAAGGCCTGGGGGAAAACGCTTGCAAAAGAGCGAGAGGCCATTCTCTGCCGTGCTGCGGACATCATCGAGCGCCGTCGCGGTGACATCGCGAAGATCCTCATCGAGGAAGGCGGCAATGTGTTCGGCAAAGCGATGTTCGAATGCGACTACATGGTCAGCGCATTCCGCATCGCAGCAGGACAAGCACGAGACATACGCGGAGAGACCATGCCAGCTGACGGTGCTGGGCGTATCTCAATGTCCATTCGCCAGCCACTTGGCGTCATTGCAGGGGTCGGCCCGTTCAACGCGCCGCTGCTGTTAAACGGGAAAAAACTCGCCCCCGCCTTGGCCGCTGGCAACGCATTCCTGCTGAAACCGGCACCGCAAACGCCACTGATTGGGTTGCTGTTTGCTGAAATTCTCGAAGAAGCAGGCGTTCCACCTGGTGTCTTCAACGTGCTGCCGACCACCAATGAAGCACTGGGTGATAAGTTCTTCTCAGACAAACGCGTCAAGATGGTGACTTTCACGGGATCAGCGAAAGTTGGCCAGTACCTGTCTGAGCTTGCTGGGAAATTCCAGAAGCGAATCGTTCTGGAGCTTGGTGGTAAGAGCCCTATCGTAATCCTGAATGACGCCAAGCTTGATTACGCAGTGAGTGCCGCTGCTTTCGGCATTTTCTTCAACCAAGGCCAGGTTTGCATGGCTAACTCTCGGATTATCGTTGAAGAAGCGATCTACGAAAAATTCTGTGCTGCATTCGTTGAGAAAGTCCGCTCCATTCGTTGCGGTGATCCAAAAGATCCTTCAACGATAGTCGGTCCGTTGATCAACTCCAAACAGTGCGAATTCATCCGTGCTCAGATCGATGATGCCCTGTCCAAAGGTGCGACGTTGCTAACCGGTGGAGAGTATCAAGGAAATCTGTTCCAGCCTGCCGTCCTGACCGATGTTGAACCATCAATGGCTGTATACAACGAGGAAAGCTTTGGACCCTTGGTTTCCATTTATATGGCCAAAGACTTCGAGCACGCAGTCGAGCTTGCGAACGACACATCCTACGGACTTTCTTCCGGCATTGTGACCAATGACCTTCAGAAAGCATTTGATTTTGCACTTCGGATTGAAGCAGGCTCAGTTCACATCAACGACAACTCTTTTGACGACGATCCGAACGCACCTTTCGGAGGATTTAAGGAGAGCGGACACGGCAAAGAAAATGGTCGTTATTCGATCCACGACATGACCGAATTGAAATGGGTCACATTACAACTCGGCGAGCGTGCCTTCCCTATCTAAAGTGGAACAATAAATAGCCCCACCGCCATCGGCTGGGGCTTTCTATAAAACTCCTACGCCCGCATCGCCGGGTGCTGCTTCAAAATAATAAAATCAGAAGGCAGCAAGTACATCAGCTTTGTCTCGGACTTTCTAAAATTCCAGGGATCCCAATCCTGCCGTTCTGCTTTAACTCCATTTACCGCTCTACATTGCGTAGAAACTTACCCGGAGTACAAACTGTGGTCAGAAATAATAAAAAAATGGGAACTCTGATAATGCTCGCCGCACTTCAGACCTCCTTAAAAGCTGAAGCCTATGAGTTATATTCGTCAGATAAAGGTGCTGTGAACGCGGATTTCGAATTGGCCTTAGGGGCATTTCATAGCCGTAAAAGTTATGCCCAATCCAGTGACATCAAAACAGGATCAAAAGACTGGCAAGAATCTTATGCAAAATATGGATTCAGCGGCTGGTTTGCAACAGGTGATGCAGAGCAGAGTACTTATGGGGCGCTAAACTGGTTGTCTAGTGCCACATACGGACAAGGCGATGCGGCAGGCTGGACGGATGGAACCGAACGGACCACCAAGATTGAAGACGCTTACCTTGGCTGGAAATCAGGAAATGCTTTTTCGCTGCTTGGTAAGGATGGCCTAGATCTTTCAGTTGGCCGCCAAAATGTCATCGTTGGTGACGGTTTCCTTATTGCTGGAGATGCGCTAAACCTTGGTAAGTCTTTTGGAGATGGGAAATTCAACCGAGGGGGGGCCTATTATCTTACGGGTCGAAAAGCTTTTGATGAGACAGCCGTCATAAAAATAGGTGGCAAAGAAGGCCTCCGCAGCGATTTGATGTGGCTCAAATCAGATAACCCAGCTCAGGGTAAAGCAGAAATAGTTGCGGGAACGCTTGAAAATGTAAATGCCCTAGGGACCGTGGGGCTGACATATTTGAAAGTAACAGATACGGACGAAGCCTTTGACTTCATTGATCGTAAAGGCACCCGAACGGTATCTGTGCGAGCGCAGGGCAATCTAGGACATCCAAATTTGTTTCTAAGCGGCGAGTATGCGCGACAACATAGAAACTCAACTGGCGACGAGAATGCCTGGTACACGGAAGCAGGATGGACTTTTTCTGATATAGCATGGCGCCCCTATGTAAGCTATCGTTTCAGCCGTTTTTCCGAGGGGTACGACACTTTATTCTATGGTAACTTCAGGGCATTAGGAACCTGGTTCCAAGGAGAGGTTGCTAGCAACTACTCAGGCCCCTTCAGTACCAATACACGTATACAGCAAGTCGGCTTGACGCTGACCCCTACGGACAAACTCACATTAGGCGCATTGGCTTATCGATTTGATACCTTAAGCTCCACAGCTGGTGCATTCTCAAATCTCGACGGCAAAGAGCTAGATGTGTATGCCATGTGGCAGGTTACGGACCATATTTCAGCAATCCCCCTAGTTGGCTTCTATAAACCTGACAAGGATATTGAAAGCGGCGGCTCTCAATTGGGTGACAACCGAACCAACGTATACTCACAATTCATTCTCCAAGTGAAATTCTAGTGAGGTGACGGGTTCTAACCGACCCGTCATTTTTTAAAAAAACTTGCCCCGCGCTTTGAAAGTTTTATTCTCATCAGTGGGCATACCGAAGCAACGTGTTCCAATACTTAAATGCGAGCATTAGTATGTCCAACTCTCTATCCATTCGGCTTAGAATTACTCTCCTGGCTGGCCTCTCACTCGCAGCCGTAGTTATTACCCTTGTTTGCATGAATATTTACCAGAGCAGTTCGAACAATGTTCTGGTCAGTCATGAAAGCGAACGCGCTCTAACACAAAGCACTGAACAACTCCTGCTCGCCCAAGCAGCTGAGAAAGCCGCTCTCCTGCAAAAGCTTTATTCTTCGGACGTCATGCTCGCGCACGACATGGCTGAACAGCTTTCCAATCTAGGCAGCGCTGCGAAACGGCTCGGCATATCCGACGCTGCCATCCGCGAAGAAGCCACTAGGGCTATAGAAAGGGCATTCAAACGCAACAAATCTGTCTTAGGGGTATGGGGTGTTTTTGAACCTAATGCTCTTGATGGAAACGACCAAGCTTTTGTGAATGACACGGGCCGCGGATCGAATGAACAAGGCCGGTTTGGTTCTTATTGGAGCCGTTTCGGTGGGGCCGACATCCACAGTGCTATCACAGAAGCCGACTTGAATAAGGAGGATGCGAACGCAGCTGGTGCACCAGCTAATACGTGGTACAGATGCGCATTAGCCTCGGGCAAGCAGTGCCTATTAGAGCCCTACGCTGGAATGGTCGGCACCGAAACCGTACTCATGACGACTGTTGCCATCCCCATCAATATAAACGGGACGATCGTAGGTGTTGCAGGTGTAGACCTTGCCTTAAGTTCGCTCCAAGTAAACGCTGAGCAGGCTGGAGCTGAGCTGTTTAATGGTGCAGGTCATGTTCTGATTGTATCGAGCCAAGGTATCCTTGCAGCTAACAGTGATAACCCTAAAAGTATTGGAGATTTGATTCAAACGCGCCTTGGCGAGTATGGGCAGGAAATACTCCAACTGACTCAAGCGGGTACGGCCACGGTCGTTGCACGGGGAAGCCTAATCAGAGCAATTTATCCGGTGAGGCCGGTCGAGGGGGTGCCAGCCTGGGGAGTTTTAGTGGACGTTCCCAGAGACGTGTTGCTTGCAGACGCATTGAAAATGCAATCAATGCTCAACGACTCACAACGTAGTGGTACCTGGATGACCTTACTTGTTTCAATTGGCGCTGGACTCTTAGGGATGGGCGTTTTGTGGTTAACCGCGTCGGGCGTGTCTAAGCCTATCAATCGTGTCGCTCAGATGCTGGAAGACATCGCTAGCGGTGACGGGGATCTAACACGGCGCCTTGATTACAGCCGTAAAGACGAACTGGGCGCTCTGACGAGCAACTTCAATAAATTTCTAGATAAGCTTCAGCCTACCATCGCCCTCATCAAAACCAGTATCACCGACGCTCGCACGACTGCTGATAAATCGTCCCAAATAGCGCATCTGAATAGTGAAGGAATGCAGCAGCAGTATCGTGAGATCGAGCAGGTAGCTACAGCGTCACACGAAATGAGCGCTACCGCTCAAAACGTTGCTGCCAGCGCCGCCAATGCGGCCACAGCAGCTACCGGCGCTGACGAATCCGCCCGAGAAGGTATGAAAATAGTCGAAACTACAGCTCGGGACATTAAAGCCTTGGCTGAGGATGTCAGCAGAGCGGTCGGTGAAATCGAAACTCTGGCGGTTCACAGCGTAGAAATCGGGACTGTGCTGGAAGTCATTCGCAGCATTGCAGAACAGACCAACCTCCTCGCCCTCAATGCAGCAATTGAAGCTGCACGAGCGGGCGAGAGCGGACGTGGTTTTGCGGTCGTGGCGGACGAAGTTCGCAACCTCGCCAGACGTACTCAAAACTCGGTGGAGGAGATTCGAATCGTCATTGATCGTATCCAAGGAAGCACCCAGGATGTTGTGTCTGCCATGCATTCGAGTCGTGAAAGGGCAAATGTGAATGCTACTCAAATTATCCGAGCGTCCAACGCCCTTACACAAATCAGCGACGCAGTTGGTGTCATCACAGAGATGAACTTGCAGATAGCAAGCGCTGCTGAGGAGCAAAGCTCCGTAGCTGAAGAAGTAAGCCGAAACGTGTCAGCGATACGTAGCGTGACTGAGACACTGACAGGACAAGCCGCTGAATCAGCTAAAGTGAGTGCGCGTCTCAACTCGTTGGCCAGTCACCAGATAAGTTTAGTGAGTCAGTTTAAGGTCTAGTCATTTCAAGCGTTGGTAGATGCAGATACCAAGTACAGTCCGAAAATAAACGTCCGCAAAAGACAGCGATCGGTTCTGTGTTGGCGCTGATGCGAATTTGACCCAAGCCGCCGGAAGTCATTTCCCCATTCGAATACTCAGCAATCGATGACCTTGCGTGGGATTTCAGAGGATGCCCATGGGTCATCAAAAATCAGTAACCTGGGTCAAAATCGCATCAGCGCCAACACATCAAGGCCATCGGAGCCCTCTAGGATATTCACATGCGCTGGTTTCCTTAGCTTCATTGGCCTTGATCATACGACTGGGGTGTTCGGTAGCTACATAGTATGGGTAACCATCTCAAGCTTCAGGGGACTCAGTGATCGCAATGCCTTTTCGCCCCAGTTGTTTAACACCGTACATTGCCTGATCAGCCGCTTTCAGCAACGAACCCAGACTTTGGCCATGATGGGGCACAGAGAGACTCCGATACTGCACGATAGTGATAGCTCTCCTGCGCTTGTCGCTATTGTCTGCGCAATGGCTTCCAGCACCCTCTCAGCGTACTGCTCAGCACTCTCTGGGTTGATAAGATCGGTGATCAGAATCACGAATTCATCTCCACCGTAGCGTGCGACGGTGTCACAAGAACGAGTGAACTTAAGCATGCGATTCGCGACAGCTACGAGAACCTGATCACCGACCTCATGGCCATGCTTATCGTTAATTTCCTTGAAATGATCCAGATCGAGCAACAAAACGGCAAACGCAGTCCCGCTCGATGTCCAGTTTGAGAGGGCCTGATCAAAACGATCGGCGAAGAGGTAGCGATTTGGCAGTTGGGTTAGAACATCATGGATTGCGAGATAAGCCGAGCGTTCGAGTTCAACCTCTGCTCTTTCGATCGCTTTGAAATGCCGAGTCAACACTACCGGCATCAGTACAAATGCCCCCGCGAGAACTGCGAGGATTATCAACGTTTCTGCAGTGAGAATATCCCCTAATCGCAACTGACGCTCAAACAAAAAATCATCGGTTGTGAAATACTCGTGATCTCGACTCGGTCAGACAGCGCCGGCAATAGGAGGCGATCCAGGATACCTGCTTTCTCGGACTCCGTTGAAAAGACATTGCTTTCAGATCCTGCTGCGGTTCTCAGGATGGCACTAACGTGAACCAGCGGATCTACGTTTGCATAATTCACAGGCCGCCTCCTCTCGCTGTCCACTTGGCCCGGATCAGCGACTTTGGGCCGACGATGCGTGGCCAACACGGTTAATCGATACTGGAACTCAGGAAGGGCTCAGTCAGTCGGTCGACCCTGTGCTCTTCGAGCTGTCCTGCCCGCAGGATTTCGTTTGCCTTGGGATAATGCCGTAACAGCTGGCTCGCCTGCCGACGAATGGACGCTGACAGCGCGGCATCTTCTGCAAGCGCCACCAGAAAGTCTCGAGTCTGGATGAACGCGCGTGTGCGCTCGCTCGGCATTGTCATGGTGTCCTCCTATTACGCACTGTGCACGGTCCAGCCGCTCTAAGCTTGATGGCTGCCGACGCAGTTTTTGCCCGGCAGATCGCCTACAGCCTACACCCAAAACAAGCCTGCCCATGGACTCTATCGCAGGGATCAACCCGTTCTGTTTGTGAATCGTCCCCTTCTCCGCCTCGGCGTACCACCATTCAAGTTACCGGGCGCTAAAAAGTCATGAGGTTTGAGAATCTTATATTCTCAAACCTGTTGATTTGCAGTTGTCCACCTGTCAATAAGCCTGCTGTACAGCTGTAATCACGTAGGCCGTA
>NZ_JBIUYA010000014.1:0-173648 GCF_044744285.1 Pseudomonas sp. NPDC087336 | reverse complement strand
CCGTCCAAGGCCTTCGAGGCCAAGGACGGTGAAGATTTCAAAGACCCGGTTTCCAGTGGACCGTAAGGCTGCTCCGCTTAAGTGAACAGCATTACGGACCAGGTCCGGGTTTTTTATGGCCTGGCTTCGATCAATGCAGGATCTGGCTCAGGAACAGCTTGGTGCGTTCGTTCTGCGGGTTGTCGAAGAAGTCGTTCGGCGCGGCCTGTTCGACGATTTCGCCCTTGTCCATGAAGATCACGCGGTTGGCCACGGTACGGGCAAAGCCCATTTCGTGGGTCACGCAGAGCATGGTCATGCCGTCTTCAGCCAGGCCGATCATGGTGTCCAGCACCTCTTTCACCATCTCGGGGTCGAGTGCCGAAGTCGGTTCGTCGAACAGCATGATTTTCGGTTTCATGCACAGCGCACGGGCAATCGCCACACGCTGTTGCTGACCGCCGGACAGTTGCCCCGGGTACTTGTGCGCCTGCTCCGGAATGCGTACGCGCTCCAAGTAGTGCATGGCGATTTCCTCGGCCTTGCGCTTGGGCATCTTGCGCACCCACATCGGCGCCAGGGTGCAGTTCTGCAGGATGGTCAGGTGCGGGAACAGATTAAAGTGCTGGAACACCATGCCGACTTCGCGGCGGATCGCTTCGATCTGCTTGAGGTCGTTGGTCAGCTCCACGCCATCGACCACGATGCGGCCCTGCTGGTGTTCTTCCAGGCGATTGAGGCAGCGGATGGTGGTGGACTTGCCCGAACCCGACGGCCCGCACAGGACGATCCGCTCGCCTTGCTTGACGTTGAGGTTGATGTCCTTGAGTACGTGGAACTGGCCGTACCACTTGTTCACGCCCTGCATCTGGATAATGCCTTCAGGGCTCACAGGCTTCTTGATTGCTTCGCTCATAAAAAGAACTCCTAACGCTTGTGGCCTGTGTCGAGCTTGCGTTCCAGATGCATGGAATAGCGCGACATACCAAAACAGAAAATCCAGAACACCAGGGCGGCGAACACGTAGCCTTCAGTGGCCATGCCCAGCCATTTCGGGTCGGCGGCGGCTTGCTTGACGCTGTTGAGCAGGTCGAACAGGCCGATGATGATCACAAGGCTCGTGTCCTTGAACAGCGCGATGAAGGTGTTGACGATGCCGGGGATCACCAGCTTCAGGGCTTGCGGCAGAATCACCAGGCCCATGCTGCGCCAGTAGCCCAGGCCCATTGCCGCGGCGGCTTCGTACTGTCCTTTAGGGATCGCTTGCAGTCCGCCGCGCACCACTTCGGCCACGTAGGCCGATTGGAACAGGATCACGCCGATCAGCGCCCGCAGCAGCTTGTCGAAGTTCATGCCTTCGGGCAGGAACAACGGCAGCATCACCGAGGACATGAACAGCACCGTGATCAACGGCACGCCACGCCAGAATTCGATGAAGGTCACGCAGACCACACGAATCGCCGGCATGTTGGAACGACGCCCCAATGCCAGGACAATCCCCAGCGGCAACGCACCGGCGATGCCGACGGTGGCGATCACCAGGGTCAACATCAGGCCGCCCCATTGGCTGGTTGCCACGGCGTCCAGACCCAATACGCCGCCATGCAGCAGGCACCAGGCAATGATCGGATACAGCACCAGGAAACTCAGCCCGTACACCGCCTTATGGTGAAAGCGCGAGATGAACAACGGCGCGACGCCGACAATCGCCAGCCACACCGTCAGGTCCACGCGCCAGCGCAGTACCGGCGGGTAGTAGCCGTACATGAACTGGCCGAAGCGCTGCTGGATGAACACCCAGCAGGCGCCCTCCTTGGTGCAGTCGGCCTGGGAGGTGCCGACCCAGTTGGCATCGAGAATCGCCCACTGCAGTATCGGTGGCACCACCAGGTAAATCAGATAGAACGCAAACAGGGTCAGCAGGGTGTTGAGCCAGCTGGAGAACATGTTCGCGCGCATCCACGCCATCGGGCCGAAGACCTTGGCCGGCGGTGGCATGTCGGGTTTGAAAGTATGAGTACTCATGCGCTATTCCTTACCGCTCGATCAGCGCAATGCGCTTGTTGTACCAGTTCATCAGCAGGGAAATGCTGATGCTGATCGCCAGGTACACGCTCATGGTGATGGCAATCACCTCGATCGCCTGGCCGGTCTGGTTCAGCACCGTGCCCGCGAACAGCGACACCATCTCCGGATAACCGATACCGGCCGCCAGCGAGGAGTTCTTCGCCAGGTTCAGGTATTGGCTGGTCAGCGGTGGAATGATCACGCGCAGGGCTTGCGGGATGATCACCTTGCGCAGGGTCGGACCATTGCGCAGGCCAAGGGAATGCGCCGCCTCGGTCTGGCCGTGGCTGACCGACTTGATGCCCGAACGCACGATCTCGGCGATGAACGCCGCGGTGTACACCGTCAGTGCCAGGGTCAAGGCCAGCAGTTCCGGGATCAGCACCCAGCCACCGACGAAGTTGAAGCCTTTGAGCTGCGGCATTTCCCAGTGCACGGGCGCGCCGAAAATCAGTGCGCACAGGGCCGGGATCACCAGGAACAACGCCAGGCCGACCCAGAACTTGTGGAACGGCTCGCCGGTGGCTTCAAAGCGCTTGTTGGCCCAGCGGGTCATCAGCACGATGGCGACGATGGCCACGACGATGCTGATCACGAACGCCCAGAAACCATCGGCCATCAGTGCCGCCGGCATGTTCAGGCCGCGGCTGCTGACGAAGAAGGTGTCGCCGAAGTTGTGGCTGTTACGCGGCCCCGGCATGGTCAGGAACACCGCGAAGTACCAGAACAGGATCTGCAGCAGTGGCGGGATGTTACGGAAGACTTCCACGTACACCGTCGCCACCTTGGCGATGATCCAGTTCTTCGACAGCCTGGCCACGCCGACGATGAAGCCGAGGATGGTCGCCAGGATCACGCCGATGAAGGTCACCAGCAAGGTGTTGAGCAAGCCGATGACAAACACCCGGGCATAGCTGTCCGCTTCGGTGTAGTCGATCAGGTGTTGAGCGATGCCGAACCCGGCACTGCGCTCCAGAAAGTCAAAACCGGAGGTAATGCCCCGGTGTTGCAGGTTGGTCTGTGTGTTGTCGAACAGATACCAGCCTAGCGAGACCACCCCGACAATGGTGATGATCTGGAATACCCACGCACGCACTCGTGGATCGCTGAGGCTGAGCCTCTGCTTTGGTGCGCCGATTGAATTTTGCATGAAGTGCCCCGCAAAGAATGGAACAGAACATCACCCGGTGGTTGGCCCACCGGGTGATAGAACCATCAGCGCACTGGTGGTGCGTATTGAATGCCGCCAGCGTTCCACAAGGCGTTCAGCCCGCGGTCGATTTCCAGCGGAGTGCTCTTGCCGAGGTTTTTCTCGAACACTTCGCCGTAGTTGCCGACTTGCTTGACGACCTGCACGACCCAGTCTTTCTTCACTTTCAGGTCTTTGCCGTATTCACCGTCGGTGCCCAGCAGACGAGCGACGTCCGGGTTCTTGGTGGCCTTGGCTTCGGCTTCGACGTTCTTCGAAGTGATGCCTGCTTCTTCAGCGTTGAGCATGGCGTAGCCAACCCAGCGCACGATGGCCAGCCACTCGTCGTCGCCGTTACGCACGACCGGGCCCAGTGGCTCCTTGGAAATGGTTTCCGGCAGCACCACGTAATCCTTCGGCGAGGCCAGCTTGCTGCGCTGGGCGAACAGCTGGGACTTGTCGGAGGTCAGTACGTCGCAACGACCGGATTCCAGCGACTTGGCGCTCTCGTCGGAGGTGTCGAAAGTGATCGGGGTGTATTTCAGACCGTTGCCACGGAAGTAGTCGGAAACGTTCAATTCGGTGGTGGTACCGGCCTGGATGCAGATGGTCGCGCCGTCCAGCTCTTTAGCGCTCTTGACGCCCAGCTTGTTGTTGACCAGGAAGCCGATGCCATCGTAGTAAGTGATGAAGCCAGGGAATTTCAGACCCATGCCCGCATCACGGGAGCTGGTCATGGTGGTGTTGCGCGACAGGATGTCGATTTCGCCCGACTGCAGCGCGGTGAAGCGCTCCTTGGCGTTCAACTGGCTGAACTTGACCTTGGTCGCGTCGCCGAACACGGCAGCGGCCACGGCACGGCAGTAGTCGGCATCGATACCGACGATCTTGCCGGTGGAATCCGGAACCGAGAAACCAGGCAGGCCATCGCTGACGCCGCACTGTACGAAACCTTTCTTCTGCACTGCATCCAGGGTCGCGCCCGCCTGAGCGAACCCACTGACGCCGAGTACCGCGGCTGCAGTCACGACTGCCAGGGTGGATTTCAACATCTTCATTCAAACCTCCAGTTTTGCTCTTGTTGTGTCGGAGCGTGAGTCCAGTCGCACCCTTTTGAGGCGGTGGTGACCCGTGTTGGCTTTTTTGAGGGTCAACCGACGTAGGACCGTAGCCATGAGTCTAGTAGGAGAAAATCCACATAAAGGACAACTCACTTCTCACCAATCGGCCGAACGGGCTGTAGCCCTTTTACGTTCGCGAAGCCCGTAGCGGCCACTGGCGAACATCCATTACCGGATTCTTTTGCTATCCCACTGCCAACAATGGCCTGATAGTGTTACCGACAGATGTGGGATTTTCGTACCAACATCCCTATAGCAAAGCCCGTACCACACCGACCGCTTAAGCGGTTAAGCGACAGGTCAATAGCAAAACTTGTAACCTTGCGACATCTTCGTAACTGATCAACCAGGCGCGCACTCGCACCTCGCACTCAATCAGCGCGCACGCACATATTTGGAGCAGCCATGACCAATCCCTTGATTCTTGAACCCGTCAAGACCGCAGATGCCTGCGTGATCTGGCTGCACGGCCTGGGCGCCGATCGCTACGACTTCCTGCCGGTGGCCGAAGCGCTGCAGGAAACTTTGCTGGGCACACGCTTCGTCCTACCCCAGGCACCGACCCGCGCCGTCACCATCAACGGCGGTTACGAGATGCCAAGCTGGTACGACATATTGGCCATGAGCCCGGCCCGCGCGATCAACCCAGAGCAACTGGAAGAGTCGG
The DNA here is from genome assembly GCF_044744285.1 of Pseudomonas sp. NPDC087336. Classification (NCBI taxonomy): domain Bacteria; kingdom Pseudomonadati; phylum Pseudomonadota; class Gammaproteobacteria; order Pseudomonadales; family Pseudomonadaceae; genus Pseudomonas; species Pseudomonas sp. NPDC087336. The sequence continues at coordinate 168,625 of NZ_JBIUYA010000014.1, read as the reverse complement.
CCAACTGGATAATCGAATTGATCGAACAACAGCGCAGCAGCGGAATAGACGCCTCGCGAATTTTCCTGGCAGGTTTTTCCCAGGGCGGCGCCGTGGTTCTACACACCGCGTTTGTGAAATGGCAGGGACCGTTGGGTGGCGTACTTGCCCTCTCTACTTATGCACCGACCTTCAGCGATACGCTGGAACTGTCCGCCAGCCAGCAGCGCATTCCGGTGCTGTCGTTGCATGGTCAATACGATGACGTGGTGCAGAACTCGATGGGACGTAGCGCCTACGAGCATTTGAAACAGCGTGGTGTCACCGTGGCATGGCAGGAATACCCAATGGGCCATGAAGTGTTACCCGAGGAGATTCGCGACATCGGCGTGTGGCTCGCCGAGCGCCTGCGCTAAACAATCATGTTTAAAAACGCCCTTTGATCCATCCCTCTACGCCGCGCCCGATTCTTGCATTACACTGGCCGGCGTACATTCCTTAACCAATTGATGAGATGACCGTGCTCAAAGCACTCAAGAAAATGTTCGGTAAAAGCGAGACTGAGCAACTCGCGCCAGTCCCCAGCGCTCCTTCTCACGCCCCCAGCCACCGCACCGACGGTAGTCAGCCTGGCCGGACCGCCGCCGTAGCGGCACCGAAACATGAGCCTGCGAGCATGCCGGCCGACCAGCCTGCGGTGGTCACTGCCCCCGAGCAGCCACGCAGCGAAACACCAAAACCCGCCAGCCGCCGCCGCGAACCCAAGCCAAAAGCGCCGGTCATCCCGTGGAAACTCGAAGACTTCGTCGTCGAACCCCAGGAAGGCAAGACCCGTTTCCACGATTTCAAGCTCGCCCCCGAACTGATGCACGCCATCCAGGACCTGGGCTTCCCGTACTGCACGCCGATCCAGGCCCAGGTGCTGGGCTTCACCCTCGCCGGCAAAGACGCCATCGGCCGCGCGCAGACCGGTACCGGCAAGACCGCGGCCTTCCTGATCTCGATCATCACCCAGCTGCTGCAGACCCCGCCGCCGAAAGAGCGCTACATGGGTGAACCGCGCGCGCTGATCATCGCCCCGACTCGCGAACTGGTGGTGCAGATCGCCAAGGACGCGGCCGACCTGACCAAATACACCGGCCTGAACGTCATGACGTTCGTGGGTGGCATGGACTTCGACAAGCAGCTCAAGCACCTCGAGGCCCGCCACTGCGACATCCTCGTGGCCACGCCGGGCCGCCTGCTGGACTTCAATCAGCGCGGCGACGTGCACCTGGACATGGTCGAAGTGATGGTGCTGGACGAAGCCGACCGCATGCTCGACATGGGCTTCATCCCGCAAGTACGCCAGATCATTCGCCAGACCCCGCCGAAGTCCGAGCGCCAGACGCTGCTGTTCTCCGCGACCTTCACCGAAGACGTGATGAACCTGGCCAAGCAATGGACCACCGACCCGGCAATCGTCGAGATCGAATCGCAGAACGTGGCCAACGAAAACGTTGAGCAACACATCTACGCGGTGGCCGGTGCCGACAAATACAAGCTGCTCTACAACTTGGTCACCGACAACGGCTGGGAGCGGGTCATCGTCTTCGCCAACCGCAAGGATGAAGTGCGACGCATCGAAGAACGCCTGGTGCGCGACGGCGTCAACGCCGCGCAGCTATCGGGTGATGTGCCGCAACACAAACGTATCAAGACCCTGGAAGGTTTCCGCGAAGGCCACATTCGCGTGCTGGTCGCCACCGACGTGGCCGGTCGCGGCATCCACATCGACGGCATCAGCCACGTGATCAACTTCACCCTGCCGGAAGTCCCGGACGACTACGTGCATCGCATCGGTCGTACCGGTCGTGCCGGCGCCGACGGTGTGTCCATCAGCTTTGCCGGTGAAGACGACTCCTACCAGCTACCGGCCATCGAAGAAAAGCTGGGGCGCAAGATCAGCTGTGAAACACCACCGACCCATCTACTGCGGCCGATTGAGCGCAAGCGGCCGCACTGAGTACCGTTGCAGGAACAAGCGCAGCCGGAAACGGACTGCGCTTTTTTTTCGCCCGGAGATTGCCAGCGATAACTAAAAGTCCATAATGGACAAATTAGTTTACATCCAGCTCCCGGAGCCGACCATGCCCAGCACCCCCTACGTGATCAATCAAACCCAGGCCCGCGAGTTGCTGGCGCAGGTCGACGTGCCGCAAATCCTGCGCAAACTGTTCTGCGACCTGGCCGCCGGGCAAGCGGTGCAGCCGGCACAGCAACTGGTGGAATTTCCCCAGGGTGCCGGCGACTTCATCAACTACCTGGGTGTGCTGGCCGAAGACGGCGTTTACGGGGTCAAGACTTCGCCCTACATCGTGCGCGAACAAGGCCCCCTGGTGACCGCATGGACCTTGCTGATGTCGATGCAGACCGGCCAGCCGCTGTTGCTGTGCGATGCCGGCGAACTGACCACTGCCCGGACTGCGGCGACGACGGCGGTGGCGGTCGACGCCCTCGCGCCGCTCAATGCGAGCCGCCTGGCAATCATCGGCAGCGGCAAAGTGGCCCAGGCGCACCTGCATTACGTGAAAGGCCTGCGCGACTGGCAAAGCATCAGCCTGTACTCGCCAAGCCTGAGCGAAGACCCTGAAACGGTGAGCCTGCTCAAAAGTATCGAGCCACGCTTGAGCATTGCGCAAAGTCGCGAAGCCGCCATCACCGACGCCGATGTCATCATGCTCTGCACTTCGTCCGCAGGTCCGGTGATCGACCCGTCGACCCTGGGCAAACCGGCGCTGATCACCTCCATCAGCACCAACGCGCCGCGCGCCCACGAGGTGCCGCCGCAGAACCTCAATGCCATGCAGGTATTCTGCGACTACCGTGTGACCACCCCGGGTTCGGCCGGCGAGATGCTGATTGCCGCTGAACAGCATGGCTGGGATAAAAATGCGATTGTCGGCGACCTGGCCGACCTGCTCAGCGAGAAGGTGCAGCGCCCCGACTACGACCGCCATGTGTTCTTCCGCTCCATCGGGCTGGGCCTGGAAGACATTGCGCTGGCCAATGCCATCTACCGCCTGCAGCACTAAGCCCACAGAGAATCCTCACAACATTGTCATTTGCGCCCCATCAGGAGACGTTCATGAGCCAGGCAGACTTCATCATCATCGGCGGCGGGATTGCCGGCGCTTCCACCGGTTTCTGGCTGTCGCAGCATGGCCGCGTGATCGTGCTCGAACGCGAGTCCCATCCGGCCTATCACTCCACCGGTCGTTCCGCGGCGCTGTACACCGCCGCCTATGGCACGCCGCAAGTTCGGGCGCTGACCCAGGCCAGCCGGGATTTTTTCGACGCCCCACCCGCCGGTTTCTGCGAACACCCGTTGCTGACCCCGCGCGGCGAAATGACCGTGGACTTCACCGGCGATCCGGCCGAACTGAACAACCAGTACCTGAGCGCCAAGGCCACGGTGCCTGAAATGCAATTGCTCAGCGCCGAAGAGGCCTGTGTGCGCCTGCCGATCCTGCGCCGGGAAAAAGTCCACGGTGCGATCTACGATCCGACTGCCAGCGACATCGACACCGATGCCCTGCACCAGGGCTACCTGCGTGGTATCCGGCGCAATCAAGGTGAAGTTCATACCGACGCCGAAGTCCTGAGCCTGACCCGTGATGCCGCAGGCCTGTGGCAGGTACAAACCCAGGGTCAGACCTTCAGCGCACCGGTGATCATCAACGCCGCTGGCGCCTGGGCCGACAAGATCGGTGAAATGGCCGGTGCCCGGCCACTGGGCCTGCAACCCAAGCGTCGCGCCGCGTTCATCTTCGCCGGCCCCGAGGGTGTGGACATCCATCATTGGCCGATGCTGGTCAGCCTCGACGAATCCTTCTATATGAAACCCGACGCCGGGATGTTCCTCGGTTCGCCGGCCAACGCCGACCCGGTCGAACCCCACGACGTGCAACCCGAAGAACTGGACATTGCCATGGGCATCTACCAGATCGAGGAAGCCACCACGCTGACCATCCGCCGCCCGACCCGAACCTGGGCCGGCCTGCGCAGCTTCGTCAGCGATGGCGACTTGCTGTCCGGTTTCGATTCGCAGGTGCCGGGGTTGTTCTGGGTGGCGGCACAAGGCGGCTACGGCATCCAGACCTCTCCGGCCATGGGCCAGGCCAGTGCCGCGCTGGTGCGCGGTGAACCCCTGCCCGAACCCCTCACCCGTTTCGGCCTGAATGCCGGGATGCTGTCCCCTGCACGCCTGGGTTGACTGTTGTCCTCAGGTGACGCGCCGACTCGATTGCGGCACACTTTCAGCGTCCTGTTTACGGGGCGCTGAAGCTGCCCGGAGCCCCATTGTATGAACGCACCTGAACAAGACCCGGCCCTGAACGAGACGTCCCTGGATAACTTCCGGGCTATCGCCGACGCCATCGCCACGCTGTTTTTCCCCCACGCCGAGGTGGTGCTGCACGATTTGCGCACGCAAAAGGTCGACTACATCGCCAACAACCTGTCGAAACGGGAAATCGGCGATGATTCGGCATTGGAGGACATGCTCAGCGACGATGTCAGCGAACGCAACATCGGCCCGTACGAAAAGCTCAATTGGGATGGTCAGAAGATTCGCAGCCTCAGCACCGTGCTGCGCGACCGCGAGGGACACCCGCTGGCGGTGCTGTGCATCAACCTGAATATTTCGCTGTTCGAGAATGCCAAGGCCGCGCTGGACTTGTTCCTCTCGCCGACCAAGCTGATTCCGCAGCCCGATTCACTGTTTCGCGATGACTGGCAGGAGCGGATCAACACCTTCCTCCACGCCTGGCTGCGCGAACGCCAGCTGAGCCTGAACCTGCTGACCCGCGACCACAAACGCGAACTGGTGCTGGCCCTGCACGCCGAAGGCGCCTTCAAGGGCAAGAGTGCATCCAATTATGTGGCCAATGTACTGAACATGGGCCGGGCGACGGTGTACAAGCATTTGAAGGAACTCAAAGGCTGATACATGACTGGGAACCCTATGCACCTGTAGGAGCCGGGCTTGTCGGCGAAGGCGATCTCATGGACGCCTTCGCCGGCAAGCCTGGCTCCTGCGGGTGTACGTGTGTGCGGACGTGCGTTTAGCGTTTATTCAAGCGCCGCCGCCGGCCCGAAGAACTCGTAACGGCTCTGCTTCTCGGGTACGCCGAGCGCCTTGAGGTGACGCTTGACCGCCGCCATGAAGCCTTTTGGCCCCAGGAAGTAAGCATCCAGGTCACGCTCTTCGGGCAACCAGGCGGCCAGTTGTTCCTGGCTCAACAGCCCGACCTTGTGCGCTGGCGGGCTGACACCGTCATCTTCGGCGTAGCAGTAGAAACGCTTGAGTTGCGGGTGACGCTCGGCCAGCCCGTCGATCCAGTCGCGGAAGGCGTGGACGCTGCCGTTGCGCGCGCAGTGGATAAAGTGCACAGGCCGCTCGGTTTCCAGCGCCGCTTCCAGCATGGCCAGGGTCGGGGTGATGCCGACGCCGCCGCTGATCAGCACCAACGGTTTGTCGCTGGCGCTCAGGGTGAACTCGCCCGATGGCGGGAACAGCTGGATGCTCGCCCCTACATGCAATTGATCGTGCAAGTGATTGGAGGCTCGCCCGCCGTCTTCGCGCTTGACGCTGATGCGGTACTGGCCCTTGTTCGCCAAGGCGGACAGCGAATAGTTACGACGAATTTCTTCGCCATCGAGGATCAGTTTCATGCCGATGTACTGGCCAGGCTCGGCAGCCAGGATCGCGCCCTTGTCAGCCGGCTCGAAATAGAAAGAGGTGATTTCCGCGCTTTCCTCGACCTTGGCCACCACGATGAAATCCCGGGCCCCGCGCCAGCCACCCGGTGCCTGCTCTTTCTGGTCGTAGATGCTGGATTCGGCACCGATCAGAATGTCCGCCAGTTGGCCGTACGCCGCCCCCCATGCCGCAATCACTTCAGGGGTAGCGATTTCTTCGCCCAGCACCTCGGCAATGGCACGCAGCAGGCAGCTGCCGACGATCGGGTAGTGTTCCGGCAGAATCTGCAGGGCCACGTGCTTGTTGATGATCTTGGCCACCAGGTCGCCCAACTGATCGAGCTGGTCGATGTGGCGGGCGTACATCAATACACCGTTCGCCAGGGCGCGTGGCTGGTCACCGCTGGCCTGATGAGCCTGGTTGAACAGCGGACGGACTTCTGGGTACTCGGACAACATCATCCGGTAGAAGTGAGTGATCAGCGCTTCGCCACCGCTTTCCAGCAATGGCACAGTGGACTTGACGATGGCACGGTCTTGAACGCTCAGCATAAGGTGACTCCTGGGCAACGGGGTTTCTTAACAGTTGCCTTAGTCTTATCAGTTTCCATGCCAACTATTAAATCGTTATAAATCAACTACTTAAAAAGGCAATAGTCATAACGACACACAGCAACTTATAGTCTTATCGACTACACGGAGTCACTATGACTGCAAAATCCCTGCTCACTGCGCTGTTGCCACTGGTGGCGGACCTGTCCCGCGAACTCCCCGAGGGCGAACGTTATCGGCGCTTGCTGGAAGCCATGCGCGCCCTGCTCCCCTGTGATGCCGCCGCCTTGCTGCGCCTTGATGGCGAATGGCTGGTGCCGCTGGCTGTCGACGGCTTGAGCACCGACACCCTCGGCCGGCGCTTCAAGGTCAGCGAACACCCGCGCTTCCAGGCCCTGCTCAGCAGTACCGGCCCCACGCGGTTTGCCGCTGACAGCGAAATGCCCGACCCGTATGACGGCCTGGTCGATGGCCTGGACGATCATCTGGAAGTCCACGATTGCATGGGTTGCCCACTGTTCATCGATGAACGGCCGTGGGGCCTGTTGACACTCGACGCCCTCAACCCGGAACAGTTCGAACCGATCGAACTGGATGCCCTTGAGGCCTTCGCCAGCCTCGCGGCGGCAACCGTCAACGCGGCCGAACGCATCGAGCGATTGAACAACAGGGTCGAAGACGAACACCAGCGCGCCGAGGTGTACCGCCAGGCCAGCGGCCAGCAAAACCGCGAAATGATTGGCCAAAGCAAAGCGCACAAACGCCTGATGGAAGAAATCAACCTGGTGGGCGGCAGCGATCTGACGGTGCTGATCACCGGCGAAACCGGGGTGGGCAAGGAGTTGGTGGCCCAGGCCATCCATGCCGCCTCGCCTCGCGCCGACAAACCGATCATCAGCCTCAACTGCGCCGCCTTACCGGACACGCTGGTGGAGAGCGAGCTGTTCGGGCATGTTCGCGGGGCGTTCACCGGGGCAATGAATGACCGACGCGGAAAGTTCGAACTGGCCAATGGCGGTACGCTGTTTCTGGATGAGGTGGGCGAACTGTCACTGACGGTGCAGGCCAAATTGCTGCGCGTGCTGCAAAGCGGTCAGCTGCAGCGACTGGGTTCGGACCAAGAGCATCAGGTCGATGTACGACTGATCGCAGCGACCAATCGCGACTTGGCCGAGGAAGTGCGCAGTGGCCGCTACCGCGCCGACTTCTATCACCGGCTCAGTGTTTACCCCTTGCTGGTCCCGGCGCTACGTGACCGTGGGCGAGATGTGTTGCTGCTCAGCGGTTACTTCCTCGAACAGAACCGCTCGCGCATGGGCCTCAACAGCCTGCGCCTGAGCACCGATGCCCAGGCTGCATTGCTGGCCTACGGTTGGCCCGGCAACGTGCGCGAACTGGAACACCTGATCGGCCGCAGTGCGTTGAAGGCCTTAGGTAACTGCAAGGAACGGCCGAAGATCCTCAGCTTGAGTGCCGCCGACCTCGACCTGCCCTATGCCAGCATCGAGGCCAGCGTCGAAGTCAGCGCTGAGCGCCCCGCCGAAGCGGCCGCGGAAGCAGTGACAGGCGATTTGCGTGAAGCCACCGAACGGTATCAGCGCCAATTGATCGGCGCCTGCCTGGAACGCCACCACCACAACTGGGCGAGCGCGGCCCGCGAACTGGGCCTGGACCGGGCCAATCTCGGGCGGATGGCCAAACGACTGGGGATGAAATAGGCACCGGGCGGTGATCGCTGTGAATGGCGCATAACTTGCTTCGGGAGCAACCTTTGCGGCGGCATTCTGTCGCCGTTTTTTGCCCTCGGATGCGACTGGCTGCTCAATGAATACGACGTTTTCCTGTGTAGGCTGTGGTAAATGCTGCAATGACCACCACGTGCCCCTGACCCTGGCCGAAGCCCGGATGTGGGCGGCCGACGGCGGCCAGGTGATCGTGCTGGTGGAAGCCTTCCTCAGTAATGGCCTGGGCCTGCCGGCGCAGCAACGCGAGCACGCCGAACGTCGCTCGGCGGTGGTGCGCAGCGGCGCCTGCGAGGCTTATGTGGCCATCACCTTTGCCGCCTATAACCCCGGCGCCTGCCGCCATCTTGACCAGGACAACCTGTGTCGCATCTACGAACGCCGGCCACTGGTATGCCGCATCTACCCGATGGAGATCAATCCGCACATTGCCCTGAACATCGCCGTCAAGGAGTGCCCGCCGCAATCCTGGGAACAGGGACCGCAACTGATAGTGGGCGGCCAACTGGCGGACCCGGAACTGGCGCAGCTGATCCAGCGTTCTCGCCAGGCCGATCGCGAAGACATCCACATCAAGGATGCGGTATGTGCGTTACTGGGGATTCGGACCACCGCCCTCAAGGGCGACGGATTTACCGCTTACCTGCCGGACATGACCGAGTTCGCCAAAATCATCGACGAACTGGTCGGGCAGACGTTACCGGCATGGGAAAGCGAATGGCAGTTTCATGTGTCGGGAGACGATGTCGCCGGACAGGTCTTGGCAGCGGGTGCGCAGGTGGTGAGCGAGCCACCCGCTGACTATGCGTTTATTTCGCTGGCGAAGACCCAGGCCCAAGCGCTGGAAAAAACCTGAAACCTAACGCTTGCCCATCGAACGGCGTGTCCCCGGAGGCGCCATTCCCGGGGTCTTGGTGTGGCCATTCTTGGCGCCGTTCTTGTACCAAGGCTGGCTGGCGTCCTTGGTGGCCTGCAGCTCACCCGGCTTGAACGGGAACTTGAACGCCGGGATCGCGCTTTTGGTCTCGCTGTCAGCGCTGGAGTCGACGCTGTCTGGCAGCTCTGCCTGTTCGTCGCTCAAGGCGTCGGCTACCGGCGGTTGTTTCGGGGAAGTCATGAAAAGCTCCGGGTGATGCACACTGTGTCGGGCCCGGTCAGCGAGCCGCGAAAGGCGACAGTATAACGGAACGGCGGCCATAAGCTTCAAGCTGCACGCTTCAAGTTAAAAGCGCTGCGGATAGCTTTTAGCTTGCGGCCTGTTGCTTGAAGCTTGTAGCTTTCCCCACATCCTCCTCCGCCCGACGAGCCCTGTACCCATGAAAAAGACTGTCCTCGCCTTCAGCCGCGTCACGCCAGAGATGGTTGAACGCCTGCAACAAGACTTCGACGTCATCGTGCCGAACCCGAAAAAGGGTGACATCAGCGCCCAGTTCAACGAAGCCCTGCCCCATGCCCACGGATTGATCGGGGTCGGCCGCAAGCTCGGTCGCGCACAACTGGAAAACGCCGCCAGCCTGGAAGTCGTGTCCAGCGTCTCGGTGGGCTATGACAACTATGACGTGGCCTATTTCAACGAACGCGGGATCATGCTCACCAACACCCCGGACGTGCTCACCGAAAGCACCGCGGACCTGGCCTTCGCCTTGTTGATGAGCAGTGCTCGCCGCGTCGCCGAGCTCGACGCCTGGACCAAGGCGGGTCAATGGCAAGCCACCGTCGGCGCACCGCTGTTCGGCTGCGATGTCCACGGCAAGACCCTGGGCATCGTTGGCATGGGCAACATCGGTGCGGCCATCGCGCGCCGTGGACGCCTGGGCTTCAACATGCCGATCATCTACAGCGGCAACAGCCGCAAGACCACGCTGGAACAGGAGCTCGGCGCGCAGATGCGCAGCCTGGACGAGCTGCTGGCTGAGGCCGATTTCGTTTGCCTGGTGGTTCCGCTCAGCGAGAAAACCAGACACCTTATCAGCCATCGCGAACTGGCCCTGATGAAGCCGAGCGCGATCCTGGTGAACATTGCCCGAGGTCCGGTGGTGGACGAGCCGGCATTGATCGATGCACTGCAAAACAACCGCATCCGCGGCGCCGGGCTGGATGTGTATGAAAAAGAACCGCTGGCCGAGTCGCCGCTGTTTCAATTGAAAAACGCCGTGACCTTGCCACATATCGGTTCGGCCACCCATGAAACCCGCGACGCCATGGCCAACCGCGCTCTGGCGAACCTGCGCAGTGCCTTGCTGGGTGAGCGCCCACAAGACCTGGTCAACCCGCAGGTCTGGAAAGGCTGAATGAATGATGGCACGTCTGGCTGGACGTGCCACTTTCCATAATATCAAACGGCTTTTCTACTTGAATAAAACAGGCGACATAACTTGCAACGCAGTCTCCGACTGAACTTTCCTGAACAGCTATAAACTTCGAGCCATTAAAGAAAGCACCAGACGTGCACTCGGAGAACATACCAAAATGAATAAACTTACTACCGCCTCCGTGACAAGGCGGAGCAAAATAATTATTGTTTTTACAGCAGCATTATTCGGACTTATGACCATCGCTAACAATATCTCCGACTATACGGCATATGCCGACTACATCGGGCGCATCATCAGCATGACTGACACCGAGGGTAACGACTCCCGGCGCTACAGGGCAATCACCTCCACCATGTTCCATCATCGCTTTTACTGGGCAATCATTTCGCTCGAGATCATTTACACTTTTAGTTGCCTGGTAGGTACCTATCAGCTCTGCCGAAAAGTCGATGCACCACGCAACGAATTTCACGAAGCAAAAAAATTCGCGATCGCTGGTCTTGCCACCGGTATTTTTGTTTATCAGGCTTTATACGTCATCATACTCAATGAATGGTTTGACCTGGATTACTCTGCTCATCGCAACACCTATATGTGGGCAGAAAACAACATTCAATACATGTTTCTCGGCCTGATCTATCTCACCGCAGTGAAAGACCGCTGAACAAACTGCGGCTCAGGCCAGCTTCCCCGCCACAGGCCTGGCACTCGTCCCGGGTTTGCGAAACACCAACACGTTGCCCAGCATGACCATCACCAGGCCCACGAGCGCCGGGGGCGTCCATTGATAGCCTTCGGCAAATGCCGAGACATTCAGCGCCACCACCGGAAACAGCACAGTGCAATAGGCCGCACGCTCGGGCCCCATGCGCCCGACAAGGGTCAGGTAGGCAGTGAAACCGATGACCGAACCGGGAATCACCAGGTACAGCAGCGAGCCGATGTAGCGGGTGTTCCATTCCATGTCGAACGGAGTTCCCTTGACCAGGCACCACACCGACAACATTGCAGCGCCGTAGGCCATGCCCCAGGCATTGGTCGTCAGTGGCTTGAGCCCGGCCTTTTGTTGCAGGCTCGACAGCATGTTCCCCGCCGAGAAACACAAGGTGCCACACAGGGCCAAGCCAAGGCCGAGCAAGGTTTGCGGGCTGGCGGTGTGACCCGCCAGTTCGGGCCAGAACAACAGGCCCAGGCCGAGCAAGCCCAGCGCGCCGCCCATCAGCACATTGCGGGCGATTTTCTGAGCGAAGAACACCCGTGCGTTCAGCGCATTCCACAGCGTGGCGGTGGAAAACACCACGGCGACCAGACCGCTGGGGATCCACTGACTGGCGGTCAGGAAACACATGAAGTTGACGCAGAACAGGCACAACCCCTGCGCCAGGCAAATCAGATGCCCACGGCGGTTCATCACTTGCAGGCGGCGGCTGAGCAGCAAGATCACGAACAGCACCAACGCTGCCAAACCAAAGCGATAGACAATGGACACGGGAATCGCCACCACGCCCAGTTGCCATTTCAGGGCAATCCAGGTGGTGCCCCAGATCAGCACGGTCAGCAAATACAACGAAAGGTTCATGGCAAAGGCTCCTCGATAGGCGCCCAGTGTCATGCGCCGCGTTGCGCGGCACTTGCATAATCTTGCGCTTTTGTCAGGCGACGGGCTGGCAGGCAGGTGTCTACGGAGTAGGATGCAAGGCGTTGGAGAGAAACGATCATGCCCGCACTGGAATCCCTGCAAGTGTTTCAAGCCCTCAACCGCTCGCCCAATGCTCGCCTCGAGCACAGCGCCGAGCTCGGTGACGGATTGGCAGCAGCCTTGTGGAACAACCACCACGATGCCCAGGACTACGAAGCGCCGAGCCACCACACGCTGTCCTGCTACATCGCTGGCGGTACCGGGACCTTCCGGCGTGACCAGCCCGGCACCAAGGGTGCTCCGGACAAGCTGTGCATCCTGCCGGCCGACCATCAGTCAGGCTGGGTGATCAATGGCGACATTCGCCTGGCCCACCTGTATTTCAGCCCTGAACAATTTGCCCTTGGCTGCGTCACCCTGCTCGATCGCGAACCACGGCAACTGCAGTTGCGTGAGCAAACTTTTCTGGATGACCCACAACAGGCGTTGCGCTTTCGGCACTTGATCAGCCTCAACTGGGACGAACCCGCAGAACGCTTGCTTACCAGCAGCCTGGCCCATGAAATGCTCGCCCACGCCCTGCTCAGCCAGGTCAGCATGCGTCCCGGCTTGCGCCTCAAGGGTGGCCTGGCTGCGCATCAGCGGCGGCATCTGGTGGAGTTCATCGACAGTCAGTTGGCCGAAGCCATCAGCCTGGGGCAGTTGGCTGCGTTGTGTGCATTATCCGAATACCACTTTGCACGGATGTTTCGTGAGAGTTTCGGTTTGCCGCCCCATCAATATGTGCTGGCGCGGCGCTTGAGCCGGGCGCGGGATTTGCTGCGCACCACCTCGCAGCCGCTGGGGGAGATTGCATTGGCGTGCGGGTTTGCCAGTGCCAGTCACTTTACCAACCGTTTCAGGCAGGCACTGGGGGGGACGCCGGGGGAGTATCGGCAGGCGTTTTTGCGCTAGATGTAGGAGCGAGGCTTGCCCGCGAAGAACGATAACGCGGTGTAACAGATACATCGCGGCGCCTGGTTCGCCGGCTAGTCGGATCGCCGCACCGCTGGCTCCTACATGGATGAACGATGATGCGGTTTCTGATCAGAACTCCAGGGTGCTCGACAACGTTACCTGCCGAGAATCCCCCATCGACACAAAGAACCGGCTCGCCGCCGAGGTGTAGTACGTGCGGTCAAACAGGTTCTTCACGTTGAGCTGAAACTTGACCCGCTGCCCGTCGAGTTGGGTGTCGTAGGTGGCAAACGCATCGGCGACGGTGTAGCTCGGCAGGTTGAAATCATTCACGGCATTGCCCGCTCGCTCCCCGACATAGCGCGCCCCGGCGCCAACCCGCAACTGGTCGCCACCGATGACGCTGCCGAAGTCGTACACCGCCGACAGCGAGCCGCTGTTCTTGGCCACATTCTGCAGCTGTTTGCCTTTATAGACCGGGTCTTCGGTGACTTCGGCATCGGTATAGGCATAGCTGCCGATCATGCTCCAGTGGTCCGTGAGCTGTCCGCTCAAGTCCACTTCCAGGCCACGGGAACGCACTTCGCCGGCCGCACTGTAGAGGGTCACCGGGCCTTCGGCGTTAGCCACCAAAACGTTGCGTTTCTTGATGTCGAACAGCGCAATGTTGCCCGTTACGCGGCCCGGCATTTCCAGCCTGGCGCCCACCTCCCACGACTTGGCTTCTTCCGGCGCAATGCTGCCATCGAGCACGGTGCTGCTGCCGCTCAATGGCGCAATGGTCGAGTTGGGTTTGAACGATTCGGTGTAGCTGCCATAGAACGACAGTTCATTGGTGTAGCGATAGACCAGACCGGCGCGCGGCACCCATTTCTGCCCGTTGCTGTCGGTGTTGGCCTTGAACGGCACGCCCTTGCCAGCGTACTGGTCATACTCCTGGAAACGCCCGCCCGCCACCAGGATCCATTGGTCGGTGAGGTGGATCGAGTCCTGCAAAAACACCGAATCGCTGCGCAGGATATCGGTCTGCGCACTGTCGGCCGGACTGACCGTGGTGCCTGGGACTTCGCGGCCGTACACCGGGTCGAGGTAGCTGAAGGTGGTCAGGCTTTTCTGGCGGATCAGGTCGGCGCGGTAAATCTTGCGGTATTCGTCATCGACCCCGAGCACCAGGTCATGTTGCATGCCGGCGACATCGACCTTGCCTTCAAGGCTGGCGGTGGTGAAACGGTCGGTGCTGATCGCATTCTGCGTACCATCCATGCTGCGTGTCAGCGTGCCTTTGCTGGTGTCGATGGCGGTCACGCGCACTTGGCTGGCGTCATAGGTCTCGCGATTCCAGCTGTAGCCGAAATGGGCTTTCCAGTTGTCGTTGAGGTCGTGATCGGCCTGGAAGTGGTACAGGTCGGAGCGCCCTTCCATGTTGTTGAACGGTTCGTCGAGCCGGCGATCACGGGGGATGTCCAGCGGATGATTATCACGCGGATCGATCACCGTGCCGCGGTCGAACGGGGTCAGGAACTCCCGGTGTTCATAGGCGAACGTCAGCTGGGTGCTTTCACCGAACCAGGCCAGCGACGGCGCCACCAGCGTCTCGCGGTGCACACCGTAATTGCGCCAGTAATCTTCGTCTTCGTGGTCCAGCACCATGCGGTAGGCGAACCCTGAGTCGCCCAAGGCGCCCGTGCTGTCAAAGGTGCCGCCGCTGCCGTTCTTGCCCTCGCCATAGGTCGAGCCACGCAGGGTCAGGGCGTTGTATGGATCAAGCTCCGGCTGCTTGCTGACCATGTTGACCACGCCGCCGGGATCCTGAATGCCATAGAGCAAAGAAGCCGGGCCCTTGAGCACTTCGACCCGGTCCACGGTAGCGTTCATGCCCCGCCCCTGTACCACCGGCATGCCGTCGCGCATGATCGAGCCGTTGCGGTTATCGCCGAACCCGCGGGTCATCACCGAATCCTGAGTGCTGCCCAGCGTGTTGCCCTGGGTGATGCCGCTGACGTTCGCCAGCGCGTCATCCAAGTTGCGCGGGGCCTGGTCGCGAATGACCTGGGCCGGGACCACGTTGACCGTCTGGGGAATTTCCTGCAACGGCGTCGAGGCGCGCATCACCGAGCTGGTGGGTGGCGGCTGATAGCTGGTGGACTGTTCCATCACCGAGGTGATGGTGGTGGCGCTCAGATTCAACGCGCCCTCGGTCGGTTGCGGTTCCAGGACCATGGTGTGCCCATCGATACGGCGCGAGGTCAAGCCGGAACCGCTGAGCAAACGCTGCAGGGCCTGTTCGGCACTCAACTGTCCGTTGAGCGCCGGGGCAGTGAGGCCGTAAGGCGCTTCATCGGTGTAGACCACGCTGATGCCGGTGACGTGACTGAAGTCACTCAAAGCCTGGGGCAGTGGTTTGGCGACCATCGAAAAGCTGAACAACGTACCTTGCGGGGTGCTGGCCTGCGCGGCCATCGCCCCATTCAGCGGCAGCAGCGCCAACGCCGCGAAGCTCAACGCAGACACACCCAACCATTGTTTGACCGAACCCGATAATGCCCTGGACTTCATGACTCATGACCTGTGTAGAACCGCAACGGATGCGAATGACTCGCAGTTTCAGTCACTACACGGATGGCGTTCGGTTTTACCTCAGTAGAAAGTTGAAAATCTTTTGACTCATGTCAGCGCAAAATAATCAGATGCCCCAGAACCTGGTGCTGCTCAAACCCCAACACACCCTGTAACGAACTCAGCACCGCCTGCGGGTCCTTGCTCGGAAAGCTGCCACTGACCTTGCGCTTGGCCAGCTCATC
Source organism: Pseudomonas sp. NPDC087336 (assembly GCF_044744285.1). NCBI lineage: Bacteria > Pseudomonadati > Pseudomonadota > Gammaproteobacteria > Pseudomonadales > Pseudomonadaceae > Pseudomonas > Pseudomonas sp. NPDC087336. The sequence continues at coordinate 152,898 of NZ_JBIUYA010000014.1, read as the reverse complement.
ATTAAGCAACACGATTCGCCCCGGGTAATAACGCCGCAGATCCTCAACTACATCGGCCAGCGTCGCCTTGTAGTAAGTGAGCCATCCCTGGCGCCAGCCCAACTGCGCTTCGCTGTCCACCGCGTGGAGATTTTCCGCTGAGCCTTCGCCGTAAGCCACTTGCTGGCCGGCCGTCAGGATCTGCTGCTCCGCGTTCTTGTCGGCCGTTACGCCAACCCGACCCGACAGCACCGTTACCTGCGCCCCACGGGGCTGCAGTCGCACTTCGAACTGGGTGCCGAGCACCCGCGCCTGGCCCTTCTCGGCGTCGACCACAAACGGCTCCCCGGTATGGGTCACATTGAAAAATCCGGCACCGCGGCGCACCTGTACATGCCGCTCACCAGCACTGAAATCCACGGCAATCGCACTGTCGGCATCCAGGGTGACCTGCGATTGATCGGCCAGGGTGACGGTGCGGATTTCCCCCGGCGCCGAGACATAATCGGCGCCCAAGTCGTCGACCCAACGCACCGGCTGCCGACCGCTGCCGAGGCTGATCATCAGCAGCAGGCAAGCCGCCATGGCCAGCGCACCCGACCAACGCCGAACGTTGCTGCGCCGTGAGCGATTCATGGCGTTGAGGTAACCCTGCAAGGCCAGCGCGTCCTCATCGGCGAGCGCGCGCGCCGGCACTTCGCTCAACTCCCACAGCACTTGCGCACGGGCATACGCCTCGGCATGAGCGGGGTCGGCCTGCAACCACTGACTGAAGTTGGCTTGATCGCCGCTGGTGGGCTGGTCGTGCAACAGACTCAGCCAGGCCAGCGCTTGTTGCTCCTGAGCGGGCGTCGGCATGACGCGTTCGATGCTATTCACTGTGCTTTCCCTGGCGTGCGCGGCGCGGATTCGCGCAGGCTGGCCTTGCAGGCCTCGAGCGCGCGCATCATATGTTTTTCCACGGCACTCTGGGACAGGCCCATGGCCTTGGCGATCTCGGCGTACTTGCGGCCATGGATGCGGTTGAGCAAAAAGATCTGCCGCGTGCGCGCAGGTAACGCGCGCAACGCCGCTTCGACGTGGCGTAGATCGTTGCCTGCCTCCAGCGCTGCTTGCGGCTCGCAGCCCATTCTGTCTGCCGGTTCAGCCATCAAACCTTCGTTGGCCCGCACCCGCGTGCCTTCGCTGCGCAAGTGGTCGATGGCGATGTTGCCGGCGCAGCGCAACAGATAGGTGCTGAGTTCTTCAACTTGCACCAGGGGTCGTCGCCAAAACCGCACGAACAAGTCTTGCACCAGGTCCGCCGCCGTCGCCCGGCAACCGACGCGACGACTCACCAGCGCTTCCATTTGCGAACGCTGGGAGAGAAACACCTTTAGAAAATGCGCACGGTCGCCGCGTGGTTCGGCGTGCTCGATCTCGGGAGATTCGGGAGGCGTCATCGATTCAGTACTGCGCCATGGCGGCAATCGGGCTGGCCAACAGGCTCGCCCCGGCCAGCGCCAACGCCAGGCGCGGGCGATACGGCAGCAACAACACCAGCAGCAAGGCACTGAGCATCAGCACCGCGCACCACTCCACCAGGCCCAGCCCCCCGCCTGTGACCGACACCGCAGCCCAGAGTGACAAGGTCAACAATATCCCGCCAGCCAGCTTCAATCCCTGGCGTAAGCGGCGCGGCGGTTTGCGCCCCAGCAAGTCGGCATGATGCCGATCCATCGATAAACACAGTGCCGTGAAACCGGCGTAGCAGAGCAGTGAGGTCAGCAACATTCAGTTTGCCTCGTGCTCAAGGTGGGTCGATCGGGCCCGTTGCTGCCCACGGACTTCAGCCCGCCCTGCACGTTGCATTTTCCAGGCGGCCCAACCGAGCAACAGACCGCTGGCCAGGCACGCCAGATCAAAACCGGCCATGGCCCAATCCCCCTCTGCGAGCGTGACGCCAAGGGGGTAGGGCGTGGTCAAGGCGTTGAGCAACGGCACTGCGCCGAACAGCGTCGCCGCCAGCGTCAATTGCTCCACCCAGGCGGCGCGGCCTGGGCGAACCATGGCATGCAGAAGGCTCAGGCCCCACACCACAAAGAAGCTGTTGACTTCCCAATCCGCCCGACCGGCCATCTCGACCGGCAGCAATCGGTTGGCCCAGAAGAACACGGCGACGGCGACCAGCAACCCCGCCATGCTGGCAATGTTAAGGACCTCCACCAGGCGCAATTCGAACGGCATCACACCGCACTTGGCATGCTTGAGCTGGCGTTTGCCGAGCCAGATCACCAGCCCCGTGCCGATCATCGCCGTGCCCGCCAGGCCGCAGATGAAATACAGCCAGCGCAACACCGGGCCGGCAAAATGCCCCATGTGCAAGCCATAGAACCCGCCCGCAATCGCCATGGGCAGCGTTCGTGGCGGTGTCGAGTCGAGCAGTTGCCCGGACACGCCATTGAAGGTCACGGCGCTGCCATAGTCGTAGACCACCCGGTCCGCGCTTTCCCGGGCCAGAACCACCGACGCATTCGCATCGCCAGGATTGCTCACCGTCAAGCGTGCGGCCCTCCCGCCTGCCCACTGCTCGCGCGCCTGCTCCAGCAAAGGCGCCAACGCCACCAACGGAGCGGGTTGGCCAGCCGGTGGCGGCGTATCGGCAGCCGGAAACACTTCGCTGTAAAAGCCTTGGGCATCGCCCTTGTACGCCGCCAGCATGCTCGCCGGCATCACCATCGCCATGAAGATCACCAGGCTGCTGTAGGTAATCATCAGGTGGAAGGGCAACACCAGCACACCCACCGCGTTATGCCCGTCGAGCCAGGAACGCTGGCCCTTGCGCGGACGGAAGGTAAAGAAGTCCTTGAAGATTTTCTTGTGGGTGATGATGCCGCTGATCAGCGCGACAAACATCACCATGGCCGCGAGGGTCGACAACCAGCGGCCCCACGGATAAGGCATTTGCAGTTGAAAGTGGAAGCGATAGAAGAACTCGCCGCCCCGGGTATCGCGGCCCTGCACTTCATTTCCGGTTTGCGGGTCGAGGAACTTTTCCGTGAGCTGGCCGCGCGTACCGGGCTTGGCCGGCGTCGGTTGCCAGCGCACTGACAGGCGTGGATCACGGGCTCCCGGCAAATCAATGATCCAGCGCGCAGCGCCCGGGGCGTGTTGCACAAGCCAGGCCTGGGCCAGGGCCAGGCTGGCTTCGGTGGACACTGACCGGGCAGGGATTTCCGGCTGCATCCAGTGATTGGTTTCGTCCTTGAAATAAGCCAGCGTACCGGTCAGGAAAATCGCAAACAGCAGCCAGCCGAAGATCAAGCCGGCCCAGGTGTGCAGCCAGGCCATCGCCTGGCGAAAGCCCTCTTTCATGACCGCTCCATCCAGTACGCCAGGCCCGCTGCCGCCGCCAGCATCACAGATGGCACGATCAATCCGAACCACGCCCGCCATGCCGTGCGGCAGGCAAAGCACCAGATCACCGCCAGCAGATAGACCACAAATGAGCTCATCATCCCGGTCACTACCGCGTCGGTACGGGCCATTGGCGCCCAAAGCGTGAGGCAAACACTGGCCAACGCCGTCACGAGGTACCCGCCGAACACAGCCGCCAGCACCCGCGAGGTGACCGCCAGTCGATAGGAAATGGGGAGCGTGGGGCTTGTGGTTTTCATGTCGCGACCTTGAAAGCGGGTGAGGCCGCATGAACGTCACGGGGCCAGCAAGGCGCAATACTAATGATAAATATTCTCATACGCAAAGCTGTAGGGCGAAATCGACTGGGGGAGACGGGCGTATGGATCGTTCCCACGCTCTGCGTGGAAATGCATCTACGGACGCTCAGCGTTCGGCTTTGAAGGGACGCGGAGCGTCCCGGACTGCATTCCTTTGCTGCGCGTGGGAACGATCAAAAACAAAACGGGCCTGCATGGCAGGCCCGTTTTCATTGGGAAGGTGAATCAGGCATCAAGCGTTTTGCGCAGCCTGTTCGTTTTCAAGAAACTCTTCTTCCAGCAGCTTGTCGGCGTGAGGCCTGCGCTCGAAAGGCACCACGGCAGCGCGTGGTTTGCCGCGCAGTTTGCCGAACAGGTGTTCAAGGGCGTGTTCGAGTTTCTCGGCGGCTCCGTCGATCGCCAGTTCCAGGCTGGCGGCTTTATGGGTGACAGAAATCGGTTGGTGGCCTTTTGGCCGCGCTTCCAGCTGACAGCGCAAATCATGGGGACCAGGCTTGTCGCCGTTTTCGTCCCGCAGGTGAACCTCGACGCGGGTCAGGTCCTCCTCATAACGTTCGAGCGTGCTCTCAATGGTGGTTCGTACCCACTCCTCCAGTCGGATGCTGCTTTGAATATGGTTATCGCTATTGACTTGGATTTGCATAGTTCATCCCTTATTTCAGCTAGCTCGCGAGAGGCCGGTCAGCTAAGCCCTTGGGCGTCATCACCGTGACCTCTTACTTACACAATCGGTCTGTACGATGAACAATTCAACCCCTAAAAAAAGATAAATATCTAATCGCAAAAAAAGCCGGACAACTGGCAAAAGCACTGTTAAGGTCGGGAATTGGGTCGCCCCGCTCTTACGAAATAATTGCTCACATCTGCCGCTCCCCCAGCGGGTGCAGGCCACGAAAGATCCCCGCCTCCTCCACCAGCCAGTCATGCACCGCACGCACGCCTGGATGGCTCAACGCCCCCGGCGCGTAGAGCACCATGTAGCGCTTGTGATTGGGCACCGCCAAACCGAACGGTACGATCAATGCGCCCCGCTCCAGCTCGTCATTGAGCAGCGTACGCCGTGCGATCGCCACGCCCATCCCGGCGATGGCCGCCTCGATGGTCAAGTGATTGCGGTTGAAGGTATGCCCGCGCCGCACGTCAGCACCTTCGAAGCCGATGGCATCGAGATAGAACTCCCATTCCGCGTATTCGTAACTGCCGCGCCAGGCAGTGATGTCATGCAGCAACGGAAAATGCAGCAGGTCCGCCGGACCATGCAACGGCGGACGACCACGCAACAGGCCTGGGGCACACACCGGGAAAATCTGCTCGTCGAGCAAGGCTGTGGATAACAAACCGGGGTAGCTGCCGTCATTCAGATCGATGGCCAGGTCGAAATCGCCTTCGTGCAACGGCACGCTGCTGTCTTCGGCGACCAGGCGCAGCTGGATGTCCGGGAAGCGCTGCTGCAAGCGCGGCAGGCGTGGTGTCAGCCACTTGCTCAGAAACGACGGAATCGACCGCACGCGCAGCGTGCCGCTGATCATGCCTGCGTCCAGCCGGCGCAATTCCGCGTCGATGCTGCCGTAGGCCTCGTTGACCGTAATGGCCAGTCGCTGGCCCTCGGCGCTCAGCTCCACACCCCGGGCACGCCGATGAAACAGGCGAAACCCCAGGCGCTCTTCCAGTTGCCGAATCTGCTGGCTGACCGCCCCCGGCGTGATGTGCAGTTCTTCGGCGCAACGGGTGAACGACAAGTGCCGCGCGGCACAGGAAAACACCTGCAGCCAGACGTAAGTCTGGGCGTGTAATTGACGGCTCATCGTTTAGTCCTGCTAAAGGCTGTCTTAGGAAGTTTCGTTGGTCACGTAGGACTGAGAGAGGCAGTATCGCTTAAATTGCGCTTGTCCTACAGAAATGGCGGCGATTCATCTTCCATTGCAGGAATAGGCTTTAGCATGGCTATCAGTGTTTTCGATCTCTTCAAAGTCGGCATCGGCCCGTCCAGCTCCCATACCGTCGGTCCCATGCGTGCTGCCGCGACCTTCGCCCAGGCGTTGGTGGACCAGGGTTGCGTGACGGACGTACGGCGAGTGGAAATCCGCCTGTACGGCTCCCTGTCGGCAACCGGTGTCGGTCACGCCACCGACCGGGCCTGCGTCATGGGGCTGATGGGCGAATGGCCGGACCGTATCGATCCCTCCACCATCGACAGCCGGATCCATGCCTTGCGTGAAACTGGCGAGTTATTGCTGGCAGGCCAAGCGAGCATTGCCTTCAACTGGTCACGCGATCTCCTGCTGCTCGACGAGAGTTTGCCCTACCACCCCAACGCCATGTCCCTGACAGCCTTCGGTGAAACCGGCGAGCTGTTCGAGCAGACCTACTACTCGGTCGGTGGTGGTTTCATCATCGAGGCGGCAGAAGCCGAGTCGGGGATTTCACCGGCTCGCGACGTCGATTTACCCTACGACTTTTCCAGCGCCGCCGAACTGCTCAAGCTCTGCAACCAGCACGGCCTGCGCGTTAGCCAGTTGATGATGGCCAACGAACGGGCCTGGCGCAGTGACGAGGAAATACGCCATGGCTTGCTGCATATCTGGTCGGTGATGCGCGAGTGCGTGGAGCAGGGGCTGGAGCACGAAGGCATTCTTCCTGGCGGCCTGAATGTGCCGCGACGTGCGGCGAAATTGCACCGCAGCTTGTTGGAAATCGGCAAGCCGAACGTCATCACTTCGACCCTGTCGGCCATGGAGTGGGTGAACCTGTACGCCCTCGCCGTGAACGAAGAAAACGCCGCCGGTGGTCGCATGGTGACCGCACCGACCAACGGCGCTGCGGGGATCATTCCGGCGGTGTTGCATTACTACATGAAATTCAACCCCGACGCGTCGGACGACGACGTCGTGGCGTTCTTCTTGGGCGCGGCTGCCGTCGGCATTCTGTGCAAGAAAAACGCCTCGATCTCCGGCGCCGAAGTCGGCTGTCAGGGGGAAGTCGGCTCTGCCTGCGCCATGGCCGCCGCCGGCCTGGCAGACGTGCTCGGTGCCACACCGGAGCAATTGGAAAACGCCGCCGAGATTGGCCTTGAACACAACCTCGGCCTCACCTGCGACCCGGTCGGCGGGCTGGTGCAAGTGCCGTGCATCGAGCGCAACGCAATTGCTGCGGTAAAGGCGATCAACGCCACGCAAATGGCCCTGCGCGGCGACGGCAAACACTTCATCTCCCTGGACCGGGTGATCCGCACCATGCGCGATACCGGTGCCGACATGCACGACAAGTACAAAGAGACATCACGCGGTGGTCTGGCGGTGAGTTGGGTGGAATGTTGACCGGATTGGTGGCACGCGGACGGTCAGTGCCCTGAAACGGGCTAGAAAAAACAACGTGGGCCATCGTGCCCGCGTTGTTTTTACGCGCGTTTCTTATCTGACAATCTTTCCGGCATGCCCCTTGCTATATCCCCCTTGGAACATTGATGGCGATATTGACGAGAAAATGGCCGGTGATCTGGCGTTGCGAACCAACCCGATCACGGTCGGTCAACAACTGCACGTTCAATCAAGCGGTGACGCATCATGGACAACCCTTTTCAGCTCATTACCGATGCTTTTGCAGCGGACTATCAGATCAACCTGAGCATTCAGGGTCTGGATGGCAGCATCATGCTGACCCTGTCCAACAATGGCCGCGTAGTCGCAAAGCGCATGATCAGCGCCGAGCAACGCAACGACCCGCAACGCCTCAAACGCCTGGTGCAAAGCATTCAGTTCGGCATTGCCATCGAACAGGGCCACAGCGCGGTGGCCATCCTCGAAGCCATGACCGATGGCGGCACGCACAGCCTGCCGCCACCGCCGCTGAAAAACCGGCCGCGCCCGGCCGTCAGGCTTTAAAGCTCGCCCTTCTCCACTTCCGGATGTTCACCCGAGCCCGCACCGGTCTTACGGTGCGGGTGCTCGATCTTCACCGAGGGAAATTGCGAGGAGGCGTAGCGCACCACCAGAATTGCAAACGCCAGCAGCAGGATCCCGCCGCACAGGTAGATGATCCCCAGGTCCGGTGGATTGTGATGGGACACGTTGGAAATCAGTAGCCGCGTAAGTGCCGTGATCGCCACGTAGATCAGGAAACGCACCGGCATGTGATTGGTCTTGAAGTAAATCCCGACCATCGCACCCAGTTCCAGGTAAATGAACAGCAGCAGGATGTCGTCGATCTTGATATGCCCCTGCTCGAGCATCCCGAGAAACTCCATCACCGCAGCCCACGCGGTCACCGCACCAATAGCGAACAGCGCCAGGTAGTGGAAGGTTTCGACGAACAGGTTGCCCAGTGACTCGGCCAGTTCATGCACGTTCTGCCGCAGTTTTTCGGCCCAGTTGATTTTCACGATGATGCTTCCTTAGGTCGGCTCGACCGGATAATGCAGGTTGGACGTGACGGTTGTTCTGCATGCAGAAACAAGGCCAGTACCATGATGGCGAGCCGCCTCGGATTCTGCTCCGTGGCGTTTGGTCGCAGCTAACCTTTCTTTACCAAGCTACCAATGCCCGAGGCCTGAAAAACCTCGAAACCGGCCTACATTAAAAAGCCACTACCCAAACCCCAAGGATTCGCTTATCCTTTGCTGTATATAGATACAGTAGTCGAATCAGACAAACAAATTTGAAGGCATGTGAGGTGGTGAATGGCCGTCGAAGTGGTATACCGCAGCAGCCGAGATCTGGAGCGCTTGTTCATGGATAAAGCCGAAGCTGACCGTCATGACAAAATGCTCGAACTGGCCGAGTTGCTGGCTGACGTGTTGCAAAAAGCCGTTCCGTCCCTGACCGAACAGCAAGTGGAAGAAGTCGGGATCTACATGGCGAAGAACCGCGACGTGTTCGCCAAGGCGTTCAAGAGCCAGCCGGACGCCTTGTCCGAACTGCTCACAGCGCCAGCAGAAGTTGCGCAGCCGGTGGCAGTGGCTCCTGTTGAAGCACCTGTTGCTGTTGAAGAGACAAGCGTTGCTGCGCCCGTTGCTCCGGCCAAGCCTGCCAAGGCTGCGAAAACAGCCAAGTAAGCGACGTCCGTTGTGTAGGAGCTGCCGCAGACTGCGATCTTTTGATCTTTTTTATCGATACAGCACTTTCTCCGCCAACTCGTCCGCCACTCGGGCCGGTGAGCGTTTTTCCGCCTGGGCGTGGGCGAAGACTTCGGTGAGTCGCGAACTGATTTTCGACAGGTGCGCGGTGATAGTGCCCAGCTCTTCGCCACGATGCTTGAGCGAGACATAGATCAATCCACCGGCGTTGATCACATAATCCGGCGCATACAGGATGCCCCGCCGCTCCAGTTGATCGGCGACGTCCAGATGGGTCAGTTGGTTATTCGCCGAACCGGCCACTGCCGAACAGCGTAGTTGCGTCACGCTGTGGCTGTTCAGCACCCCGCCCAGACCGCAGGGAGCAAGAATGTCGCAAGGCGTACTGAGTAATGCGTCATTGGCAATCGGGTGCGCGCCGAGTTGTTCCATCGCCAGTTGTACCTTGCCATGGTCAATGTCGCTGACCAGCAATTCGGCCCCGGCGGCGTGCAACTGCTCTGCCAGGGCAAATCCGACGTTGCCCAGGCCCTGGATGGCGACGCGCAGGCCTTCGAGGTTATCGCTGCCCAACCGGGCCATCGCCGTGGCGCGTATGCCGGTGAACACACCCATCGCCGCGTGCGGCGCGGGGTCGCCCGCCGAGGTGGTGCTGGTGACGTGCTGGGTCTGCTGGGCGATGCAATCCATGTCCGCCACCGAGGTGCCACTGTCGATGGCGGTGATGTAGCGCCCGTCGAGCTGATTGATGCAGCGCCCGAACGCTTCAAACAGCGCAGCACGATCGGCCACGTGAACGGGGCGAATGATCACCGCCACGCCGCCGCCCTGGGCCAGGCCGGCCAGGGCCGCCTTGTAACTCATGCCTTGGGCAAGGCGCACCGCATCCTCGACTGCAGACTCGTCGCTGGGATAGGCAAGATAACGGCAACCGCCCAGAGCAGGCCCCAAACGGCTGTTATGAATGGCAATCACCGCCTTCAACCCGGTGGCCGGGTCGACGCTAAGATGTAGCGATTCAAGGCGAGTGCTTTGCATGAGAGCGAACATCGTAAGGCTCCCGAATCACTTCTTGTAGTCGCCAGTATAGGCTTGCGCACAAAAATTGCAGAAGCGCACCGGCATAAGCAAAGGCGCCATGCAAGCTTTAGGAAATAACCGAAACTGGGCTCTGTGCGGTACTGGACGAATGGCAAAGACCGGTCTAAAACGAGGCATAGCCCGGAGATTTTCATGACGCCGCGCCAATCGTTTTTCGCCTGCCTGCAACGATCACCGCCTGCGCTGTTCGAGGCGGCGCTATGGATTGCCGTCGAACATGACAATCAGGTTAATCCCGAGGCTGTGTTGGCGCACTTCAAAGAGCTGCAGCTGCGGATCAGTGGCGGCTTGCCGATGCTGCCCGTGAGCGAGTTGGCGCAACCGTTGCTCAGGCGCATGGTTGAGTTGGGGTTCGCTCAGGACGACTTCGCCCCCTTGCGACCGCAAGTGGCATTACTCGATAAAGTCCTGGAGCGCCGCCGCGGACAACCGCTGGCCCTGGGGCTTATAGCCCTGGAACTGGCCAGAGGCCTCGAGATTCCGCTGGTCGGCGTCAACTTCCCGGGGCATTTGCTGCTGCGGGTGCCAGGCGCCGATCATCTGCTTGACCCCTGCGGCGGCCGGCGCCTGTATCCCAACGATTGCCGGGAACTGCTGCACCGCCAGTACGGCCCGAACATGCAGCTTAACGCTGAGCACATGGTCACCGCCGACCCCGCGCAAATGCTCCAAAGACTGTCACGCAATTTGCGCCAGCTGCATCTTTCCCACGACGATTACATTGGCGCGTTGATCGACGCCGAACGCGTGCTGGAGCTCGGCAACGCCAGTGCCTCCGACTACCTGGCCCGGGCCAGCCTCTACCAACGCCTGGACTGCCCGAATGCCGAGCGCTTCGACCTGGAACATGCGCTGCTGCTCAGCGACGATCCGATCCAGCGGATTCGCCTGACTGAGCGACTGGGGCATTTGCCACCCAACTCCATCGTTCATTAAAAGCAAAAAAGATCGCAGCCTACGGCAGCCCCTACATGAGATCCCTATAGGAGCTGCCGCAGGCTGCGATCTTTTGATCCTGCTTCTATCAGGGAGTGTCGGGCTGGTTAGCCGGATGCGCCTTGATGAACGCCGGGTGGCTGGCCACCAGCGCCGCTACCCGGCGGATTCGCGGATAAGCCTCAAGGGAAATGTTGAAGCGCTCGGCGGCGTACAACTGTGGAATCAAGTACACATCCGCCAACCCGGGCTGCGAACCAAAGCAGTACCCCTCATCGCCAATCAACTGCTCCACGGTTGCCAGCCCCTGGCTTATCCAGTGCCCGATCCACTCGACAACCTGCGGTTCATCAATGCCCAACTGGCGCAGCCGATTGAGCACGCTGACATTGTGCAGCGGATGCACATCGCAGCCGATCAGCGCCGCCACGCCACGCTCACGTGCGCGGGCAACAAGATCTTTGGACAGCAGCGGCACCTGTGGATAACGTTCCTCAAGGTACTCGATGATCGCCGGTGACTGAATCAGCAGCTCGCCTTCATCGGTGCGCAACGCCGGCACGCGGCCTTGCGGGTTAATGCCCAGGTACGCTGGCTGGCGATGCTCGCCACCAGATGGCGCGATCAGATTGACTGGCAGCGCCTGGTAATCCAGGCCCTTCAACGCCAGCGCAATCCGTACCCGATACGACGATGTCGAGCGGTAGTAGGTATGGAGTTCCATGAACCGATCCCCTTAGCGAGCCGGCAACACTTTGCCGCGGCATTCGCCGAAACCGATGGACGCAAACCCTTCGCGGCTGCAACGGCCACGCAGGATGATTTCATCGCCGTCCTCGAGGAATTTACGCACTTCGCCCGAGGCCAGTTCGATCGGCTTTTTACCGCCCTCGGTGATTTCCAGGAGGCTGCCGAGCTGGTCGTTTTGCGGCCCCGACAAGGTGCCCGAACCGAAAAGGTCGCCGGCCTGCAACTGGCAGCCATTGACACTGTGATGCGCAACCAGCTGCGCCACGGTCCAATACATGTGTTTCGAGTTGCTCAGGGCCAGGCGATGGGCCGGCAGGTTCTGCTCGCGCATGGCTTCGGTGAGCAACAGCACTTCCAGCTCGATGTTGAACGCGCCAGCAGCTTGATCGCGTTTATCGAACAGGTACGGCAGCGGCTGCGGATCGCCTTCCGGACGTGCCGGCTGGGCGAGGCGGAACGGTTCCAGCGCTTCGGCGGTCACGACCCACGGTGAAATGCTGGTGATGAAACTCTTCGACAGGAATGGACCCAGCGGCTGGTATTCCCATGCCTGGATGTCACGCGCCGACCAGTCATTGAGCAAGCAGAAACCGGCGATGTGGTCAGCAGCGTCACCAATGGCTATGGAGTCGCCCATGTCGTTGCCCTGGCCGATCCAAATGCCCAGTTCCAACTCGTAGTCCAGGCGTGCACAGGGCCCGAACGTCGGCTCGGTCTGACCGGCCGGCAGCGTCTGGCCTTTCGGACGGCGCACGTCGGTGCCCGACGGGCGTATGGTCGAGGCGCGACCGTGATAGCCGATCGGTACGTACTTGTAGTTAGGCAGCAACGGGTTGTCCGGGCGGAACAGTTTGCCGACGTTCTGTGCGTGCTCGATGCCGACGTAGAAGTCGGTGTAGTCGTTGATCTTCGCGGGCACGTGCATCTGGCAATCGGCTGCCAGAGGCAGCAGTTTTGCGCCCTGGGCCTCGATCTTGCCGTGCAGGGTGCTGCCGTCCTTGAGCAACTCGATCAAACGTTCACGCAAGGCTACGCGAGCTTCGCGGCCCAGCTCGAAGAATGCGTTCAACTGACCGCCACAGGTGGCTTCGACCGCGGCTTTAGCAGCACCATCGAACAGGCCGGCATCGAGTGCCGCTTCCAGATCGAAGATATGGTCGCCGATGGCCACGCCACTGCGCGGTGCCGCCCCCTTCACGCTGAACACGCCCAGCGGCAGGTTTTGCAGCGGGAAATCCGCATGACCGTTGGCCGAGGCAACCCAGCTGCGAGTTATGGAAGTTTGCGTCATGGGTTATCTCCGGGTCGGGTCGAAAGTGGCGGGAAAGGTGGCCCAGCAAGCATCGTAGTTGTCTTGCAGTTGCGGGCAATCGAGGGCGAACCGGCTCGGGCGCAGCACCTGGCTGGTCTCGAACATGAAGGCCATGGTGTTGTCGATTTTCGAAGGTTTCAGGTCAGCGTTGATCGCCTTGGTGCAGGTCTCGCCGTCTGGCCCGTGAGCGCTCATGCAGCTGTGCAGCGACGCGCCGCCGGGCACAAACCCCTCGGCCTTGGCATCGTACTCGCCCTGGATCAGGCCCATGAATTCGTTCATCAGGTTGCGGTGGAACCACGGTGGACGGAAGGTGTTCTCGGCCACCATCCAGCGTGGCGGAAAGATCACGAAGTCGAGGTTGGCCAGGCCGTGGACGCTGGTCGGCGAGGTCAGCACCGTGAAGATCGACGGGTCCGGGTGATCGAAGCTGACCGAGCCGATGGTGTTGAAACGGCGCAGGTCATATTTGTACGGCACGTTGTTACCGTGCCAGGCGACCACGTTCAACGGTGAGTGATCGAGCTCGCAACCCCACAACTGGCCGAGGAATTTCTGTACCAGGGTCGTGGGCTGCTGAAGGTTTTCGTAGCAAGCCACCGGGGTCAGGAAATCACGTGGATTCGCCAGGCCGTTGCTGCCGATCGGTCCCAGGTCCGGCAGGCGCATTGGTGCGCCGTGGTTCTCGGCGATGTAACCGCGCGCTTGCGGATCGAGCAGTTCAACGCGGAATTTCAACCCGCGAGGCAATACGGCAATTTCCAGCGGCTCGACTTCCAGCACGCCCAGTTCGGTGGCGATGCGCAGACGGCCCTGTTGCGGCACCAGCAGCATCTCGCCGTCGGCATTGAAGAATACGCGCTCCATGGAACGGTTAGCGCAGTACTGGTAGATGCTGATCCCTGCCGGTTTATCCGCGCCGGAGTTGGCCGCCATGCTCACCAGGCCGTCGATGAAATCGGTCGGTTCGGCGGGAATGTCCAGCGCGTTCCAGCGCAGGCGATTGGGGGTCACTTCGCCCAATGGACCGCCGGCCAGTTGCCGATCGAGCTTGACGAATGCCGGGTGATTGGCCGAAGGCTGAATCCGGTACATCCACGTCCGCCGCGCTTCGCTGCGAGCCATGGTGAACGCGGTGCCGGAGAATAGTTCGGTGTAGAGACCGTAAGGGGCTTTTTGCGGGGAGTTCTGGCCGACGGGCAGTGCGCCAGGCAATGCTTCACTGCTGAATTCGTTGCCGAAGCCTGACTGATAAGCCAGTGCTGGCGTCGTTGAATCGGAGTTCATGGAGCCTCCTGAACAGAGAGTCGACAGTGGCCGGTCGCTCTGCTGCAGAGTTCGTGGCACGCCGAGGTTATTTTTATCGTAATCCAATTACGCATAACGTAATTTGATTGGCGTTGACCGTCAAGCTATAAAGACGCCCATTCGTCCCGGGATCACAACGCCTCCATGGAAAAGCCTGACAGCAACGGTAAACAGAAAGTCCGCTCGGCCGAGGTGGGTACCGACATCCTCAAGGCCTTGGCCGAGTTGTCACCCTCGACTTCACTCTCGCGCCTGGCCGAACACGTGCAAATGCCGGCAAGCAAGGTTCACCGCTATTTGCAGGCGCTGATTGCCAGTGGCTTTGCCGAACAGAATGCGGCGACCAACCATTACGGCCTGGGCCGCGAAGCCTTGCGCGTCGGATTGGCGGCACTCAACAGTATGGATGTGCTGAAAGTCGCCGCCCTGCCGTTGGCTGAGTTGCGCGACGACCTGAACGAAACCTGCTTTGTGGCGGTGTGGGGCAATCAGGGCGCTACCGTGGTGCATATCGAACCGGCGGTGCGGGCAGTGACGGTGGTGACGCAGTTGGGGTCGGTGCTGCCATTGCTCAGTTCCTCCACGGGCCTGGTGTTTGGCGCGTACCTGCCCAAGCGTGAAACCGTGGAGTTGCGTGAACAGGAACTGCTGTCGGCCAGCGCTCATCCCCTGGGTGATGACCAGGTCTATGAATCGCTATGTGGGCAGATCCGCAGCCGTGGCTTGCATCATGTACATGGTTTGTTGATGCCTGGTGTCGATGCATTGTCGGCACCGGTGTTCAACGCCGTCGGGCACGTGGTGGCAGTCGTCACCATTGTCGGCCCGGCCTCGTTGTTTCATGCCGACGAAAACGGCCCGGCGGCGCAGCGTTTGCTGGCGGCGACGCGGGCCGTGAGTTGGCGGATGGGGTATGAACCGCCCACCGTCATCGGCTAGCCGGATTACATCAAAATCGTTTGCTCGCTGGAATCAGGCTCGGCGAGCGACTCCTTCATCAGTTGGCTGACAACGGCCAGGTCCACCGTTTTGCCGGTGCACGCAGAGATGACGCCCATGCAGGTATTAACATTGCCGAGTTGTTTGGCAATGGCCTTCTGCACCATCGAAAAACCTAACTTGCCAATGCGCATCGTGGCCAGCTCCATCATGCAATCGAGGTAAGTTGAGAACAGCTTCTCGTAGCTTCCTTCCTGAAACGCCTTCGCCCCCTCAAACACCGCCTTCGTCATCACGACAGCACTTAACGCGAGCCCGATGGGTGCAAAAGGGATACTGACAATGGTAACCGCCGCGACTGCGGTGTCGTATATCAGCTTGCCGACAATCTCCGCGAGACTGGTCGTCTTGGCATCAACGTCGTCAATGATCTGAGCCATTGCATCGGTGTAACAACGGGAGAAATCCCGGACTCGACTATCGAGTTGCAAATGCGGGATGTCCTCGATGCTGCGCAGCTTCACTTTCTCGAGGTATGCACTGACGACTTTCTGCTGCGTCAACTTGGCTCGCTTGCTGTAATAACTGCCAAGCCCTGCCGTTTTCACCGATCTGGCAAACTCGGCCAAGGGCCTGAACGATCTGCAATCCGGTGCAGAGGGGGTATACAGCAGATCATCCGCGACGCCATTGTGCATGAGGCGGAAAATATAAAGGCCCTCGACCTGGCAACCTTGCAGATAAAACCTGTAGAGGCCCTCGCGTTGAGGGGACTCGGGATCTTCAACATGCGAGATTGGGTCAGGTTCCACTTCGTGCGACTGATCAATCAGCCCTTCGATCTGCTCAAATTGCTTGCGTTCAAGATGACCATTGAACAGCGCTTCCAGCGCTGAACGATGCATTTCATTGCGCCGCAGATCCGCGTAGACGTCGCGCTTCAAGGCATAACCCGGGGCGTTCTGATCCAGGTAATCAGCCCTCAACATGGCGATGTACTGTTCACCTGGGCGCAACGTTCTAGACCAACCAGGCAAATACTTGATCAGCAGGCTGGATACGGGTGGATGACCGGGTGATAGACGAATGGACGGGTAAATTCCGGGGTTATGGGCCGGGCCACTCTCTTCGGTAATGTGATGTTCATCGATGATCATCCGGGACAAGGTCATCTCGCTGGAATCATCAAGCCTCACCACAATCAGGTCAGGATCTATGTCGACTGTTTCGCCGTGTTGCGCCAGGACTTCCTCTGCACGCTTCTTGATCAGCTTAGTGGCGAAATCCTCGTAACTGATCAGCGCCGCCTCGCGGCTTGCAAGTCGGGTCAAACCTTTGAGCTCGGTGTTCAGCCGGGCAAAACATTGTCGCTGGGTGGCGGTGGCCGAACGATACCCGGCAGGAACAACCGCTTGCATTTCCCCCCGCAACCAATCGACATGCAGCATAACCCCCTGGCGCAATGCACCCTCTGCGCTGTTTGGCCAAGGGCTGCGCTGGATACCACACCACTGACTCGGCAGGTCCTGGAGACGTCTCATGTACGCGTCGAAGCTGGCGCGTTCACTGGCCAGCGCCTGGCGGCTCAGATAACTGCGCCCTTCGGGTTGAGCGGTCCAATCGAACAAATGGAAATTCAACTGCCTGAAGCTCGCGAACTCATACCAGCTCCTGCCACCCGGGGCCTGCGGTGCATAAAGCACACAAGGGCCTTCTTCACCCTGCGGCCCGCAACAGACAATCATCCCCTCGAAAGCGCCTTTCGCATCACCGAACGAGAGCGCTCCCATGGAACAACGCTCATCACCTTGCGAGGAGATGGCGACGATCTGCAGGCTCTCGTCACTGATATGCCTTTGTAGCTTCGCGCTGAATGAACTCAGCCGTATACGACGACTCAACAGAATCTGTTGCGCTTGAATCACCGCTTCGTCCGTGTATTTCTTTTCGAATTGTTCCGCATAGAATTTGCGCATGCTCGCGTCGACCATCACCTCCAGAAGATCCTCTGCGGTCACACCGGACGGCAACGCTTGCCCTTCCAGTTTGATCTCCAATGGAAGGGTGGTGGAGCCGTGCAAATCGTTGAGCATGAACTCGGGAAGCGTCAAGCGATTGCTTTGCACAACCTTTTGCTTGCCGACGAAGAATGTGTAGTGAGTGCTGACGAAAATATGGTCCGGGTCAACAACCTCACCGCAGAGGATTCGAACAACTTCCCGCGCTTGAAATCTGGCGAACGCCTTGAGGGATTTTACTTCTCCAAGCAGTTCATCCAGCGCCTGTTCGCTTTCTGTGACGGACTGCTCGGTATCAAAGTAGTACTGGCGATCCTCCTCACTTGCACGTTGCAGCCAATCCGGCAGTTGTGGTGCTTGCCTGGAGGGGCGTAAAACTTCTTCTTGAAGCTTATACGCGGATTCATTGGTTAATCCATTAAGTTCCATGCACTGTCCTTTTTGCATAAATTATTATGCGGGTCGTTTACTTTGAGCCCCCAATATCAATGGGTAGAAAAAACCACACTGAACGACTGAAACTATCGGGGCGACTCCAAACATATAAGCACTACAGCCATAGAAGTACACCCCGAAACTTGTGTGCATTCATGAACAAACAAAACGCCTTACAATTCGCCCATCAAGTAACAATACCCAACACTTTCGCCTTGGCCACGGCTTGCGTTCTGCGCTCCACGCCCAACTTCCCGTTGATACGTCGCGCGTGGGTCTTGACCGTATGCAAGGAAATGAACAAAAGATCGGCAATCTGTTGATTGGAGTTGCCCTGCGCCACTAACTGCAGCACCTGTATTTCACGCTGGCTCAAGCGGTTTTGGGCTGCACCTGGCGCCTGGTGATCATCGCGCGATTCGGCCAGGCCAATGGCTTGCGGCAGCTGCGGCTGGCGCAACTGCAAATCGCGCAAGGCCTGTTGCAGGTTGCACCGCTCAACCAGTGTCAATCCTTGCGCCAGTGATTGCCGGGCAAGGTCCGGGTCGCCTTTAAGCCAGGCGACCTCAGCCAAGGCAAGATGCAATTGCGCTTGCAGTGCCGCCATCCCCCGCCGACTGGCCCGTTGCAGTTGGGCTTCAAGCCGCTCCAGAGGCGTTTGCGCCTGCCCCAGGTAAACCTCGGTCAGGACCAGCAGATACTCCAGGCCGTCGATCATCTCCAGCGTTGCCGGTGGGGCCTGTCGTGCAGCTGGGCCGTGATAGTGACGCAGCACCCGTGTCAGGGCCTGGTGAGCCAGTTCCGGTCGCCTTTGTTGCAGCCAGAAATGGATACTGGTGTGCAGCAAAACACCGCGATAGACCGTCTCGGGTATCCACCGTTGTTGCATCAATCGTTCGGCGTCACGCAGCCGGTCGAAAGCCTGGGCGTAATCCAGACGATTGGCCGCCAGTTGTGCCAACCCCAGAAAACCATACAGCGCTCGCTTGTCGTGGCTGCGCAAGCAGATCTGCAGGCCGCTCTCGAAGTGCAGGGCCGCCTGCTGCTCGCGCCCCAGACTCAAGTTCAATCGGCCACGACGCAGGGCGATCCGTCCCAACAGGGGTTCGGCATTCGAATGCTGCCGGCAGAGCAGACTGTGCATGTTGGCGAGCAGGTCTTCGGCCCTGCAGGAGGCTCCGCGCTGCTCGAGCAACTGGGCGTGATCGAGTTCCAGCAAGCCCTCGAATACCAGTGACCCTTGCGCCCGGGCGAGGCACAACGCTTCGCGGTTAAGCGCCTGTGCGACGTCAAGTTCGCCCCGCAGCAAGGCCTGTTGCGTCAAACCGGACAGGCACATCAGCCGGGCAGTCCAGCACTCGGGGTCGAGTTCGCCCAGCGCCTCGAGAAAGTGCGCCCGTGACGCGTCCATGCGCCCCTGCAAATGCAGCAGCCAACCTTGTTGAGCCTGCCAACGTGCGATCAATTGCCGTTGGAGGGTTGCCGACGGCTGGGGTGTGAAGCGTGACAACTGTTCGATGCATTCGTCCGCCTGCTCGAAGCGCCCGGCAAATAACAGGGCCGCGGTGATCAGCCCGACCAGTTGCGGCGAGCCGAACAGCAGTTCCTCGCCGCGTTGTTCGTGCAAACGCAGCAGCAGTACCACGGTCTGCTCTTCGAACAACTGCTCGAAACTGAAATGCTGCAACAGGCTGACCGCGACCTCGAACTCTTGCGCCAGCAAAGCCTGTTCGAACGCGGCCTTCCAGTCCTGTTCAGCGACGAACCACTGACAGGCACGACGATGCCAGGAGCGTGCGGCCGGCCATTGTTCATCGCGCATCAACAGGGCCAGTGGAGCGAAAATCTGCAACCAGTCTGTCGAGTCTTGCCAGGGTTCGATGAAACAGCCCAGCGTCTGCAATGCACTCAAGTATTGCGCGCCCTCGCCGGCGCCGAACAGGTGATCGCTGAGCCGGGCATTGAATCGCGGCAACAGCGCCAGCACCCGCCAGGCTTCGGCGAGTTCCGGTGTCAGGTTGGCGAAGAGTTCATGCTCGAGGTAGTCGTGCAGGGTATCCGGTCGACCGTTGAGCGTGTCTTGACGTGTCCAGTCGCATTTTTGCAGCAGCGCAATCCGCACCCCGGCGCACCAGCCACCACTGTGGCGCAAAATCCTCTCGGCACTTTTCGCGGCCTGGGCCGGTTCCAGGTGATGCAACAGCCTTTCGATTTCACCTTGATCGAACGCCAGCGCAGCGCACTCGCAATCATACAGTTCATCATCGAGCAGTAACCGTGGCCAGTTGCACTGCGGACGCCGCCGCCCACTCAGCCACCAGCTGACCATCGGGCTGCTGCCGGCCAGCAACCGGTCGAGCAACAGGTCCAGCTCCGGGTCAGGGACACGGCAATAGTCATCGATAAACAACCAGATGGCTGTCGGTAAACGCGCCAGATGCTCCAACAATTCGGACTCATCCGACGTTTTAAGTCCCAGCGTTTGCGCCAGGCGCTGGCAAAAGCCACCCACACTCATCGCTTCCCCCGCCAAGGGCAGCCAGCGGACCTCACAGTTTGCCGGCGCATTCAACATGCATTCTGCGAGCAGCGCACTCTTGCCACTGCCGGCCGGTGCACAGAGCAATTTCACCCGCGCCGTCGAAGTCAGCAGCGGCTCGACCAGACGCTCGCGGTACAGGTGATGGGGAGACAACCGGGGCAGGAGTCCAGGACGGTCCAGACACGTCGTCATGGCAGTCATAGTGGTGAGCCTTCGTTATTGTTGTGGCGCCACCCTAGCCCCCTGTCGTGCGCTTGTTGAAGAAGTATTCAACACACTTATCGAACCCTATAAAAAAGGTGACCGCGAGGTCACCTTTTTGTGTATCCGCTGTAGGAAACCTACCTCACACCTGTACTCCGTAGCGCCGCTGGCGTGTAGTCCCCAGCCTTGGCAGCGATGTTGAATTCGAAACTGCGCTTCTCCTCATTCTTCATCCCCAAGGCGATGTAACGACCGGCGATCAGGTCATACAGCGCTTCGACGGTGTAGGCCGGGACCTGATGATCGTAATAGAACTGCGCGTGTCCTTCGGCCACCCGCCAGAGCTGGCCACGACCGTCGTAGTGGTCGGCCAGGGCTACTTGCCAGGTGTCTTCGTCAATGTACATATGACGCTTGGCATACACATGCCGCTCATTGGGCTTGACCGTGGCAACGACCTCCCAAACCCGATGCAGCTCATAACGGGTCAGGTCCTGATTGATGTGCCCGGCCTTGATCACATCCGTGTACTTGAGGTCGGGCGAGTCAAGTTTGTAGCTGTTATAGGGGATGTACATTTCTTTCTTGCCGATCAGTTTCCAGTCATAGCGATCCGGCGCGCCAGAAAACATGTCGAAGTTGTCGGTGGTCCGCAGCCCGTCGGAGGAAGTACCGACGCCGTCATAGGCCACTTGAGGCGCCCGTCGAACCCGGCGCTGACCGGCGTTGTAGATCCAGGCCTTGCGTGGTTCCTGGACCTGGTCAAGGGTTTCGTGAACCAGCAGCACATTGCCCGCCAGGCGAGCCGGCGCGGTCACTTCCTGCTTGAAATAGTTGAGGACGTTTTCATCGCTGCCGGGCTTCAGGTCACCTAGCAGCGACGGCACCGCCACTTCGTCCTTGAAGCGGATGACGGTGAAATCACCGTTGGACTGCGGCGTGGCCTGGGTAATGGTGCGGCGCAGGTTGCCGCCGTGATAACGGGTGATGTGGTTCCAGATCACCTCGACGCCGTTCTTTGGAATCGGAAAGGCGTAGTAGCGATTGCCGGTGAAATTGGCCAGGCCGTTACCGTCGTTGGTGGGTGTTACATTCAGTGCGCTGCGCTTGGCCGCTTCATAAACGTCCGGGGGCAGCGCCGCTGTGCGATGGCTTGGATAGACCGGAATCTTGTAAGTCTCGGGGTAGCGCTTGAACATCGCGACCTGGCCATCGGACAGCTTGTCCTTGTACTGATCCACCGTCGCCGCGGTGATGATGAACAAGGGTTTTTCATTGGCGAACGGGTCGGCCAAAAAGCCTTTGCTGTCCACCGCACCCGCATTTTTTGCAATGCCGCCGGTCCACGGCGGAATCGAGCCCGCGGCATTGCCGGCCTTCTCGGCGCCCAGCGGTGTAAGGCTGGTACCGAGCTTGTTCGCTTCATCGGCCGATACCGCCGCCATCACGTTGACGGCCAACAGACTCAAGGCCAGGGCGGTGCCCATTTGCAGAATCATCTTGCGCATCGAATTCATCCTCTTTCAGCCAGGTCAGAAGTTCACGCCAAAGCTCAACGCCACGAAATCGCGGTCTTCGAGCACGTTGTAGTCACCCCCGAAGAAGTCGGTGTAACTGAGGCTTGCGGTATAGGTGTTGCGGTAGTCCGCATCGACGCCGAGGCTGACGGCCTTGGCACCTTCGTTGAACAGCCCGTTGGGGCCATAGCCGGCGACGTCGTGGGACCACGACAGGTTGGGACGGAAATTGATCCCGGCGATGACGTTGTTGTAATCGAGGATGGCGCGGGCGCGATAACCCCAGGAAGTCGAGGTCACAAAACCATCGGTATCGCCGCCGAAACCGTATTGCCCGTACACCGAGTCCCGGCCGTAGTGCAACTTGCTGCGCGACTCCAGGCCGCCGACGTGAACCACTGCGGCTTCACCCACCAGGGTCAGGCGATCTGCGCCCGCGACCTGATCGACGAAGTGCGTCAGGGTGCTCTGGACCTGGGTCACTTCCTTGCGGCGGTAGCCTGTGTTGTCGGCGCCAGGCGAAGTCGCAATCGGCGATGCCGCGCCACCGGCGATCGGGTTGAGCATCGCCAGGGTCAGGTCGTTGGTATTGATCTGCACAGGCGCGTTGGGGCGATAGCTGATCTCGCCGGTCCACGCCGTGCCGGTGGACAAGGTGGTGGAGAAACTCGCGCCATACAGGCGAATATCTTCCGGGTATTCAAGGTAATACTGGCCGCGACCGAGCATCACGCTTTGCGCCAGGCCTGAGCCGCTACCGGGAGCGATCCGGTTGGCGGCCGCGACAATTGCGGGAATGCTCGCCAGCGTGGACAGGCCGGCCGTCGTGGTGCCGACGTTGGGCGTACGACTGTGGTAGTTCATGAAATACAGACCGTACTCGGTGTCATCCCCCAGCCAGCGCAGCGCGGTCCCCCACTGCCCGGAATCCCGGGCATCGCGGTCTTGACCGCGAGGAACGACCACGCCTTCACGGGTGACCTCGAAGCCCTGGCCAAAGGCAGCGGCGATCGGCTGCAATGGCGCAATGGCCGGGCTGGCCACGGTGTAGCCCTTGTTACAACCATCGGCCACCACGTCGACGCCGAAGAAGGTGCCGCAGTTGTCGACGACGGTCTGGTCCCACTCCAGTTGGTAGAAGCCTTCCACCGTCAACTTGTCCGTCAGGCCCTGGGAGGCGAACAGCATGTTGACCGGAATCAGGCCCTCCTTGATCTCCGCACCGGGACGGCGGAAGGCGGACACGTCGACCGGGTTGATGCTGTTGATCGAGTTGCCGATGAAAGTGCTTTCACCCCAACTGACCACCTGCTTGCCGGCGCGCACCGTGCCCGGCAGGTCGGCGATGGAGTAGTTGTGATAGACGAAGGCGTCGAGGATTTGCCCACCCGACGACTTCGCTCCCTCCTTACGATTGTGATCGCTGATGGGCTTGAAAGGCCGGTCTTCGTCCTTCAATTCGAAGTCGTACCAGTACTTGCCACGGACGAACATACCGGTGTCGCCGTACTTCAGCTCGAGGTCGTGAATGCCCTTGAAGATCTTCGAGAAGGTTTCACCCTTGCCGAAATTCTGCCGCCCGTCGTCACCGGTCGACGCCTGCCCGCTGCCACCGTTGACGATGCCGACCAAGGCATCATCGGCATCACGCATGCCCCAGCTCGCACCGACCGACAACGAAGAGTCGAACGTGCCCTCGATTTCCCCAATGTTGAATGAAAGCGCCTGCGCCTGGGCACAGCACCCCAAGGCCACCGCAACGGCCAACGCCTGCGGTGTGAAGATGGCGCGCATTGTTGTTTTTGTCATGCGTCTTCCCCGGTGAGTGACAGAAGGCCACACCCTACTGCCGCACGCCGGGGTCGATAAGCGCACCAAGGAGGTATTCGTGGTGTCGCTCCAAAGGATGACTGCCTGCGTGGAACGGGGGATTACGCGGGGGCATAGATGCACTGGATGTGGCGGCATCAATTGCAAACATGGTCTACGCTGCTGCCAGGCAGGACTGTTGCGCCAGAGGTAACGGTGCATCTCAGTGATCGCTATTTTTCCTTTGCCGGCAAAGTCTTATTCTTGCCTTGCGCTTTGGGGAAAACAGCCGCAAAGCGCCAGGCAACGAAAGGCTTTGCGCCTTCGCCGTTCGCGACAGATTTCAGATGATTTGAACGTATCGAGTCATCACCCCGTGTACATCGACGTTGATTTGTAGCTCCTGGATCCAACGTCTTCTTTGGCCGCTGCGTTTGCAGCGGCCTTTTTTATGGGCGGTGGTTTTTGCGGTAGCGACCAATCCACTTATAGTTGAAAACACGTCCTACAAAATACTCCCTATAACTGCATAAGAAATTTCTTTTAATGCGAGGGAATTTCCTGCTTGCGCACCTAATACAGCGAAACCCCTTTCAACTTCATATGTAACAGCTCACAACCACCTCAGACCCGTCCCAAACATTCCTGACGTAGCATTATTCGGCAGCATCTATTAATCACGCACAAGGAAGATCAACCAATGTCAGAGAAACAAGGACCACCGTTGCCCCTGCCGCCAATTGACATCCGAGTAGATGAAGATGGCAGAATTATAGAAGCAACAACTTATATAGAAGCACGACCAATGCCAGGGAAAAATCCTCAAAGTGGTGGTTTTCGCATTCCACCAACACGAGCTGGAGGAATGGGCTCTGGGATTACAAATACAGAAGGACTAAGGCGCGAAACCCGGGACAATATTAAAGCTACGGAAAACGCCGTTAAAGCTGCCTATACGGTTAATTCCGCAAATTCAGGAGTAGCAATCGAGGCTGACCTGGCGAACCTGAGAGCCCAGTTCCCGGCCGCAGTATCGACAACCGCACAGGCATACCAGCACGAACTGAACATCAGAAACATTCTAACCCAGCAGAAGACGACTGAACTGCACACGCAGACGTCACTTGCCGACTCCTTTTACGGGCTCAGCCCACTCAATACAACCATTGGTGATTACCTTGCCAGAGCTCAAGCTTTGGATGGGGCAGTAACGCCCTATGGCCCTGCCTATTCAAAATGGGTTGCATCTTTTAAAGCTGGCTACTCCGCAAAGCTGCTGACAGAGCACATTCAACTTTTGAATAGTCAGCAGGTACACGTACAGAATCTACTTGCTGGTGCGCAAGCAGAAGAACGCCGGGTTGCCGCGGAACAGGCAGCACAACGTGTAGCGGCGGAACAGGCACGCATCAGGGCACAAGCTGAAGCACTGGCCCATGCGCAAGAGCAGGCGCGGTTAGCGGCACTGGCAGAAGCCGAGCGAGTGGCCGCCGAGCAGGCGCGGATTGCCGCTGAGGCTGCCACACGCTACATCGCAGCTGAACAGGCTCGTCTGGAAGCCGAGGCCGAGGTTCAACGGCAAGCCGAGCAGTTGCGGCTCGAAAATCAACGGAAAGCGGAGGAGCAAGCGCTCCGAGATGCAATGGCGGCTCTTGACGCCGCTAAGGGCAGTCGTGCGTTTCGAGTATCGGGCGCGGCGGCGGCAAGCGGTCCGGTGTTCACCGTTGCAGCAGGAACCCTGGCAGTCGATGCGGTCACCAACCTCGCGATCAGGACTGCTCTGCGTTCGGCCGCAGCCACTGCAATCACGGCGTTGGCAGCAGCCGTCGGGACAGCGTCAGGCGTCGTGATAGTCGTTGGCGTCGCAGCGCTTGTTTATTACGCGCTACGCGACAACAAAGCGCCTTCCGTCTTGAGCGTGCCGCTCTCGGATCTAACGACCTACGACGTCGATGCACTGCATGCCATCGCCCAGGCCAATGGGGAGATCGAACTGCCGGTCGCGATCGGCTCCCGGTCTGTGGATAACACCACAGAGTTTTCCGTCGCAGCCACCAATGGCACCTCGGTGTCGCGCAAAGTACCGGTGCGTTTCGCGACCTACGATCCGGCTCTGAATGTTTACAGGAGCGAGAGCCCGACCGCCCAGTCGCCCGGCATGACATGGACGCCAATTGTCAGCCCGGGCGATGCATCAACAGCTCTTCCTGCGGCACAACCGGACGTCGCGCCCTACACCGGCGCTACCGCAACCGCCCTCGAAGGAAGGATCGACGAAAACCCGGAGCTGGATCTCTATAGCTTCGGTGGCTTCGTCTATGTATTTCCGATTGACTCGGGTATTCCGCCTCAGTTTGTGATGCTCAGGGATCGGCGGAGCGAGCCTGGTGTATCTAACGGTTCAGGACAGTTAGTATCTGGAAATTGGATGGGGACTGCCTCAATGCCCGAAGGTGCGCCGATTCCCGCGCAGATTGCAGATAAGCTCCGAGGACGGAGATTTTCGACATTTAACAATTTCCGCAGCGAATTTTGGAAAGCTGTGAGTAACGATGAGCTATTGA
This sequence comes from Pseudomonas sp. NPDC087336, assembly GCF_044744285.1. Taxonomy (NCBI): domain Bacteria; kingdom Pseudomonadati; phylum Pseudomonadota; class Gammaproteobacteria; order Pseudomonadales; family Pseudomonadaceae; genus Pseudomonas; species Pseudomonas sp. NPDC087336. The sequence goes on along the minus strand of NZ_JBIUYA010000014.1, from coordinate 126,697 downwards.
ACGGCCAGTTTACAAAACTGAGGCAAATGGACATGAAACAGGGTCTCGCCCCAGCCGCCTCTCCTCAAGATCAAGTGGGTAAGAGAATCAAGTACGAAATCCACCATATCATCCCAATCGCGGAAGGCGGCGAAGTCTACGACATGGACAACCTTCAAATAATGACACCCAAATCGCACATCCAAACTCACACAAAGGCAAAAGGAGTGAAAGAATGACTCTTAAGAGCAAACTGGAAGAATACACAGAAGCCGAATACATGGCTCTGGTCGAACGTTTGTTCGAAGGTAATTACGCTTCTGAAGAAGAACACGATGCAATTGTTGAGAATATTGTTACCACCTCAGAGCATCCCGATGGCACAGGAATTTTGTATGACCCTAGAGAGGGCATTGAGGACAGCCCGAAAGGTGTGATAAATGCAATAAAGCAGTGGCGACTAGATAACGGAAAAACCGGATTCAAAGCCGGATAACACACGTAAAAAAAGGGAGCAAGCACTCAAACTTGCCTCCCTTTTTCAATTTCTTACAACGAATATTTCTGCAAATTCCCCATCATCTCCTTCAGCGCCTCAATGTTGTCCTTCGGATGCGCCGCGTCCTCGAAATCACAAATCTGCTGCCAATGCGCCGCCACATCTTCCGGCGAGAACCCCACCCGTGGATCGAACCCGGCGCCGAGGCTGCGTTCCCAGCGCACCTTGCCCATCCAGCCGCCGCCCACTTCGAACAGCCCGGAGGTTTCCTGGCAGTTTTCGCTCGCCAGGTACACCACCAGTGGGCTGACCAGTTCCGGTTTGAGTTGTTCGAACACTTGCGGCGGGATCAGGCCTTCGGTCATGCGGGTGCCGCCGGTGGGGGCGATTGCGTTGACCAGGATGTTGTTCTTGCGGCCTTCGATGGCCAGGGTGCGGGTCAGGCCGTAGAGGCCGAGCTTGGCCATGCCGTAGTTGGACTGGCCGAAGTTGCCGTAGATGCCGGAGGTGGACGCGGTGAAGATCACCCGCCCGTAGTTTTGCTCGCGCAGGTGCGGCCAGGCGGCGCGGGTGACTTTGTAGGCGCCTTCGACGTGGACGCGGTAAACCAGGTCCCAGTCGGCGTCTTCCATTTTGTGGAAGGTCTTGTCGCGCAGGATGCCGGCATTATTGACCACCACATCGACGCGGCCGAAGGCGTCGAGGGCGTGTTGGACGATCTTGTCGCCGTCGGTGACCGAGTCATGGTTGGCCACGGCGGTGCCGCCCGCGTCGCGAATTTCGTTGACCACGCGGTCTGCCGCCGAGGCATTGGCGCCTTCGCCCTGGGTCGAGCCACCGAGGTCGTTGACCAGAACCTTGGCGCCCTGCTTGGCGAACAGCAGTGCGTGCGCCCGTCCCAGGCCGCCACCCGCACCGGTGATGATCACGACTTTATCTTCGAAACGCACAGACTCATTCATGGGGAACTCCAGCAGGCCAGGGACATTGCCTTGGAGTTTCAGGCACAGCGCTACGGGTCACAATGAACAGGGGGGAGGCTGAATGGTGTGCGATAAGGCTGGGGGATGATGAGCACGAGGCGGCCTGTTGTTTGTTTACCGCGTGCATATCCATTGCTGCGGTAACGGCCACCTATGGTTTCGCTCTTACAGCGAGTCACTTGGAAAAGCCCCAAGTAACCAAGGGCTCTTGCCCCTGGCGTTCGGCCTCTCGAGGGGGCCAAAGCGAGGCGGCCTGCCGGCCGGCCTGATCTCAGGTGAAAGCGATCCCCCTGTGGGAGCTGGCTTGCCAGCGATAGCACCCGGAAGGGCGGCGCCATGCTCAAGGACGCCTTCGCCGGCATGCCCGGCTCCTACGAACAAGCCACCTTGAGCGGCGGTGAGGTCGTTCGGTCGCGGAATGCCAGGTAGTGCTTAAGCACCTGGCACGGCGCTTCGATCTGTGGGTAATGGCCGATGTCGCTGAGCAGGATCGCGTCCGGGTTGGGTATGAGCTCACGGTAACGCGCGACCATGTGGGCACCGGAGACCGGGTCAACCTCGCCATCGATCACCCGCAGCGGCACTTCGCCACGCTGCATCGCGCCAACCCAACGCTCGCGCTGGGTTCGCCGCTCGGGGATGTAGGCAATCAATTTATGCATGACCCGTGGCCCGTGATTGCTTTCGACCAGGCTCCAGAAATCATCCATCTGGCTCTCGCTGGGACGAGTCTGCGGGCCGAAGATCTGGCGGAAACTCTTCACCAGGCCATCGCGACTGAAAGCACGGCCAATCATCCACCCCAGCGGGCTGAGCAGGAGTTTTTGCATCAGCACCGCGCGATGGGTTTCGGGGAACAGCCCGCCATTGAGGAACACGCAACTGGCGAGGTCGATGCGCGCTTCGTAATGCCGGGCCAGCAGTTCCTGGGCCACGCTGTCGCCGTAGTCATGGGCAAGCAGGTGCAATGGCTGCTCGACCTTCAGGTGTGCCAACAACTCCTGTTGCAGATCGGCCTGCTCCAGCAGGCTGTACTCGTGATCCACCGGTTTGGCCGAGTCGCCGAAGCCGAGCATGTCGCAGGCAATCACCCGATAGCGCTGGGCCAACGGTTGCCAAAGGTAATGCCAGTCCCAACTGGCGCTCGGGAAGCCATGGATGAGCAACAACGGCTCACCCTGCCCCGCCGTCCAGTAACGGATGGCTTGGCCACGGAACATGAAAGTCTGGCTGCGCTTGCGCCAGACACTCAGGGGAATCTCGGCGAGCTGCATTAGAGTTTATACCCCGGGTCCAGTTTATCGAGCTTGCGCAGCAGCGCTGGCCAGGCCAGCGCTCCGCCCATTCCTTGAGCACTTTTGGTGACGCCGGCGATCATCGCCTTGGCCCCCGCCAGAATCTGCGGTTCGATGGCAATCAGTTCGGCGCCACCGTTCTGCGCCATGACCTGGATGTCGCAGGCGCGTTGAAAGATAAACATCATCAGGAAGGTGTCGGCGATGCTGCCACCGCAGGTCAGCAGACCGTGGTTGTGCAGCATCAGGAAATTGTTGGCGCCGAGGTCGGCTTGCAGTCGTGCCTTTTCCTCGTGATTGAGCGCAACACCTTCGTAGGCGTGATACGCCAGGCTCGACAGGACAAACAGCGACTGCTGGCTGATCGGTAAGATGCCTTGTCGCTGCGCCGACACCGCCACGCCCGAAGCCGTATGGGTGTGCAGCACGCACACGACATCGTGGCGAACCTCATGCACCGCACTATGGATGGTGTATCCCGCCGGGTTGATCTCGTAGGGACTGTCCATCAACTTGTTGCCCGTCTGATCGACCTTGACCAGGCTCGACGCGGTTATTTCGTCAAACATCAAGCCGTAGGGGTTGATCAGAAAGTCTTCGGTGCCCGGCACCTTGGCGGAGATGTGGGTGAATATCAGATCATCCCAGCCATGCTGGGCGACCAGGCGGTAGCAGGCAGCCAGGTCGACGCGGGTCTGCCACTCGGCAGCGCTGACCTGGTCTTTGACACTGGAGGAGGACTGGACGGGGGCTACGCTCACGGCAAGGAACCTCGGTTTTTATTATGGAGTGTTTCCAATGACTACCGAGTCTAGTCACCCTCCGAGGTTCGCGTAGTTGCATTGGCAGCCAGCTTGATGGCCGAGCGAGTCAGCGGCTCGAAGAGTCGGGATCCATGGCCTGGCTGCCAGTCGCACCAGCGTTGTCGATCAGCCTCGCAGAGCGTCGACCAGTTCTGTCAGCCAGGGCTCGGCATCCGTTTCCGGGGTCACGCTTTCACTGGCATCCAGGCGCAGCATCGGCAGGACTTCGCGAACACCCAGCTCACCGAACAACTCCCGCATCAGTTCGCCACCGCCGCAAAAGGTATCGCCATAGCTCGCATCGCCCAGGCCGATCACGGCCCCCGGCAAGCCTCGCCAGGCAGCGGGCAACAGGTCGCGAATCGTCGAGTACAGGGGTTGCAGGTTGTCCGGTAGCTCGCCCATGCCGGTGGTCGAGGTGACCGCCAGCAAGGCCCCGGGACCGAAGGCCTGAAGATCGGCAAGGCTTGCCCGGGGGTTGTGGAAGGTTTCGAAACCGGCGTTTTTCAAAATACTGGCGGCGTGGCGGGCAACTTCTTCAGCCGTACCGTACACCGAGCCGGAAATGATGGCGACTTTCATCAATCTGATCCTGAAGCTGAGTAAAAGACCAGGATATTAACAGCACGGTCTGCATTGTTCTTTTAGAATCCCACAGACAACCAACAAGGAAGGGTTTCACCGATGATCAACGCGAAACTGCTGCAGCTGGCGATCAATGCCTCCAACGACGGTATCGTGATTGCCGAAAAGGAAGGCGATCAAGACAAGATCCTGATTTACGTCAACCCCGCGTTCGAACGCCTGACCGGTTACACCAGCGAAGAAATTCTCTACCAGGACTGCCGCTTCCTGCAGTCAGGCGACCGCGACCAGGATGCCTTGTCGAAGATTCGCGACGCACTGAACAGTGAAGGCGCCTGCCGGGAAATCTTGCGCAATTATCGCAAGGATGGCACACCGTTCTGGAACGAACTGTCGCTTTCGACGGTGAAAAGTCCGAGTGACGGGCAGGTTTATTTCATCGGCGTGCAGAAGGACGTGACTATCCAGGTCAAAGCGCAACTGCGAGTGGTGCAGCTCGAAGCGCAATTGGCCGAGGTCCAGGCAGAACTCGATGCGCTCAAAGCGACGAACGGCAAAAACAAAACCGCGAATTAATTGTCATTAACTACAATCACCAGTGCCTCTGTAACTAAATCTTTCGAGCTCACCATGCAACGCGACGCGCTCCTGACCCAGGATGAGCTGGATTTCATCCAGACCATGCAACACAACCCGCAGCTGAATGTGCGGGATGCGACGTCGAGCCTGCTCGTCAATGGTGGATCGCAGATCCGTGACCTGCTTACGCGCCTGGCCGCGCATGAGCAAGTGACCCTTCAAGCCAACTTCGAAAACCAGCAAATGACTTTCCCCCTGCACCTGGTGGAAGACGAGTTTCATGCCATGCACCTGCGCCTGGGCGTGCCCAGCATTTATGAGGGCGGGCCATCGGTACGGCCATGGCGGTTGGTGCTCGACGAGCCAGTGGCGCTGGAAAACGCCAAGGGCCAACCCGGCACCCTGTGGGTGCACGAGGTATCGTTCAAAGGGGTTTTGTTGGAGATTCGCAACAAGACCAAGGCGCCCAAGCATTTCGCCTTGTGGTTCAGCCCCTCAGGCTATGAGCGAATCGCCTTGCGCGGGACCCTCGAAAAAGAAACCGAACAGGGTTTCTATGCCTATCAGTTGAGCCAGAACGACCTGGACGAAACCGAGCGCCTGCGTCAGTTCATCCTGCAACAGCATCGCTTGACCCATCCCCACCTGCACCTCTGAACCCCCTGAACATCAGGTATCCAGGCTGCCGGCCAGAAACTGATTCAGGCGCTGACGCATCACCACACCCTCGTTGCCCAGGCAGCCGATCGGGGACCCGGCAAGGCTTTCCTGCGCCAAGTCACAAGCCTCACCGGCCAGCAACAAGGGGCAATCCAGGCTCATCGCCAAGCGATTCAGGCGCCGGGGCAAGTCAGGGGCAGGGACGTGGTTGGAAAACAGCACCAGCGCCCGGGGCTTGATCCGCTCGCAGACCAGAGTCAGTTCGTCGAACGGTTGCCCGGTGGTCAGCACCCGCACCCCCATTTGATCATTGGCCAGGAACAGGGCGGCGATCAACAACTCAAGTTCGCGACACTGGCCTGCCAAGGCGCTGACGATGACTCGTCTGGGGTGTCGGTCACGGATCAGCAGCAGGCGCTGCACCACCCGCGAACGCAGGAAACCATCGAGGAACAACCATTCGCTGGCCCGGCCAAACGTATCCTGGCGCTGCAGCAATTGCCTCCACAGCGGAAGCAGGATGTCCTGGAAAACCACCGACTGGGAGTAGCTGGAAAAAATCTGCCCGTAGATCTGCTCCAGCCGGATGTCGTCAAACGCACTGACCGCGGCCGCAAGCTGTTGCTGCCACTGTGCATAATCGGCCTGCACCAGATCGCTGGGGATGATGTGCGCCAGTGCCTGTAACGGCGCTGCCTTGGCCAGGATCTTGGCGATCTTGCTGACCGCTACACCGCGTTCGATCCAGTTGAGGATGCTGCGGACCCGCTCGATGTCGGTCAACGAATACAGGCGATGCCCACTTTCGGTGCGAGTGGGCACGATCAAGCCATAACGTCGCTCCCACGCGCGAAGCGTGACCGGGTTCACACCGGTCAGGCGCGCCACTTCGCGTATCGGAAAAAGCTCTTCCCGTTCCAGGGAAAGCGCTGGTGAGACACTCGGGCCCACGTCAGTCAAGACAGGCATTGATAAACCTACATCCATGTGTTGTGTTCAAATCCTATTGTACCTCCGCTACACCTCGATGATTCAAGACATTGATTGTTACCAAGGTCACTAACGTCGCAGGTAGAATCAGGAATAATACTTGCTTGTCCCAAGATGCAGCCCACCACCCCGGCGCTGCGCCTGGCGAAACTCCTACCCGGAGCGACGCATTTGTTTACGGAGATACATGATGTCTACCTCCCCCGTCACGCTGATGGTTGCGCGTCGCGTCGCCGATGGGCGCTATCAGGACCTGATGGTCTGGCTGCGCGAAGGCGAACAACTGGCCACCGACTTCCCCGGTTACCTGGGCTCCGGCGTGCTCGCTCCGCCGCCAGATGATAACGAATTCCAGATCATTTTCCGCTTTGCCGACGAGCCGACACTGCACGCCTGGGAACATTCCGCTTCGCGTACTGCCTGGCTGGCCCGTGGCAGCGATTTGTTCGCCCACCCGACGGAACATCGGGTCAGCGGCATCGAAGGCTGGTTCGGCGCGGCGGGACAGCGCCCACCACGCTGGAAACAGGCCGTTGCGATCTGGCTCGCGTTCTTTCCGGTGTCCCTGCTGTTCAATTTTGTGCTTGGGCCATTGCTTGGCGAGATGACGTTATTGCCTCGCGTGCTGATCAGCACCCTGTGCCTGACACCGTTGATGGTCTACTTCTTCATACCGCTGTCGACATACCTGCTTGCAAGCTGGCTGAACAGTGCGCCCGCACGGCCAGTGCCCGCGCAACCGACTACCCAAAACCTGTAGGCTCACGGCTCGTCGCTGGTATAGTTTTGCTCTTACCGCGACGCGAGCCGTTCATGACCTCTTCCGCAGCCCCCATTCTGATCACCGGTGCCGGCCAGCGTGTCGGCCTGCATTGCGCGCAGCGATTGCTCGAAGACGGCCATCGCGTGATTTTCAGTTACCGCAGCGAACGTCCAGGCGTACAAACCCTGCGCGACCTGGGGGCCATTGGGCTGTTCGCGGACTTCTCCAGCGAAGCCGGGATCCTCACCTTCATCAGTGAACTGAAAACACACACCGACAGCCTGCGGGCGATTATCCATAACGCCTCCGAATGGCTGGCCGAAACCCCAGGCACCGACGCCACGGCTTTCACCCGCATGTTCAACGTGCACATGCTGGCGCCCTACCTGATCAACCTGCATTGCGCCGACCTGCTCGAACGCTCGAGCCCCGCCGACATCGTGCACATCAGCGATGACGTGACCCGCAAGGGCAGCAGCCGGCACATCGGCTACTGTGCCAGCAAAGCCGGGCTCGACAGCCTGACCCTGTCCTTCGCCGCCCGATACGCACCCGGCATCAAGGTCAACGGAATCGCGCCCGCCCTGCTACTGTTCAATGCCGACGACGATGCCGCCTATCGCGCCAAGGTACTGGCCAAATCCGCGCTAGGCATCGAACCCGGCAGCGAAGTGATCTACCAGAGCCTGCGTTATTTGCTCGATAACCCTTATGTCACCGGCACGACCCTGACCGTCAACGGCGGAAGGCACATCAAATAAGTGTCCCTGAGGATCTTCCATGACGCTTTCCCTACCCCAGAACCGCCTGTCACAGAACTATCGCGAGATCCTCATCGGTCTCGGTGAAAACCCCGACCGCGAAGGCCTGCGTGACACGCCGCTGCGCGCGGCAAAGGCCATGCAGTACCTGTGTCACGGTTACGAGCAGAGTGTCGAGGAAATCATCAACGGCGCCTTGTTCGCTTCCGACAACGATGAAATGGTGATCGTCGACAACATCGAACTCTATTCACTTTGCGAACATCACCTGCTGCCCTTCATCGGCAAGGCGCATGTGGCTTATATTCCAACGGGCAAGGTGCTGGGCCTGTCGAAGATTGCGCGGCTGGTGGACATGTTCGCCCGTCGCCTGCAGATCCAGGAAAACCTCACCCGGCAAATCGCCGACGCCGTGCAAGAGGTGACCGGCGCGGCAGGCGTCGCCGTGGTCATCGAAGCGCAGCACATGTGCATGATGATGCGCGGCGTCGAGAAACAGAATTCGACCATGAACACCTCGGTGATGCTCGGCGCCTTCCGCGATTCGAGCAACACCCGCCAGGAGTTCCTGCAATTGATTGGACGGAGCAAGTAGCAATGCCACAACTTCAACCAGGCATGGCGCGCATCCGGGTCAAGGACCTGTGCCTGCGCACCTACATTGGCATCAACGAAGACGAGATCCTCAACAAGCAGGATGTGTTGATCAACCTGACCATCCTCTATGCCGCCCAGGAAGCGGTGCGCGACAACGATATCGATCACGCGCTGAACTACCGCACCATCACCAAGGCGATCATCGCGCACGTGGAAGGCAATCGCTTCGCCCTGCTCGAACGCCTGACCCAGGAGCTGCTGGACCTGGTCATGGCCAACGATTCGGTGCTGTACGCCGAAGTCGAAGTCGACAAGCCCCACGCCCTGCGATTCGCCGAGTCGGTGTCGATAACGCTTGCAGCGAGTCGGGCTACTGCGTAACAGCTACAAGCTTCAAGCGCCAAGCTGTAAACTTCACCGCACCGCCAACCATCTTGCAGCTTGAAGCTTGCCGCTTGAAGCTGTCTTGCAGAGACCCCCATGACCGATCAAGAACGCCTTGAGCTCGAAGCCGCCGCCTTCCGCCGGCTGGTGGCCCACCTGGACAGCCGCAAGGATGTACAGAACATCGACCTGATGAACCTCTCCGGTTTCTGTCGCAACTGCCTGTCCAAGTGGTACAAGGCAGCAGCCGATGAACGCCAGATCGAGGTCAGCCTCGATGAAGCCCGCGAAGTGGTCTACGGCATGCCCTATGCCGAGTGGAAAGCCCAATTTCAGCAAGAAGCCAGCGCCGAACAACAAGCGGCGTTCGCCAAAGGAAAACCCAATGAGTGATTTGAACACCCTGCGCGCCAGCCTCAAGAGCGGCGAACACGCCTTCGCCGATACCCTGGCGTTCATCGCCGCCGGTTATGACTACCAGCCTCAGGCCTTCAACAATGGCGGCGTGGAAAACGCCGCCGGGCAGAACGAAGGTTCGTGCAAGACCCTGGGCCTGGCCCTGCTGGAAGGCCTGAGCGATGAAGAAGCGCTGCTGGCATTCGGCGAGCATTACCGTTCGGTGCTGGCCACGCCTGAAGGCAGCGATCACGGCAATATCCGTGCGTTGATCGCCCATGGCCTGGCGGGCGTAAAGTTCACCCAGCAACCCCTGACCCGCCGATAACCGAGATCCTGTAGGAGCCGGCTTGCCGGCGAAAGGTCCATTGAGTCTTGCGTCATTCTTGCGGACGCCTTCGCTGGCAAGCCAGCTCCTACAGATTCAACCGTGCTTGAAACCACTTCCCGACTTTAAAGATTAACCCGGCGACTTTATTTCGTTTGCCGGGCACCGCTGCTCCCGGCTTAGATAAAAAGAAGCCTTCCTTCTTCCGAGCCGGTCAGCCATGCGCAGCGAAACCATCAGTCAGTCGATCAATATCGTTCACCCTGTCACCCTCAGCCACGGCAGAAACGCCGAGGTCTGGGACACCGATGGCAAACGTTACATCGACTTTGTCGGCGGTATCGGTGTATTGAACCTCGGCCATTGCCATCCACGCATCGTCGACGCCATCCGCGAACAAGCCACCCGGCTGACCCACTACGCCTTCAATGCCGCGCCCCATACCCCCTATCTTGATCTCATGGATCGCCTGACGGCATTCATTCCGGTGGATTACCCGGTCAGCGGCATGCTCACCAACAGCGGCGCAGAAGCGGCGGAGAATGCGCTGAAGATCGTCCGTGGCGCTACAGGCCGCACAGCCGTCATCGCCTTCGATGGCGCCTTCCACGGTCGAACGCTGGCCACCCTCAACCTCAATGGCAAGGTTGCGCCATACAAACAGAAAATCGGTGTACTGCCAGGGCCGGTGTATCACCTGCCGTTCCCCAGCCGGGACAACGGCGTGACCTGTGTCGAGGCCCTTAAAGCCATGGAGCGTCTATTCAGCGTCGAGATCGACGTCGAGGACGTGGCCTGCTTTATCGTCGAACCGGTGCAGGGCGAAGCGGGTTTCCTGGCCATGGATGTCGAGTTCGCCCAGGCGCTGCGCACGTTTTGCGACGAAAAAGGCATTGTGCTGATCGCCGATGAAATCCAGTCTGGCTTCGGCCGCACTGGCCAGCGGTTTGCGTTCTCGCGACTGGGCATCGAACCGGACCTGATCCTGCTGGGCAAAAGCATCGCTGGCGGCGTTCCACTGGGCGCGGTGGTCGGGCGCAAGTCGTTGTTGGACAACTTGCCCAAGGGTGGGCTCGGCGGCACTTACTCCGGCAACCCGATCGCCTGCGCCGCCGCGCTCGCGACCCTGGACGAAATGACCGACGCCAATCTGCAAGCCTGGGGTTCGCAACAGGAGGAAGCGATTGTCAGTCGCTACGAAACCTGGCGCGCGAACAGCCTGTCGCCGTACCTGGGTCGCTTGACGGGCGTGGGTGCGATGCGCGGTATCGAGTTGATCAAGGCCGACGGCACACCGGCTTCGGCGCAGTTGACGCAACTGCTGGCCCTGGCCCGGGACGCCGGGTTGTTGCTGATGCCCAGCGGCAAATCGCGCCACATCATTCGGCTGTTGGCGCCGTTGACGACCCAGACGACGGTGCTGGAGGAAGGTCTCGACATCCTTGAAGCGTGCCTGCAGAAATTAACCTGATCCACCGCTCCTACACAGGAGTGTGCATTTTGCGAAGGTACAAAAAAACCGGCCGAAGCCGGTTTTTTTTGGACGCAGAATCAAGCGTTCTGCAGATTGTCCAGGTAACGCTCGGCATCCAGTGCCGCCATGCAACCGGCGCCAGCGGAGGTGATCGCCTGGCGGTAGACGTGGTCAGCCACGTCACCGGCGGCGAAGATACCTTCGAGGTTGGTCGCAGTGGCGTTGCCATCACGGCCGCCGTGCACGACCAGGTAGCCGTCTTTCAAGGTCAACTGGCCTTCGAACAACGAGGTGTTCGGAGTGTGGCCGATGGCGATGAACACGCCGTCGACTTTCACTTCGTCGAAGCTGCCGTCGTTGTTTTTCAGACGGGCACCGGTCACGCCCATGTTGTCGCCCAGGACTTCGTCCAGGGTCGCGTTCAGCTTCAGGATGATCTTGCCTTCGGCCACGCGGGCATTGAGCTTGTCGATCAGGATCTTCTCGGCGCGGAAGGTTTCGCGACGGTGGATCAGGGTCACGGTGCTGGCGATGTTGGCCAGGTACAGGGCCTCTTCGACAGCGGTGTTGCCGCCACCGACCACAGCCACAGGCTTGTTGCGGTAGAAGAAACCGTCGCACGTCGCGCAGGCCGAAACGCCTTTGCCCATGAACGCCTCTTCCGATGGCAGGCCCAGGTAACGAGCGCTGGCGCCGGTGGCGATGATCAGGGCGTCGCAGGTGTAGGTCGCGCTGTCGCCGGTCAGGGTGTAAGGCTTGGCGGCGAAGTCCACGGCATTGATGTGATCGAAAACGATCTCGGTTTCAAAGCGCTCGGCGTGCTCACGCATCCGCTCCATCAACGCCGGGCCGGTCAGGCCGTGGACGTCGCCCGGCCAGTTGTCGACTTCGGTGGTGGTGGTCAGTTGACCGCCGGCCTGCATGCCGGTGATCAGCAGTGGCTTGAGGTTGGCACGGGCGGCATAGACCGCGGCGCTGTAACCGGCAGGGCCGGAACCGAGAATAATCACTCGCGAATGACGGACTTCAGACATGACCTGCTCCTGTTGACCGGCCCGGAATACCTGGCGCGGAACGCCGGCTGACCGGCGGGAATAAAAAAGAACGATTGAAAGCACTTGGGGAAGGCTTGAACTCGATCGTCCTGTAAAAGATTGGGTGCAGCGTATCGAGGGGGCGAAGATTAAGGAAATACGGTTTAACAATCCAGCTCATAGGTGGTCTCTATCTCCACTGAGCGATAATCAGGACGCCTTTGTTACAGTTAATGTCGATGTCGATGTCGCGCTTTCGCCTGCCAGGCAAAGCCGGTAAGGTCGGCGCGTTTCCCATTGTCCGGAGCCCGTTATGCCCGCCCCCGTTCTGTCCGGCCCGCAATACCTGCGCGAAGGCCTCAAGCTGGTCCTGAGCCCCGGTTTGCGTTTGTTCGTATTGTTACCGCTGGCCATCAACCTGGTGCTGTTCGTCGGATTGATCTACCTGGCCGGCCATCAGTTCAGCCTGTGGGTCGATACGCTGATGCCATCCCTGCCCGAGTGGCTGGGTTTTCTCAACTATGTGCTGTGGCCGTTGTTCGTGGTGCTGGTGGTGTTGATGGTGTTCTTCACCTTCACCATGCTGGCCAATATCATCGCTGCGCCGTTCAACGGTTTCCTGGCGGAAAAAGTCGAAGTGGTGGTACGCGGCACGGACGACTTCCCGGCCTTCAGCTGGGGGGAGCTGATCGCCATGATCCCGCGTACCTTCGCCCGGGAAATGCGCAAGCTCGGTTATTTCCTGCCCCGGGCACTCGGGCTGTTCGTCCTTTCGTTCATCCCGGTGGTGAACATCATCGCGGCGCCGCTGTGGCTGCTGTTCGGGGTGTGGATGATGGCGATCCAATACATCGACTACCCGGCGGATAACCACAAGCTCGGCTGGAACGAGATGCTCGCCTGGCTGCGCGAGAAGCGCTGGCAGAGCATGAGTTTCGGCGGCAGTGTTTATCTGGTGTTGCTGATTCCGGTGGTGAATATCCTGATGATGCCGGCGGCCGTGGCCGGGGCGACCTTGTTCTGGGTGCGTGAGCGGGGAGCGGAAAATCTGGTGACCCAACGCTAGTCGGTCACAAATCCATCATCTCACCGTCACAACGCCGACATGGCCTCAGCCCACACTGAGGCCATGACGACAGCCCTGCATATCACCTTGATCACCGAAACCTTCCCTCCGGAAATCAACGGCGTTGCCAATACCCTTGGGCGCCTGTGCGACGGTTTGCGCGCGCGCGGGCATCAAGTGGAATTGGTGCGACCACGCCAGGGTTGCGATCAATCGGCGAGCAGTGACGATGGGTTGTTGCTGTGCCGGGGCTGGCCGCTGCCGGGTTATCCCGGGTTGCAATGGGGGCAGTCGTCGATGCACAAGCTGCTGCGACGCTGGCAGCGCCATCGCCCGGATGTGCTGTATATCGCCACCGAGGGGCCTTTGGGGTTGTCGGCATTGCGCGCTGCACGACGCCTGGGTATTTCAGTGGTGAGCGGATTTCACACCAACTTCCAGCAGTACTCCAGCCAGTATGGGTTCGGCTTGCTGACTCGGTTGCTGACCCACTATTTGCGCTGGTTCCACAATCGCTCGAACCTGACCCTGGTGCCCAGTGTCAGCCAGCGCATGGAGCTGGAACGCCGGCATTTCGAGCGCCTGGCGTTGCTGTCCCGCGGCGTCGACAGCCAGTTGTTTCACCCAAGCAAACGCTTGAATGCGCTGCGCGAGCAATGGGGACTGGGCGAGAAGGACATTGCCGTTATCCATGTAGGCCGTTTGGCACCGGAGAAAAACCTCGGTTTGCTCAAACGCTGTTTCGATACGCTCAAGGCCACTTATCCACAGCGCATTCTTAAACTGATCGTGGTGGGCGATGGCCCGCAAAGGCAGCTGATGGAAAGCGAGTTACCCGAGGCGATTTTCTGCGGGACGCAACGCGGTGAAGCCCTGGCCAGTCACTATGCGTCCGGGGATGTGTTTCTGTTCCCAAGCCTGACCGAGACCTTCGGCAATGTGGTGCTTGAGGCATTGGCCTCTGGACTGGGGGTGGTGGCTTACGACCAGGCGGCAGCGGCGCAGCATATTCGTCATGGCTACAACGGCGTGCTGGCGATGCCGGGGGATGAAGAGGCATTTTGTGATGCCGCGACGTGGCTGCTGGAGAAGCGTGAAACCTTGCGCTGCGTACGGCTCAATGCGCGTCAGCATGCCAGTCGGCAAGGTTGGGCGGCGATCATCGAGCAGTTCGAGGGGCAGTTGCGGGGGGCTTGTGTGCAGGGGCAGGCATTGCCCGGTGCTGCGTTGCTGCCTTGAAAGCTTCGCTGGCAAGCCAGCGCCTACAAATTCAGCGGCGATCTGTAGGAGCTGGCTTGCCAGCGAAGAGGCCCTTCTGGAAGCTGCTTAAACCAGCGTCATCAACGCCTCACGACTGAACGGCAGGATGTCTTCCTCACGGCCGTCACGCACTTTCTGCGCCCAGTCCGGATCCACCAGAAGCGCACGACCAACCGCCACCAGGTCGAACTCGTCGTTGTTCAAACGCTCCAGCAGTTTTTCCAGGCTAGCCGGCTGCGCCACCTTGTCGGTGTTGACCATGAACTGCAGGAACTCGCCGTCCAGACCAACGCTGCCCACGGTGATGGTCGGCTTGCCAGTGAGCTTGCGGGTCCAGCCCGCCAGGTTCAGTTCGGAACCGTCGAACTCCGGCTCCCAGAAGCGGCGTGTCGAGCAATGGAAAATATCCACGCCAGCGTCGGCCAAGGGTTTGAGGAACTCGCCCAACGCCTCAGGGGTTTGCACCAGACGCGCGGTGTAGTCCTGCTGCTTCCACTGGGAGAAACGGAAGATGATCGGGAATCCTTCACCGACCGCCGCACGTACCGCCTGAATCAATTCGATGGCGAAACGCGAACGGTTGGCCAGGCTGCCGCCATACTCGTCGGTGCGCTGGTTGCTGCCTTCCCAGAAGAACTGGTCGATCAGGTAGCCGTGGGCACCGTGGATTTCCACGCCGTCCATGCCGATGCTCTGCGCATCCTTGGCCGCTTGGGCGAATGCGGCGATTACATCCTGAATATCCTGCTTGCTCATGCCGTGAACCACGACATTGCCATCTTTCACTTTTTCCGACGGGCCAAAACCCGGCACGCTGGCGTCCGGCTCGGTGCCAATACGGCGAACACTGCCGACATGCCACAGTTGCGGAACGATCTTGCCGCCTTCGGCGTGTACCGCGTCGACGACTTTTTTCCAGCCAGCCAGCGCGGCTTCACCATAGAAATGCGGTACGTTCGGGTAGCCGTTGGAAGCCTTGTGCCCAACAGTGGTGCCTTCAGTGATGATCAAGCCAACGCCGGCCGCTGCGCGACGACGGTAATATTCAATCACTTTGGAATTGGGGACGCCGCCCGGTGAAAACGAGCGAGTCATCGGCGCCATGACGACGCGGGTCGGCAATTCAAGGGTGCCGAGGTGGAACGGTTTGAACAAGGCTTTGACGGGCATGGGGACGCTCCACGAAGAATGACTTTATGACGACGATAATATTGAGAGTGAAGTGCCTTGAACAGCATTATTGATTTTGGTGATTGAGTGTCAAAAGACAGAAGCAAAAAGATCGCAGCCTTCGGCAGCTCCTACAGGAAACGCATTCCAATGTAGGAGCTGTCGAAGGCTGCGATCTTTTTGATCTTGATCGATCAGGCCAGGGCTTTCTCGATCGCCTGAACCACGCTCGGATCGTCCGGAGCCGTACGTGGCGAGAACCGCGCCAGCACACGCCCATCTTTACCCAACAGGAACTTCTCGAAATTCCAGGTGATATCACCGGGAAACTCAGCGCCTTCGCCCGCCAGCAACTTGTACAGCTGATGACGATCGTGACCGTTGACTTCCAGCTTGCTGGACAACGGAAAGGTCACGCCATAGTTGAGGCTGCAGAAGTCCTTTATTTCTTGCTCGGTACCTGGTTCCTGACCGGCAAACTGGTTGCACGGCAGGCCCAGCACGCTGAAGCCTTTACCCTTGAACTGCTGGTAGAGGTTTTCCAGCGCCGCGTACTGTGGCGTCAAGCCGCATTTGGAGGCCACGTTGACCACCAGCACGACCTGCCCTTTGAAAGGCGCCAGAGGTAGCGCCTGACCATCCAGGGCTGTCAAATTAAGTTCGTGAAAAGCACTCATGACGTACTCCAGATTCCCGTGTACTTCTCTAAAACAGCCACTTGGTGGTGTCGCCTGGAACAGCCGCAGACTAAAAAGGCGCCCTCGGGGCGCCTCTCCAGCTATCTGAGCTTAGCGCAGAAATCAGTGGTGATGGCCACCTTCGCCATGGACGTGGCCATGGGCGATTTCTTCCTGGCTGGCATCACGGATGGCGATGATCTTGACCTGGAAATTCAGGCGCTGACCAGCCAACGGGTGGTTGCCGTCAACGGTGACGTCGTCGCCGTCCAGATCACGGATGGTCACGATCTGCATTTGGCCGTCTGGAGCGGAAGCGTGGAATTGCATGCCCACTTCCAGCTCGTCGACACCTTCGAACATGCTGCGGCTCAGGGTGCTGACCAGTTCGGCAGCGTACTCGCCATAGGCATCTTCCGGTTCAACGGCCACGGTCAGCTCGTCGCCGACTGCTTTGCCTTCCAGCGCCTTTTCCAGGCCCGGAATGATGTTGCCTGCGCCTTGCAGGTAGACCAGCGGCGCGCCGCCGGCGGAGCTGTCGATGACCTCACCAGCGTCGTTGGTCAGGGTATAGTCGATGGAGACAGCCTTATTGGCGGCGATCAGCATGGGGCGAGACCTTTTGCATAAGAATATTGAAAGACCCAGTTTAGCGAAGCAATCGCCCGAAAGCGAACACAACCCGGACAGACGGGATTCGACGATCACAGGCTTCCATCAGGACGAAGACGGCCATTGGGTGGTGGAGCTTTCCTGCGGCCACACGCAGCACCTGCGCCACCAGCCGCCCTGGCAATCCCGGGCCTGGGTCCTGGACCCGTTGCAGCGCCAGGAAAAAATAGGCCAGCCCTTTGATTGCGGTTGGTGCGCACAAGGCTCGGTTAGCGATAACCTTGGCGACTGAATTTCGGTAGCTGGCCAGTCATAGGCCGTCACCATTGCCATGCACCTTTAGAGAATCCGCATGCAAACTTTTTTTATCGCGCCCACCGATTTTGGCGTGGGTCTGACCTCCATCAGCCTCGGGCTGGTACGTACCCTCGAGCGCGCCGGCCTGAAAGTCGGCTTTTTCAAGCCGATTGCCCAGCCCCATCCAGGTGATACCGGCCCTGAGCGCTCTACCGAACTGGTAGCCCGCACCCACGGCCTGAAACCACCACAGCCGCTGGGTCTGGCCCATGTCGAGCGCATGCTCGGTGACGGCCAGCTCGATGAACTGCTCGAAGAAATCATCACCCTCTACCAGCAAGCCGCCATTGGCAAGGACGTGCTGGTCGTGGAGGGCATGGTGCCAACCCGCAGTGCCAGCTATGCCGCGCGGGTCAATCTGCATCTGGCCAAGAGTCTTGATGCCGAGGTGATCCTGGTGTCGGCGCCGGAAAACGAAGTGCTGACCGAATTATCCGGTCGCGTGGAACTGCAGGCGCAGTTGTTTGGCGGCCCGAAAGACCCGAAAGTCCTCGGCGTGATCCTTAACAAGGTCAAGACAGACGAAAGCATGGAGGCCTTTGCCGCGCGCCTGAAGGAACATTCACCACTATTGCGCAGTGGCGATTTCCGCCTGCTGGGCTGCATTCCGTTCCGCCCGGAACTGAACGCCCCGCGCACGCGCGACGTGGCCGACCTGATGGGCGCGCAAGTGCTCAACGCCGGCGACTATGAAACCCGGCGCATGACCAACATCATCATTTGCGCGCGCACCATGCGCAACACCGTGGAGCTGCTCAAGCCCGGCGTGCTGGTGGTGACCCCCGGCGATCGCGATGACATCATCCTCGCCGTCAGCCTCGCGGCCATCAACGGCGTGCCGCTGGCCGGCCTGTTGCTGACCAGCGACACCCTGCCCGACCCGCGCATCATGGACCTCTGCCGAGGCGCCTTGCAGGCCGGACTGCCGGTACTGTCGGTGAGCACGGGTTCCTACGACACCGCCAACCAGTTGAACGGCCTGAACAAGGAAATCCCGATCGACGACCGCGAGCGTGCGGAGATCATCACCGATTTCGTCGCCAGCCACCTGGACGCCAACTGGCTGCACCAGCGCTGCGGTACCCCGCGGGAAATGCGCCTGTCGCCAGCGGTGTTCCGTTATCAATTGATCCAGCGCGCCCAGTCCGCCAACAAGCGCATCGTCCTGCCGGAAGGCAGCGAACCTTTGACCGTACAAGCCGCTGCCATCTGCCAGGCCCGTGGCATTGCCCGTTGCGTGTTGCTGGCCAAGCCTGCAGATGTCGAAGCCGTGGCCCGTGCGCAAGGCATCGAACTGCCGCCCGGGCTGGAAATTCTCGACCCTGACCTGATTCGCGAGCGTTACGTCGAGCCGATGGTGGCCCTGCGCAAAAGCAAAAGCCTCAATGCACCGATGGCCGAGCAGCAACTGGAAGACACTGTGGTGATCGGCACCATGATGCTGGCGCTGGATGAAGTCGACGGCCTCGTATCGGGCGTCATTCACTCCACTGCCAATACCATTCGCCCAGCCCTGCAACTGATCAAGACCGCGCCGGGCTGCACCCTGGTGTCGTCGGTGTTCTTCATGCTGTTTCCCGAAGAAGTGCTGGTCTACGGCGACTGCGTGATGAACCCGCACCCGAGCGCCGTAGAACTGGCTGAGATCGCCCTGCAAAGCGCCGACTCGGCGGCGGCATTCGGCATCACCCCACGTGTAGCGATGATCAGCTATTCCAGCGGTGAGTCGGCCAGCGGAGAGGAAGTCGAGAAGGTCCGCGAAGCGACATTGCTCGCCCATGAACAGCAAAACTCGCTGCTGATCGACGGTCCGTTGCAGTATGACGCCGCCGCCAACGAAACCGTGGCCCGGCAACTGGCGCCGAACAGCCAGGTGGCCGGTCGCGCCACGGTGTTCGTGTTCCCCGACCTGAACACCGGCAACACCACGCACAAAGCCGTGCAGCGCAGTGCAGACTGCGTCAGCCTCGGGCCGATGCTCCAGGGCCTGCGCAAACCGGTAAACGATTTGCCGCGCGGCGCGCAGGTCGACGACATCGTCTACACCATCGCCTTGACCGCGATTCAAGCTGCCAACCGACCTATGGATGTGTAAATGCTGGATTTCCTACCCGCGTTTTTGCGCGGAGTGATTGCTGCGCTGCTGCTGGCGCTGAACACGATTTTGCTGTGCTCCTTCCTGTTCTGTGTGGCGCTGTTCAAGGTACTGCCGTTCGCGCTCACCCAACGCATCGCACACTGGTTGATGAGCCATACCCACGAAGCCTGGATCAGCACCAACAAAGGCTGGATGAACCTGGTCCGTCGCACTCGCTGGCACGTCAGCGGCCTGCAAGGCCTCGACTACCAGCACTCGTACCTGGTCACCAGTAACCATCAGAGCTGGGTCGACATCCTGGTGCTGCAATACGTGCTCAATCGGCGTATCCAGCCATTGAAGTTCTTTCTCAAGCAGGAGTTGATCTGGGTGCCGGTGATTGGACTGGCGTGGTGGGCGCTCGGTTTTCCGTTCATGAAGCGCTACTCCAAGGCCTATCTGGAAAAGCACCCGGAGAAGAAAGGCAAGGACCTGGAAACCACGCGCAAGACCTGTGCGAAGTTTCGTGATACCCCGGTGGGCATTTTCAATTTCGTTGAAGGCACGCGCTTTACCGAAGGCAAGCATGCCCAGCAGAAATCACCGTTCAGGTACCTGCTCAAACCCAAGGCGGGCGGCATTGCCTTTGTGCTGGATGCCATGGGTGAACAGTTGGAGTCGATCGTCAATGTGACCATCCACTACCCGGCCGGGCGCCCCGGTTTTTGGGATTTGTTGTGCGGGAATGTCGCGGATGTGGTGGTGCACTTTGAAGAGCTGAAAGTTCCGCCGCAGTTCGTTGGCAAGAACTATGACCAGGATGGCGAGTATCGATTGCAGTTCCAGGGCTGGATCAATCAGCTGTGGGAGGACAAGGATGCGTTGCTGGGACAGATGCATCGCGAATATCCAGCCAAGTAATCAGGTGTCTGTCATGGCCTCTTCGCTGGCAAGCCAGCTCCCACAATGATGGGCGGCGCTCACAAAAACTGTGGGAGCTGGCTTGCCAGCGATGGCGTCCGACAAGACATAAAAAAACCCGCCGATGATCACTCATCGGCGGTTTTTTTATTTGCGGCCAGCGCTTAGATCGCGCCGCGCTTACGCAGCAGATCCAGCACTTGCTTGACGCCTTCTTCCAGCGACACGGACTGGGTATCGATCACCAGATCGGCATCCAGCGGCACGTCGTACGGGAAGGATTCGCCTGGGATGTTGTCCCCGGCTGCCGCGTACAGGCCTTGTGGGTCACGCTCGGCACAGACCGTCGGCGAGGCCTGGACGTAGACCGTCACCAGACGCTCTTTGCCGATCAGCTCCCTGGCCTGCTCACGACCTTCGGCACTCGGCGCAACGAACGCCGCCAGGGTCAGCAGGCCGGCTTCGTTGAACTGACGCGCCACGTGAGCGGCACGACGCCAGTTCTCGGTACGCCCGGCGCGATCCTGTGGCAGACCTTTGTTCAGGTCGTGACGCAGGTTCTGGCCATCGAGCACGTACACCGCACGACCCAGGTCGAACAGCTTGCGTTCAACCGCATACGCCAAGGTGCTTTTGCCCGCGCCCGACAAGCCGCTGAACAACACGGTGGCCGGTTGCTGGCCGAAGCGCTGGGCGCGCTCTTCGGTAGCGACGTGAGCCAGTTTGCCGTGGTGCGTGCTGGTGCCATGCGCCACCGGCTGCGCGACGATCATGCCGGCGCCAACGGTGCCGTTGGTCAGGCGGTCGATGATGATGAATGCACCGGTGGTGCGGTTGCTTTCGTAACCGTCGAGGGCAATCGGCGCGTCGAGCGCGATCTTGACCTTGCCGATTTCGTTCAACTGCAACGCGCTGGCCGGACCTTCTTCCAGGGTGTTCACGTCGACTTTGTTGACGATGCTGGCGATGGAGCCCGGCACGTAACTGGTGGCGCGCTTGATGTCGTATTTCTTGCCCGGCAGCATCGGCTCTTCAGCCATCCACACCAGCATGGCTTCGAAGCTGTCGGTCACCGGCGGCACGTTGTCGGCGTGAACCAACAGGTCGCCACGGGAGATGTCGATTTCGTCTTCCATGGTCAGAGTGACTGCCTGACCTGGACCTGCGTGTTCCAGTTCACCTTCGAAGGTGACGATGGACTTCACGCGGCTGCTCTTGCCCGACGGCAGCACCACGACTTCGTCGCCTTTCTTGACGATGCCGCTGGCCAGCGTACCGGCGAAGCCACGGAAGTTCAGGTTCGGACGGTTGACGTACTGCACCGGGAAACGCAGGTCGGTGAAGTTGCGATCGCCCGCCACTTCCACGGTCTCGAGGATTTCCATCAGCGACTGGCCGGTGTACCACGGCGAGCGCTCGGACTTGTTCACCACATTGTCGCCCTTCAGTGCCGACATCGGCACGAAGTGCATGCTGGTGGGCTTCATCTTCAGGCCTTCGGCGAACTGAAGGTAGTCGGCCTTGATCGACTCGAACACGCCTTGGTCGAAGTCCTTGAGGTCCATCTTGTTGATGGCGACGACGATGTGCTTGATGCCCAGCAACGAGGCGATGAAGCTGTGGCGACGGGTCTGGGTCTGCACGCCGTAGCGGGCGTCGACCAGGATGATCGCCAGGTCACAGGTGGACGCACCGGTGGCCATGTTGCGGGTGTACTGCTCATGGCCGGGGGTGTCGGCGATGATGAATTTGCGCTTGGCGGTGGAGAAGTAGCGGTACGCAACATCGATGGTGATGCCTTGTTCACGCTCGGCCTGCAGGCCATCGACCAGCAGTGCCAGGTCGATGTCTTCACCGGTGGTGCCGACTTTTTTCGAGTCGCGGGTAATCGCTTCCAGGTGATCCTCGTAGATCATCTTGGAGTCGTGCAGCAGGCGCCCGATCAGGGTGCTCTTGCCGTCGTCGACGTTACCGCAGGTCAAAAAGCGCAGCAGTTCTTTACGTTCGTGCTGGCCCAGGTAGGCGAGGATGTCCTCGCTGATCAAATCAGATGCGTGCGACATGACAACCCCTTAGAAATAACCCTGACGTTTTTTGTCTTCCATCGAGCCTGCGCCATCGTGGTCGATGACACGGCCCTGGCGCTCGGAAGTTCGCGTCAGGAGCATTTCCTGAATGATGTCCGTGAGGCTTTCGGCCTCGGACTCCACCGCGCCCGTCAACGGGTAGCAGCCCAGGGTACGGAAACGCACTTTCTTTTTGACGATGCGAGCTTTGTCTTCATCGCTCAGGTGTTCGAGGATGCGCTCGTCGTCGATCATGATCAGGGTGCCGTTCTTCTCGATGACTTCACGCTCGGCGGCGAAGTACAACGGGACGATCGGGATGCCTTCAAGATAGATGTATTGCCAGATGTCCAGCTCGGTCCAGTTCGACAATGGGAATACGCGAATGGATTCGCCCTTGTTGACCTTGCCGTTGTAGACGTTCCACAGCTCCGGGCGCTGGTTTTTCGGGTCCCAGCGGTGCTTGCTATCGCGGAACGAGTACACGCGCTCTTTGGCGCGGGATTTCTCTTCATCGCGGCGCGCGCCACCGAAGGCGGCATCGAAACCATGCTTGTCCAGTGCCTGCTTCAGGCCCTCGGTCTTCATGATGTCGGTGTGCTTGGCACTGCCGTGGGTGAACGGGTTGATGCCTTGCGCCACACCTTCAGGGTTCACATGGGTGATCAGGTCCAGGCCCAGCTCGGCAACCATCTTGTCGCGGAAGCTGTACATCTCCTGGAACTTCCACTGGGTGTCGACGTGCATCACCGGGAACGGCAGCTTGCCGGGGAAGAACGCCTTGCGTGCCAGGTGCAGCATCACGGCGGAGTCTTTACCGATGGAGTACAGCATCACCGGGTTATCGAACTCGGCGGCCACCTCGCGGATGATGTGGATGCTTTCCGCCTCCAGCTGTTTCAGATGCGTCAGTTTGTCGACCATGGCTACTCACGAAAACATTCTTATGAACGGCCAGCGGGCCGTGTTCGAGCGGGGAATCCTAGCACAGCGCCCCCTTCTAATCAGGACGCCAACTAGATCGAAAGAGCATATGAATATGCCCAGCCGTTTGGGCTTCGCAGCCCCCTGCAGGTCATCTCGTCGTCAGATCGGGTTGGGGCAATCGATAAAGATGTGCTCAAGGGCAAACCGCTTCGCCAGGTAATCACCCAGCGCCTGCACGCCATAGCGCTCGGTGGCATGGTGCCCGGCAGCAATGAAGCTGATGTCGTTTTCCCGGGCGCTGTGGAAGGTTTGCTCCGAGGCTTCGCCGCTCAGGTACAGATCGGCACCCGCCAACACCGCCTGATCAATGTAGCCCTGACCGCCACCGGTGCACCAGCCAACGCGGCGAATCATTGCGCTGCCTTCGATCAGCAACGGCTCGCGACCCATGACTTCCTGCACCCGGCGAGCAAAATCCCGGGCCGTCACGGGCTCGTTCAACGAGCCGACCAGACCGACGATCTTCAGGTTGTCGGGATCGAGCGGACCTTCGACGGTGATGTCCAGCTGCCGCGCCAACTGCACGTTGTTGCCAACCTCAGGGTGCAGGTCCAGCGGCAGGTGATAGGACAGCAGGCTGATGTCGTGCTTGAGCAACGTTTTCAGGCGGCGCTGCTTCATGCCGGTGATGCACGGGTTCTCGCCTTTCCAGAAGTAGCCGTGATGCACCAGCACCAGGTCGGCGTTGGCCTGCACCGCGGCATCGAGCAAGGCCTGGCTGGCGGTGACGCCACTGACAATGCGCATCACCTGCGGCCGGCCCTCGACCTGCAGGCCGTTGGGACAGTAATCGGCAATTTTCGAACTGCCGAGGTAACGGTCGGCTTCTTCGACCAGGGTGCTCAGGGCGACGGCCATAAAAGACTCCTAAATATCCCGTTCAGAGGCACGCGCGGCCTCGTATAATGCGCGTCATTATGAGCGGTCTCATACCGCCTGCAACTCTCTCAGGACGTGTTTAATGCTCAAGGCGCTGCGTTTTTCCGGCTGGCCGCTGTTGGCCGGCGTGCTTGTCGCTCTGTTAATCATCCAGCGTTACCCGCAGTGGGTCGGGCTTCCAAGCCTCGACGTGAACCTGCAACAAGCCCCGCAAACCACCAGCATGCAGCAAGGCCCGGTGTCCTATGCCGACGCGGTGACCACCGCCGCGCCGTCGGTGGTGAACCTGTACACCACCAAAGTCATCAACAAACCCAATCATCCGCTGTTCGAGGACCCGCAGTTCCGCCGCTTCTTCGGCGACAACTCGCCCAAGCAGAAACGCATGGAGTCAAGCCTCGGCTCCGGCGTGATCATGAGCCCGGAAGGTTACATCCTGACCAACAACCACGTGACCAGCGGTGCCGACCAGATCGTGGTGGCGCTCAAGGATGGCCGTGAAACCCTGGCACGGGTGATCGGCAGCGACCCGGAAACCGACCTCGCGGTCCTCAAGATCGACCTGAAGAAACTGCCTTCGATCACCGTCGGCCGCTCCGACAACATCCGCATCGGCGACGTGGCCCTCGCCATCGGCAACCCGTTCGGCGTTGGCCAGACGGTGACCATGGGCATCATCAGTGCCACCGGGCGCAATCAGCTGGGCCTGAACAACTACGAAGACTTCATCCAGACAGACGCCGCGATCAACCCCGGCAACTCCGGCGGTGCGCTGGTGGACGCCAATGGCAACCTGACCGGCATCAACACGGCGATCTTCTCCAAGTCCGGCGGCTCGCAAGGCATCGGTTTCGCGATTCCGGTGAAGCTGGCCATGGAAGTGATGAAGTCGATCATCGAACACGGCCAGGTGATCCGCGGCTGGCTCGGTATCGAAGTGCAGCCATTGTCCCAGGAACTGGCGGAATCGTTTGGCCTGTCGGGGCGTCCGGGCATCGTGGTGGCGGGGATTTTCCGCGACGGTCCGGCACAAAAGGCCGGCCTGCAATTGGGCGACGTGATCCTCAGCATCGATGGCGAGCCGGCGGGCGATGGTCGGCGCTCGATGAACCAGGTCGCGCGGATCAAGCCAACCGACAAAGTCGCGATTCAGGTGATGCGCAACGGCAAGGAACTCAAGCTCACGGCTGAGATTGGTCTACGTCCGCCACCTGCACCGGTGAAAGACAAAGAAGAAAACTAAGCAACCCAGATCACTGTGGGAGCGTGGCTTGCCCGCGATAGGAACACCGCGGTGCGTCAGGTACACCGCGTTATCGTTCATCGCGGGCAAGCCACGCGCCCACAGGATTAGTTGTGAATTATAGGTCGCCGAGGCCGTCGATCAGTGCCTGATTCTGCTCAGGCGTGCCAATCGAGATCCGCAGGAACTGGGCAATCCGCTCCTGCTTGAAGTGCCGGACAATAACGCCCTGCTCACGCAACTTCGCTGCCAGTCCCGCCGCATCATGCTGCGGGTGACGGGCAAAAATGAAGTTCGCCGCCGACGGCAGCACTTCAAAGCCCTTGGCCTGCAATTGCGCAACGACCTTTTCGCGGCTCTCGATCACCAGACGGCAGGTCTTGTCGAAATACTCGCGATCCTCGAACGCCGCCGCCGCACCGACATTGGCGATGCGATCGATCGGATAGGAGTTGAAGCTGTTCTTGATCCGCTCCAGCGCCTCGATCAGGTCCGGATGCCCCACCGCCAGGCCAACCCGCAGGCCGGCCAGGGAACGGGATTTGGACAGGGTCTGGGTCACCAGCAGGTTCGGATAACGGTCCACCAAGGTGATTGCCGTCTCGCCACCGAAGTCGATGTAAGCCTCATCCACCACGACCACCGATTCCGGGCTGGCCTTGAGGATTTGCTCGACCGCCTCCAGTGCCAACAGACAACCGGTCGGTGCGTTCGGGTTGGGAAAGATGATCCCGCCGTTCGGTTTTGCATAGTCCGCGGGGTTGATCTGGAATTGCTCGTCCAGCGGCACCGCGTCGAACTTGATGCCGTACAAACCGCAGTAGACCGGATAGAAGCTGTAGCTGATGTCCGGGAACAGCAGCGGCTGATCGTGTTGCAGCAACCCGTGGAAGATGTGCGCCAGGACTTCGTCGGAACCGTTGCCGAGGAACACCTGGTTGCTCTGCACGCCGTAGTACTTGGCCACGGCATTTTTCAGCAGATCGCTGTTCGGGTCCGGGTAGAGGCGCAGGTTGTCGCTCAGCTCGGTCTGCATCGCAGCCAGGGCCTTGGGCGATGGACCGTACGGGTTTTCGTTGGTGTTGAGCTTCACCAGTTTTGCCAGCTTTGGCTGTTCGCCCGGCACGTAGGGCACCAGATTCTTGACGAACGGGCTCCAGAATTTACTCATCTCAGTTCCCCTGCTTATCGTCGATGATGCGGTATTCGGCACTGCGGGCGTGGGCGGTCAGCGACTCGCCACGGGCCAGCACGGAAGCGGTTTTGCCCAGGTCTGACGCGCCCTGCTCCGAGCAAAAAATGATCGACGAACGTTTCTGGAAGTCGTATACGCCCAGCGGCGACGAGAACCGCGCCGTGCCGGAAGTCGGCAATACGTGGTTCGGGCCTGCGCAGTAGTCGCCCAGCGCTTCGCTGGTGTGACGGCCCATGAAGATGGCACCGGCATGGCGGATCTGCGGGAGCCAGGCGTGCGGATCGGCGACCGACAGCTCCAGGTGCTCCGGCGCAATGCGGTTGGCCACTTCGATGGCTTGCTCCATGTCACGCACCTGGATCAGCGCACCACGGCCGTTGATCGAGGTTTCGATGATCTCGGCGCGCTCCATGGTCGGCATCAGTTTGGCGATGCTCGCGGCGACCTGATCGAGGAAGGCCGCATCCGGGCTGACCAGAATCGCCTGGGCATCTTCGTCATGCTCGGCTTGGGAGAACAGGTCCATGGCGATCCAGTCAGGATCGGTCTGGCCGTCACATACCACGAGGATCTCGGACGGACCGGCGATCATGTCGATACCGACCTGGCCAAACACGTGACGCTTGGCGGTGGCGACATAGATGTTGCCCGGGCCAACCACTTTGTCGACCTGCGGCACGCTTTCGGTGCCATAAGCCAGCGCGGCAACCGCTTGTGCGCCACCAATGGTGAACACACGGTCAACGCCGGCGATGCAGGCAGCCGCCAGCACAAGCTCGTTGATTTCACCGCGCGGGGTCGGCACCACCATGACCACTTCGGTCACACCGGCAACCTTGGCCGGAATCGCGTTCATCAACACTGAAGAGGGGTACGACGCCTTGCCGCCCGGTACGTACAGACCGGCGCGATCGAGCGGCGTGACTTTCTGGCCCAGCACGGTGCCGTCGGCCTCGGTGTAGCTCCAGGAGTCCTGTTTCTGCTTTTCGTGGTAGCTGCGTACGCGGGCCGCGGCTTTTTCCAGGGCTTCGCGCTGCGGCACGGTAATGCGGGTAAGTGCCAGCTCCAGGCGTTCGCGTGGCAGGATCAGGTCCGCCATGGACGCGACGTCCAGCCCGTCGAACTGGCGGGTGAATTCCACCAACGCAGCATCGCCACGCTCGCGCACGGCCTTGATGATGTCCAGCACCCGCTGATTGACCGAGTCGTCAGACACACTTTCCCAGCTCAGCAGATGATCCAGATGATGCGCGAAATCCGGGTCAGCAGCGTTGAGTCGGCGAATTGCAGTCGGTGCGGTCATAGCGAGAGCCTCATAGGATTGGCAAAAAACTCAGGCGCCCGAAACTAACATTCGATCCGCTTGGGCACCTGAGAATTCTGGCTATGAGGCGGATAGACGGCGCGACTCAAAGTCGCGCAAGTGAATCAGCCGCGGTGTCGAGACTCCACTGCCTTGCGCAGGGTGTCGATCAACGCCTGGATACGGGCGTGCTGCATTTTCATCGACGCTTTGTTGACGATCAGCCGGGAGCTGATGGCCGCGATGAAATCCTGTGGCTCCAGGCCATTGGCCCGCAGCGTGTTACCGGTGTCGACCACGTCAATGATCTTGTCAGCCAGGCCGATCAGCGGCGCCAGCTCCATCGAGCCGTAGAGCTTGATGATGTCGACCTGACGGCCCTGCTCGGCGTAGTAACGCTTGGCAACGTTGACGAACTTGGTGGCGATACGCAGGCGACCCTTGGGCTCGACCGCGCCGACCTTGCCGGCGGTCATCAACTTGCACTGGGCAATCTGCAGGTCCAGCGGCTCGTACAGGCCCTGGCCACCATATTCCATCAGCACGTCTTTACCTGCGACACCGAGGTCGGCGGCACCATGCTCGACATACGTCGGCACGTCGGTGGCGCGCACGATCAACAGGCGTACGTCTTCCTGGGTCGTGGGAATGATCAGCTTGCGGCTCTTGTCCGGATTCTCGGTCGGCACGATGCCCGCTTCAGCCAGAAGCGGCAGGGTGTCGTCAAGGATGCGGCCCTTGGACAGTGCGATGGTCAGCATGGGAAACGTCAGCCCTTAATCAGGAATCTTATGCCCGGTCGCAATCGGCGCCGGACACGCATCGAGCCGGAAACCGGCTCGACTTGAAAAACATTGGGCACATCCCTGTGCCCCATCTGCAACAACTAGCCCGGAACGCGGCGGATCTTGGCGCCCAGCATCTGCAGTTTCTCCTCGATGCACTCATAACCACGGTCGATGTGGTAGATGCGGTCGATCAGGGTATCGCCTTCAGCGATCAACGCCGAAATTACCAGGCTGGCCGAAGCACGCAGGTCGGTGGCCATCACTGGCGCGCCCTTGAGCTTTTCGATGCCAGTGACGATGGCGGTGTTGCCTTCGACCTGGATGTGCGCGCCCATGCGGTGCAGCTCATAAACGTGCATGAAACGGTTTTCGAAGATCGTCTCGATCACGGCACCGGTGCCTTCGGCAATGGCGTTGAGGGAGATGAACTGCGCCTGCATGTCGGTCGGGAACGCCGGGTACGGAGCGGTACGCACGTTCACGGCTTTAGGCCGCTTGCCGTGCATGTTCAGCTCGATCCAGTCTTCACCGGTATTGATTTCGGCGCCTGCTTCGCGGAGTTTCTCCAGCACGGCTTCGAGGATGGTCGGATCGGTGTCCTTGACCTTCACACGACCGCCGGTCACGGCCGCGGCCACCAGGTAGGTGCCGGTTTCGATACGGTCCGGCATCACCTTGTAGGTGGTGGTGTGCAGGCGCTCGACGCCATCGATGGTGATGGTGTCGGTGCCAGCGCCCGAAACCTTGGCACCCATGGCGTTCAGGAAGTTCGCCAGGTCGACGACTTCAGGCTCGCGCGCGGCGTTTGCCAGGACGCTGCGGCCCTTGGCCAGGGCAGCGGCCATCATGATGTTTTCGGTACCGGTCACGCTGACGGTATCGAAGAAGAAGTGCGCACCGCGCAGGCCGCCTTCAGGCGCCTTGGCCTTGATGTAGCCGCCTTCGACGTCAATGACCGCGCCCATGGCCTCCAGGCCACGGATGTGCAGGTCAACCGGACGCGAACCAATGGCGCAACCGCCAGGCAACGCGACTTCGGCTTCACCGAAACGGGCAACCATCGGGCCCAGAACCAGGATCGACGCACGCATGGTTTTAACCAGTTCGTACGGAGCGATCAGGGTCTTGATGGTGCGCGGATCAATTTCGACGGCCAGCTTCTCGTCGATCACCGGCTCGATCCCCATGCGACCGAACAGCTCGATCATGGTGGTGATGTCGTGCAGGTGTGGCAGGTTGGCAACGGTCACCGGACCATCGCACAGCAGGGTGGCCGCCAGGATCGGCAGGGCGGAGTTCTTTGCCCCGGAGATGCGGATCTCGCCGTCAAGACGAGCACCGCCAGTAATAATCAATTTATCCATAAGAATCTCGACGCCCTTGGGCTCAGGTGCGCTCGGCCCAGGCCGCGCTGCTGAAAAATTTCATAGTGACAGCATGGATGCTGCCATCGGTGATCCATGGGTTCAAATGGGCATAGATCTGCTGCTGACGCTTCACCGGGCTCAACGCCGCCAGTTCATCGCTAATCACGTTCAGCTGGAAATTGCAGCCTTCGCCCTCGACTTCCACCTTCGTTCCGGGCAGCTTTCCTTCTAGGAAGCTCTTCACTTCTACGGCCTGCATGCTCAACCTCAATCGGCGCCCTGTGCGCGCGGGTCGGACATCATACAAAAAAGCCCCGCGCCTGCGAACCCCGCGAAGCAGGACTCTGACGGGGGGCTTGTTCATAGATGCGGGTTAGGGATGCGCCAACAGCTCGGTCAGTTCACTGACCTGAGCGATTTCGCGCATGTCTTCTGGCATCCCGCGGATGCTCAGCGCCTTGCCGGCCGCCTGGGCATCACGCATGAAACACAACAGCAACGACAGACCGACGCTGCTGGATTTCTCCACCGCCGAACAATCGACCACCACGGCCGCGGCCTTGCTGGCGCTGATCAGTGCCTTGCCCTGCTGGCGCAGCTCAGGGCCGGTGCGATAATCCAGCACACCGCTTAGCCGCAGCTCGCCGGCTTCGTCCATGCTGACCGCCGCCTCACTCATTGGGTCTGTTTCTCGGTGGATTCCTTGGCCTTGGCGACTTCCCCGGCCCAACCATTGATGGTTTTGTCCAGGTCGTTGCCATTGCGCTGCATCGCATCAGCGAACTGATCACGGAACAACTTGCCAATGTTGATGCCGTTGATGATGACGTTACGCAGTTTCCACTCGCCGCCGATCTTCTCCAGTGTGTAGGACACAGGATAGATCGCGCCATTGCTGCCCTTGACCGTCATGCCGACGCTCGTACGCTCGCCCGACTCGTCCTTGGCAGGATCAACGGTGATGCCCTGGTTATTGTATTCGAGCAAGGCATTGCCATAGAACTGGAACAGGCCCTTCTTGAAGTTTTCTTCAAAGGTCTTCATTTGCGCAGGGGTAGCCTTGCGCGAGTACTTGACCGTCATGATGCTTTTGGAAATACCTTCGGCATCCACCACAGGCCCAACAATGCTGTTGAGCGCCGCATAGAAGTCCTGCGGATCCTGTTTGTACTTCTCTTTATTGGCGGCCAGGTCGGCCAGCAAGCGGTTGGTGGTGTCCTGAACCAGCTCGTGCGCGGTAGGCGCCGCCACGGCGTTGGCCACCAACGGCAAGGCCGCGAGCACAACCAACAGGCCACGTCGCAAGGTAGAGATCATTCAAAAGCTCCTCATTTGGCGTCTTTGCTAACGGTATTGAGCAGGAATTTACCGATCAGGTCCTCGAGCACCAGCGACGACTGGGTGTCGTGGATGGTCCCGCCATCCTTGAGCAGGGCTTCTTCCCCACCCACACTGATACCGATGTACTTCTCGCCCAACAGGCCAGCGGTCAGGATAGATGCAGTGGAGTCTGCCGGTAGATTATCTACGCGCTTTTCCAGCTGCATGGTCACCCGACCGGTGAAACTGTCGCGGTCCAGATCGATTGCCGTGACCTTGCCGATGGTCACACCGGCCATGGTCACTTTAGCTCTGACAGTCAAACCGGCGATATTGTCGAAATACGCATAAAGTTTATAGGTTTCGGTGCTCGGGCTCGGGGACAGTCCACTGACCCGCAACGCCAGCAACAGCAAAGCCAGGATGCCAGCCAGCAAGAAAAGGCCGACACCGATTTCCAGGGTGCGGTTTTGCATCAGAAATCTCCAAACATCAAGGCGGTCAGAATAAAGTCCAGGCCGAGCACAGCCAAAGAGGCATACACCACGGTCTTGGTAGTGGCACGACTGATCCCCTCTGAAGTGGGCTCGCAGTCATAGCCTTGGAATACGGCGATCCAGGTCACGACGAAGGCGAAGACCAGGCTTTTGATGATGCCGTTGAGCACATCGTCGGCAAAGGTCACGCTGTTCTGCATGTTCGACCAGTAGGAACCTTCATACACACCCAGCCAGTCGACGGCCACCCAGGAGCCGCCCCAGATACCCACCACGCTGAAAATCATTGCCAGCACCGGTAAGGAAATGAAGCCGGCCCACAGGCGCGGGGCAATGATGTACTTGAGCGGGTCCACCCCGATCATTTCCAGGCTGGAGAGCTGTTCGGTGGACTTCATGTTGCCGATTTCCGCCGTCAATGCCGACCCGGCACGCCCGGCGAACAGCAATGCCGTGACCACCGGCCCCAACTCACGCAGCAGCGTCAGCGCCACCATCTGCCCCACCGCCTGCTCCGAACCGTAGCTGGACAGGATATTGAAGCCCTGGAGCGCCAGCACCATGCCGATGAATATCCCGGAGACCACGATGATCACCAGGGACATCACACCCACCGAATGCAGTTGCTTGATCAGCAAGCCAAACCCGCCACCGATACCACCGCGCCCCAGCAGAGCGTGAAACAGAAAAATCGAAGAGCGCCCGAACACCGCCAGCACGTCGATGCCTGCGTGGCCGAACCGGCGCACCCTTTCCAACAGTGAAATCTTGCGCATCAACGCTTCCCCAGAAGATCTGCGCGGTAATCCGTCGCTGGAAAGTGATAGGCGACCGGACCATCGGGGTCGCCTGTCATGAATTGACGGATACGCGGCTCGTCCGAATTCATCAGTTCGTCCGGTGTGCCCTGCCCCAACACCTGCCCGTCGCCCACCACATAGATGTAGTCGGCAATACTGGCGGTTTCGGCCAGGTCATGGGAAACCACGATACTGGTAATGCCCAGCGCATCGTTGAGCAAGCGGATCAGGCGCACCAGCACCCCCATGGCGATGGGGTCCTGGCCGACAAAGGGCTCGTCGTACATGAGAATTTGCGGATCGAGCGCAATCGCCCGCGCCAGCGCGACGCGACGCTTCATGCCGCCGGACAGTTCGTCGGGCATCAGGTCGATGGCGCCCCGCAACCCCACGGCCTGCAATTTGAGCAGGACGATGTCGCGGATCATTTCTTCGGGCAGCCCGGTATGAACGCGCAACGGAAAGGCGACGTTCTCGAAGACATCGAGGTCGGTAAACAGTGCGCCACTCTGAAACAGCACACCCATGTGCTTGCGTGCATCGAACAGATCACTGCGCGACAACGTCGGCAGGTTCTGACCATTGACCCAGACTTCGCCACTGGCAGGCCGCAACTGCGCGCCCATCAAGCGCAACAGCGTGGTCTTGCCACACCCGGAAGGTCCCATGATGCCGGTGACCTTGCCGCGCGGGATACGGATATCAATGTTATTGAAAATGCTGCGCGTACCGCGCTTGAAGGTCAGTCCCTTCAGCTCGACCGCGTAGGCGTTATCGGCACTCATCTAAACTCCTTGCGATGCAGCCTCACACTCGGACGCCTGGCTTCCTGACAAAAGCACATACTTCCCGGGCGGGCCGAACTGGCGGCGAACTATATCACTGCAAGCGTCACGCGCCCAAGGCCAATGCCGGGCCATGTTCAGCAGCATGACAGCCAGGAAGCTCCATCTAGAGGGGATTCGGTTACAAGGAATGACAATGGGCAACGAACTTGCGTGAGGGTTTCAACCATACCGGCTATAATCGCCGCCTTTTCACCAGGCTATATATTTTCGAAATGAGCCAATCCAGCGACCTGATCAAGTCAGCACAGCGCACCATCCGCCTCGAACTGGAAGCCGTAAAAAGCTTGCTGCCCCGTATCGACGCCGATTTCGTGCGCGCCTGCGAAATGATTCTGGCCAGCAAAGGCCGCGTGGTCGTGGTCGGCATGGGCAAATCGGGGCACATCGGCAACAAGATCGCCGCCACCCTGGCCAGTACCGGCACCACGGCCTTTTTCGTGCACCCTGCCGAAGCCAGCCATGGCGACATGGGCATGATCACCCGCG
Organism: Pseudomonas sp. NPDC087336; assembly: GCF_044744285.1. Taxonomy (NCBI): domain Bacteria; kingdom Pseudomonadati; phylum Pseudomonadota; class Gammaproteobacteria; order Pseudomonadales; family Pseudomonadaceae; genus Pseudomonas; species Pseudomonas sp. NPDC087336. The sequence continues at coordinate 92,668 of NZ_JBIUYA010000014.1, read as the reverse complement.
ACGACATCATCCTGGCGCTGTCGAACTCCGGCTCAACCAATGAAATCGTCACCCTGCTGCCGCTGATCAAGCGCCTGGGCATCCAGCTGATCAGCATGACCGGCAAGCCCGACTCGCCACTCGCCAAGGCGGCCGAGGTCAACCTGAATGTGCAGGTCGAGCATGAGGCCTGCCCGCTGAACCTGGCGCCCACCTCGTCGACGACCGCCGCGCTGGTCATGGGCGATGCGTTGGCCGTCGCGTTGCTGGAAGCTCGCGGTTTTACCGCCGAGGATTTCGCCTTTTCCCACCCGGGCGGCGCACTGGGCCGACGCCTGCTGCTGAAAGTGGAAAACGTCATGCACGCCGGGCAAGAGCTGCCGCAAGTACAGCGCGGCACCCTGCTCAAGGATGCGCTGATGGAAATGACCCGCAAGGGCCTGGGCATGACCGTGGTACTCGAGGTCGACGGCAAGCTGGCCGGGATCTTCACCGACGGTGACTTGCGTCGCGCGCTGGACCGCAGCATCGATATCCACAGCGCCACTATCGACCAGGTCATGACCACCCATGGCAAGACCGCCCGCGCCGAAATGCTCGCCGCCGAGGCCCTGAAAATAATGGAAGATCACAAAATCAACGCGCTGGTCGTGGTCGACAGCGAAGATCGCCCGGTCGGTGCCCTGAACATGCACGACTTGCTGCGTGCGGGAGTAATGTAATGAGCACGGACCTGCTGCAACGCGGCCAACAGATCAAACTGGCGGTGTTCGATGTCGACGGCGTCCTGACCGACGGGCGTCTGTACTTCCTCGAAGACGGCAGCGAATTCAAGACGTTCAACACCCTCGACGGCCAGGGCATCAAGATGCTGATGGCGGCCGGCGTGCAAACCGCCATCATCAGCGGCCGCAAAACCCCGGTGGTCGAACGACGCGCGAAGAACCTCGGCATTCCCCACCTGTATCAGGGGCGCGAAGACAAACTGGTGGTACTCGACGAGCTTCTTGCGCAACTCGGCCTAAGCTATGAGCAGGTTGCCTATCTCGGTGACGATTTGCCGGACCTGCCGGTGATCCGCCGCGTCGGTCTGGGCATGGCGGTGGCCAACGCCGCCAGTTTCGTGCGCGAGCACGCCCACGGCACCACCCAAGCCCGCGGTGGCGAAGGTGCCGCACGTGAATTCTGCGAATTGATCCTGCGCGCCCAAGGCCGCCTCGATGAGGCCAACGCCGCGTACCTGTGAGCCAGATCATGCCAAGTAAAAAGATTCGCAACATTATGCTGTTCGGTAGCATCACGGCGATTTTCGCCGCGGTCGGCTACTGGAACATCAGCCCGGAACGCTTTCTCGACAAGCCGGTAGTGCACGTCGATGAGAGCGCGATCGACTATTACGCCACCAACGCCCACAGCGTGCAGTTCCTGCCGGACGGCAGGCTGCAATACGAGATGACGTCGGACAAGGTCGAGCACCTCAAAGCCACCGAAGTGACGCTGCTGACCAATCCCGACCTGAACATGTTCCGCGGCACCGAGTTCCCGTGGCACGTGCAGAGCGAAAAAGGCGAAGTCAATCCGGACGGCACACAGGTCGAACTGATCGATTCGGTGCGCATTACCCGTTTCGACGAGAAAAACCGCAGGACGCTGATCACCACCACCCGCATGACCGTGTTTCCGCAGCAGCAATATGCGCAGACCGAGCAAGACGTTAGAATCGACGGCGCTGGCGGTGTATCGACCGGCAAGGGCATGAAGGCGTATTTGAAAGAAAGCAGGATACACCTGCTATCGAACGTAAGAGGACAGTATGAGGCTCGTTAAAACCCTCCCTATTTTGCTCAGTCTGGGCGCAGCACTGGGAAGCGTGAGCGCCTGGGCTCTGCCGGACGATCAGCAGCAGCCAATCCGCATTCAGGCCGACGATGCCCAACTGGACGACAAGAACGGCGTAGCCACCTATACGGGCGATGTGATCATCACCCAGGGCTCGATGAAGGTGACCGGCAACAAGGTGACCATGACCCGCGCCCCCAATGGCGACATCGACGTAGTGACCTCGGTGGGCAACCTGGCCTATTTCGAGCAACTGCAAACGGCAGGCGACGCCAAGCCTGTGCAAGGCTGGGGCGTAACCATCCAGTACCACGCCACGCAAAACCGCGTCGTGCTGATCGACAAGGCCAAGGTCGTCGACAAGGACAACAACACCACCCAGGGCGAGAAGATCGTCTATGACACCGAGAAAAAACTGGCCAGCGCCGGTCGCGCCACGGGCAGCAAGGTGACCGAGTCGCGTCCGCGCATAGACATGGTGATCCAGCCGAAAAAGAAAACCGACGAGCAAAAGGCGCAGTAATGGCAACTCTGAAAGCTCAGCATCTGGCCAAGAGCTACAAGAGCCGCCAGGTCGTGCGTGACGTCAGCCTGTCCATCGACAGCGGCCAGATCGTCGGCCTGCTCGGCCCCAACGGCGCCGGCAAGACCACCTGCTTCTACATGATCGTCGGCCTGGTACAGGCCGATCAGGGCCGCGTGCTGATCGATGACCTCGACGTCAGTCACCAGCCGATGCACGGTCGCGCCAAGGCGGGTATCGGTTATCTGCCGCAGGAAGCATCGATCTTCCGCAAACTGTCGGTGGCCGACAACATCATGGCCATCCTCGAGACCCGCAAGGAACTCGACAAGGCCGGTCGCCGCAAGGAACTGGAAAGCCTGCTGCAGGAGTTCCACATCAGCCACATCCGCGACAGCCTCGGCATGAGCCTGTCAGGTGGCGAGCGCCGCCGCGTGGAAATCGCCCGGGCACTGGCCACCAACCCGAAATTCATCCTGCTCGACGAACCATTCGCCGGCGTGGACCCGATCTCGGTAGGCGACATCAAGCAGATCATCCACCACCTCAAGGCGAAGGGGATCGGCGTGCTGATCACCGACCACAACGTCCGTGAAACCCTGGATATCTGCGAAACCGCCTATATTGTCAACGATGGCCAACTGATCGCCGAAGGCGACGCTGAAACCATCCTGGCCAATGACCTGGTGAAGGAAGTGTACCTGGGGCATGAATTCCGCCTGTAAGCATCGCGGTGTCCGGCGGGTCGGCCGAGCGCTTGCCGCAATAAAAAATCAATCTTTTTTTATTGTTACAGCGCTCTAGGCAAACGCCGCAGTTTCGGGCATATAATTTGCTTAAGTTTGGCGCTCCGGCGCCCTGTAGTGGATGGCGCATGTGCGCCGGCGAATAAGGTGTTAAGCCCCTGCCATGAAACCATCGCTAGTCTTGAGAATGGGCCAGCAGCTGACGATGACACCGCAGCTGCAACAGGCCATCCGCCTGCTCCAATTGTCGACCCTGGACCTGCAACAGGAAATCCAGGAGGCCCTGGAGTCCAATCCGATGCTCGAGCGCCAGGAAGAAGGCGACGACTTCGATAATTCCGACCCACTGGCCGACAACGCCGAACACCAGCCCAGTACCGACACCCAGGAACCCTCATACCAGGAAAGCGCCCCGACCGTCGATAACATCGAGGAAGGCGACTGGAACGAGCGCATCCCCAATGAACTGCCTGTCGACACCGCCTGGGAAGACGTCTACCAGACCAGTGCCAGCAGCCTGCCGAGCAACGATGACGACGAGTGGGATTTCACCACCCGCACATCGGCCGGCGAGAGCCTGCAAAGCCACCTGTTGTGGCAATTGAACCTGGCACCGATGTCCGACACCGATCGCCTGATCGCCGTGACCCTGATCGACTGCATCAACAACCAGGGTTATCTGGACGAGACGCTGGAGGAAATCCTCGAAGCCTTCGATCCGGAACTGGACATCGAACTGGACGAAATCGAAGCCGTCCTGCACCGCATCCAGCAATTCGAACCCGCCGGTATCGGTGCGCGCAACCTGGGCGAATGCCTGCTGCTGCAATTGCGCCAGCTAACCGCCAAGACACCTTGGCTGGCCGAAGCCAAGCGCCTGGTCACCGACTACATCGACTTGCTCGGTAGCCGCGACTACAGCCAGCTGATGCGCCGCATGAAGCTCAAGGAAGATGAACTGCGCCAGGTCATCGAACTGGTCCAGAGCCTCAACCCGCGCCCGGGCTCGCAAATCGAGTCGACCGAAGCCGAATACGTGGTTCCCGACGTGATCGTGCGCAAGGACAACGAACGCTGGCTGGTGGAGCTCAACCAGGAGTCGGTGCCTCGCCTGCGGGTCAACGCCCAGTATGCAGGGTTCGTTCGCCGTGCCGACACCAGCGCCGACAACACCTTCATGCGCAATCAGCTGCAGGAAGCCCGCTGGTTCATCAAGAGCCTGCAAAGCCGCAACGAAACCCTGATGAAAGTGGCCACGCAGATCGTCGAGCATCAGCGCGGCTTCCTGGAGTACGGCGACGAGGCGATGAAACCATTGGTCCTGCATGACATCGCCGAAGCAGTCGGCATGCACGAGTCGACGATTTCACGGGTCACCACGCAGAAATTCATGCATACCCCTCGGGGAATCTATGAACTGAAATACTTTTTCTCCAGCCACGTCAGCACCTCCGAAGGCGGAGAATGCTCGTCCACGGCGATTCGCGCGATCATCAAAAAACTGGTAGCTGCGGAAAATCAGAAAAAGCCGTTGAGTGACAGCAAGATCGCTGGTTTACTGGAGGCACAAGGCATTCAGGTGGCCCGCCGCACCGTCGCCAAGTACCGCGAATCCCTGGGGATCGCGCCTTCGAGCGAACGCAAGCGGTTGATGTAGGGCCACGCCACAGCGTTCCAGTGGCAGATCATCTGGATCTGCCGCTTTATGCACTGGCAACGAAGGAGAAGCTGTATGCAAGTCAACATCAGTGGACACCAACTGGAAGTGACCGAACCTCTTCGCTCCTACATCGGCGAAAAACTCGAACGATTGGAGCGACATTTCGACAAGATCACTAACGTGCAGGTCACGATGACGGTCGAAAAGCTGAAGCAGAAAATCGAAGCCACGCTGCATATTCCCGGCAATGAAGTGGTCGCCAACGCGGAACATACCGACATGTACGCGGCGATCGACGCATTGACCGACAAGCTGGATAAACAACTCAAAAAGCATAAGGAAAAGACCCAGAGCCTCCTCCAGGGCGCTACGGGTCGTTAACACTCCCAACCCATGATCCGACTTGAAAGCATCCTGACCCCCGGCCGTTCCCTGGTGAACGTGCCGGGCGGCAGTAAAAAGAAAGCCCTCGAGCAAATTGCCAACCTTATCCATCGCGAAGTGCCGGATCTGGAGATGCAAGATGTCTTCGAGGCTTTGATTGCCCGTGAAAAACTGGGCTCGACCGGTTTTGGCAACGGCATCGCCATTCCCCACTGTCGCCTGAAGGGCTGCAACGCACCCATCAGCGCCTTGATGCACTTGGATGCCCCCATCGATTTCGACGCCATCGACGGCGCCCCGGTTGACCTGCTGTTTGTGCTGCTGGTCCCGGAAGCCGCCACCGATGCGCACCTGGAGTTGTTGCGCCAGATTGCCAGCATGCTCGACCGCAAGGACGTGCGCGACAAACTGCGCAGCGCCCCGAGCAATGAAGCCTTGTATCAGGTTGTCCTGAGCGAGCAAAACGGGCAGTAATCATGCGCTTGATCATCGTCAGCGGCCGCTCCGGCTCGGGTAAAAGTACCGCCCTCGACGTCCTCGAGGACAACGGCTACTACTGCATAGACAACCTGCCGGCGGGGTTGCTGCCCGAACTGGCCGAGCGAGCGCTGATCCACACCGAGCTGGCACAACCGCTGGTTGCCGTATCCATCGATGCACGCAACCTGCCAAGCCACCTGTCGCGGTTCCCCGAGTTGCTGGCCGAAGTGCGCAGTCGCCACATCCAGTGTGATGTCCTGTACCTGGATGCCGACGAGGAAACCCTGCTCAAACGTTTCTCGGAAACCCGTCGGCGCCACCCGCTGAGCAATGCCAACCGCTCACTGGCCGAAGCGATCAACGACGAGACCACCCTGCTCGGGCCGATTGCCGACCTTGCCGATCTCAAGCTCAACACCACCAGCCTGAACTTGTATCAACTGCGCGATACCATCAAGCTGCGCCTGCTGAACCAGCCGGAACCCGGTACGGCGTTCCTCGTGGAATCGTTCGGGTTCAAGCGCGGCATGCCGGTCGACGCCGACCTGGTATTCGATGTGCGCTGCCTGCCCAATCCTTACTGGAAGCCGGAACTGCGCGAGCAGTCCGGGCTCGACCAACCGGTGGCCGAATACCTGGCGGCGCAACCCGATGTGGAGGAAATGTTCCAGGACATTTCTACTTACTTGCTCAAATGGCTGCCACGCTTTGCCGCCAGCAACCGTGCCTATGTCACCATTGCCATTGGCTGCACCGGCGGCCATCACCGCTCCGTCTACCTGACTGAACGTCTTGGCCAGGTCCTGCAGCAATCCCTGAAGAATGTCCAGGTTCGCCACCGCGACCTCAGCTAAAGGATTCACATCGCGATGCCTGCTCTGGAAATCGAAATCATCAACAAGCTGGGCCTGCATGCCCGCGCTTCGGCAAAATTCGTTGGGGTCGCCGGTCAATTCAAGGAATGCACGATCAGGGTAGGACGCACGCCAGAAACCACCGTCGATGGTAAAAGCATCATGGCGATGATGATGCTGGCCGCCGGCAAGGGCACCAGGATTTATCTGAGCACGCAAGGCGAGCAGGAACAGCAAGCGCTGGATGCGCTGGTAGCGTTGATCAACAACTACTTCGACGAAGGCGAGTAAAGGTCAAAAGATCGTCCGCAGGCTCGGGCCGCATTCGGACGATCTTTTTCTCAACCCAACGCCGTATCCATCACCATCATCAAACAAAACCCGATCAGCAACCCAAGGCTGGCCAGCTTGTCGTGACCATGCCGCCGCGACTCGGGAATGACTTCGTGGGTGACCACCAACAGCATCGCCCCCGCCGCCAGCGCCAAACCCAAAGGCAACAACAGTTCAGCCAGGCTCACCAGCCACGCGCACAACAGCGCGAACACCGGCTCAACCAAACCTGACGCTGCACCCATCAAAAAAGCCTTGAAACGCGACATCCCTGCCCCGGCCAGGACCAACGCGATCACCAACCCTTCCGGCACATCCTGCAAGGCAATGCCCATTGCCAGGCTGTCGGCATCAGGCATACCACCACCGGCCGACACGCCGACCGCCATGCCTTCAGGGATGTTATGGGCAATGATTGCAAACACGAACAGCCAGATCCGTGGCGGGATCACCGGATGCTCCACGGAGCCGATGAGCATTTGTGGTGAAGCTTGCGCGACCTTGCGATCCACCAGGAACAAAGCGAGCGCGCCGAGCATGATGCCGAAACAGATCAAGCTGCTGGCTGCCCACGGCGTCATGTCGAGGTTTTCTGCCGCCGCAATGCCCGGCACGATCAGCGAAAACGCTGTCGCCGCGAGCATCACGCCAGCACCAAAGCCCAGCAGGGTATCGCTGAGTGCCTGGGGCATACGCCGGATCACCAGCACCGGTACGGCCCCGAGCGCGGTACCCAGGGCGCAGATCGCACCGCCCTGCAACGCCCGCGATAGCCGCGGCTCCAGATCCAGCCACGCCAGCCCGTGTGCAACCAGCAAGCTCGTGCCCGCCAGCAGTAGCAGCGATCCAAAAGCGTAACGAAACATTCGTCCACTTCCGATCGCCAGTGTTTCAGTGCCCATAATCAGCCTTGGGTTGTTTTTATTGAACACTCAGGCCAGTGCAGCTTGATAGCGCGCAGCAACTTCTGGCCAATTGATCACGTTGTAGAACGCGCCGATGTATTCCGGACGGCGGTTCTGATAGCGCAGGTAGTAAGCGTGCTCCCACACATCCAGGCCGAGGATCGGCGTATTGCCATTCATCAACGGACTGTCCTGGTTGCCACTGCTTTCCACGACCAGGGACTTCTGCGGTGTAACGCTCAGCCAGGCCCAGCCACTGCCGAAACGGCTCAGGGCAGCCTTGGTGAAAGCCTCCTTGAAACTGTCGAAGCCACCCAGTTGCTCGTCGATGGCCCGGGCCAGCGTGCCTTCGGGCTTGCCGCCGCCGTGGGGCGCCATGACCTCCCAGAACAGTGAATGGTTGGCGTGGCCGCCACCCTGATTGATCACTGCCGCACGGAGCTTGTCAGGCAGTTGCTGTACGGCGGCCACCAGCCTTTCCACTGGCCACTCGGCGAACTCGGTGCCCTCGACAGCAGCGTTCAGGTTGTTGATATAGGTCTGGTGGTGCTTGGTGTAGTGAATCTCCATGGTCTGCGCATCGATGTGCGGTTCCAGGGCGTCGTAGGCATACGGCAAGGCAGGCAGGGTAAAAGCCATGTTCAGTGGACTCCATGAGGGTGAGGCACAGGGCGTTGCGAGGGTGAGGCCGCATCGATGTGCAGCAAACGATGGGTGCGTGGGTATTCACCGTGTTCGCTGATGAAATTCAGCAGCTCGACGTAGGTCTTGTTGCTCTGGCGCAGTGCGGCTTCGCGCAGGGCTGGGCTCAGTCGCGGGTCCTGCATGGCTTGCAACAGGCGCTGGTGGATGGCGCACAGGTACTCGGCGCTCTCCTCCGGCTGATTCAGGCGCAGATGCAGGTCCGCCAGGTTGTGATGGGAAATCACGCAGGCCGCCACCGCTTCATCGGCATTTCCCCAGCGCTCGAACAGCACCTGGGCCAGTGCCAATGCCTGCAAGTAAGCCTCGCGAGCATCGACCAGCTCGCCCAACATGAAACAGCGATTTGCCCTTTCGATCGTGCGTTTCCAGTGATCCATGGTGAGCCTCCAAAGCGGTGGTAGTGTTTACACGCCGCCAGCGGTGAGTTTTTCCGGGTTGAGCAACTCTTCCAGCTGACTACGCGACAGGTCCGTGTGCTCCAGCGCGACATCGATCACCGGGCGGCCCTGCTGATAGGCCTTCTTGGCGATTTCAGCGGCCTTCTGGTAGCCAATGATCGGGTTGAGTGCGGTCACCAGGATCGGGTTGCGCGACAGCGCTTGTTTGATCCGGTCTTCATTGACCCTGAAACTGGCAATTGCCTTTTCACCCAGCAGCCGGCTGGAGTTGGCCAGCAATTCGATACTGCTCAGCAGGTTCTGGGCGACGATTGGCAGCATCACGTTGAGCTCGAAATTGCCCGACTGACCGGCGATGGTGATCACCGTGTCGTTGCCGATCACCTGGGCGGCGACCATGGCGGTGGCCTCCGGGATCACCGGGTTGACCTTGCCGGGCATGATCGAAGACCCCGGTTGCAAGGCTTCGAGCTCTATCTCGCCCAGGCCGGCCAAGGGGCCGGAGTTCATCCAGCGCAGGTCGTTGGCAATTTTCATCAGCGAAACCGCGGTGGCCTTGAGCTGGCCGGATACGGCAACGGCAGTGTCCTGGGACCCGATCAAGGCAAACAGATCCACCCCCGGGGTGAATTGCACCTGGGTCAGCTTGCTCAGCTGTTGGCTGAAGCGCTCAGCGAATTCGGGATGCGCATTGACGCCAGTGCCCACTGCCGTGCCGCCCTGGGCCAGGGATTGCAGGCTTGGCAGCAGATTCTGCAAATGGCCGATGTTGGCCTTGAGCTGTTGCGCCCAACCATTAAGTACCTGGCTCATGCGCACCGGCATGGCATCCATCAGGTGGGTGCGACCGGTCTTGACGTGGTGTTGCACCTCTTGCGCCTTGCTCTCGATCACCTGTACCAGCTCGGTCAGGGCCGGCAACAACTGCTCGTGCAAGGCCAGCGCGGCACTGACATGGATAGTGGTCGGGATGATGTCGTTGCTGCTTTGGCCGCAGTTGACGTGATCGTTGGGATTCACGGGCTCGCCGAGCAGGCGGCTGGCCAGGGTGGCGATCACTTCATTGGCATTCATGTTGGAACTGGTGCCGGAACCGGTCTGGAAAACATCCACCGGGAAATGCTGCATGAAATCGCCTTCGAGCAGGCCTTGCGCCGCCAGGGCGATCGCGTTGCCCTGGGACTCGCTGATCTGCTTGAGCTCAATGTTGGCCCGGGCAGCGGCAGCCTTGGCCAGGATCAGCGCGCGGATGAACTGCACCGGCATCGGCTTGCCGCTGATCGGGAAATTATCCACCGCTCGTTGGGTCTGTGCGCCGTAGAGGGCGTCTTGCGGGACCTGAAGCTCGCCCATGCTGTCGCGCTCAATACGTGTCTTGGTCATCTGAATATCCTTGCACCAGTTCAGTTAAGGGAATCGAAGGCTGCAACTCGCAGGTCGCCAGTTGCCAGGTGTAGCTCTGCCAGCGTTTGAGGCGACATTTGCACAGAGAGAGGCGCTCGAGTTCGCGCAGCGGGCGCCAGGCCTGGTCCAGGCAGTAAGTGCGCCAGTGCCAGGGCAGCGCGACATCGGCGGCGGTGTCGAGCAACAGACGGAAGGAAGTTTCAGCGACGGTCCAGGGCGAGGTCGCCGTGCAACAGGCCAGATACCGGCCTTCGGCCAGGTAATGATCGATCAGGCGCGGCTCGTCGGGATCCATCGCGCAACGGATCTGGCGACTCATCCAGCGCCAGCTTTCGAGGTAGGGCTGCTCGTGCAAGGCAGAACTCATGATCCGGGGCTCATTCGGTAATGAGATTTATTATTAAATGATAATGATAACCAAAACAAGCTCAAAAGATCGCAACCTTCGCCAGCGCCTACAGGTGATCCATGTGGGGGCTGGCGAAGGCTGCGATCTTTTGATCTAAAAAAAAGGCGCGCCACCCAATGGGTGGCGCGCCTTTGGGTGTAACGGCGAGGCTTAGCTACCCGCCACCGTCATCCGCTCAATCAACACCGAGCCCGTGCGAATGTTGCTGCGCAATTCCAGGTCGTTACCCACAGCTACGATCTGCTTGAACATGTCACGCATGTTGCCGGCGATGGTCACTTCCTGAACCGCGAACTGGATTTCACCGTTCTCGACCCAGTAACCCGCCGCGCCACGGGAGTAATCACCGGTGACCATGTTCAGGCCCTGGCCCATCAATTCGGTGACCAGCAGACCGCGCCCCATGCGACGCAGCAAGGCAGCCTGGTCCTCATCGCCATGGGTGACGAACAGGTTGTGCACACCACCCGCATTGGCGGTGCTAGGCATGCCAAGCTTGCGACCTGAGTAGGTGCCGAGAATGTAGGACACCAGCTCGCCTTTTTCGACGAACGGTTTGGCGTACGTGGCCAGGCCATCGCCATCGAACGCCGCGCTGCCCAGGGCTCGCATCAGGTGCGGACGTTCGTCGATGGTCAGCCATTGCGGGAACAACTTCTGACCCAGCGTGCCTTCGAGGAAGGAGGATTTACGGTACAAGCTGCCACCGGAAATCGCCGACAGGAAGCTTCCGAACAAGCCGCCGGCCAGTTCCGCGGAAAACAGCACCGGCACTTCGCAGGTCGGCACCGGACGCGCGCCCAGGCGGCTCGCTGCCCGTTGCGCAGCACGTTGGCCGATGCTCACCGGGTCAGCCAGCAGATTGCCCTGGCGGTTCACGTCGTACCAGTAATCGCGCTGCATCTGGCCATCGGCCTCGGCGATCATCACGCAACTCAAGCTGTGCCGGGTCGACGCATAACCGCCAACAAACCCGTGGCTGTTGCCGTAGACGCGGCAGCCCTGATGCGTGCTCAGGGTGGTGCCATCGGCGTTCTTGATCCGGCTGTCGGCGGCAAACGCCGCGGCCTCACAGGCCAGCGCCTGCTCGATCGCTTGCTCCGGGGAGATGTCCCATTGGTGGAACAGGTCGAAGTCCTGCACATCGCTGGCCATCAGCGCGGCATCTGCCAGGCCCGAGGCTTCGTCTTCCGAAGTGTGCTTGGCGATAGCCAAGGCAGCGGCAACGGTTTCACGAATCGCCTCCGGCCCACTGGCCGAGGTGCTGGCCGAGCCCTTGCGCTGACCGACGTACAAGGTGATGCCAAAACCCTGGTCGCGGTTGAATTCGACGGTTTCGACTTCACGCTGGCGAACCGTGGTCGACAGGCCTTGCTCCAGGGACACCGCTACTTCACAGGCACTGGCGCCCTGTCGCTTGGCTTCAGCGATGATCTGCTCGACCTGTTCCTGCAGTGCCGGCAACGCTTGTGGGCCGACGCTTTCAACTGCACTCATGCTGTTCTCCACTCAAATTCTGCTTTCGGTAACGGTCATCGAGCGACCGGGCCGGACAAGCGGCCCCCGACTGGTTATCATGGCGGCGTTTCTTTGCGGACGGCCACCATGGTTGATTCTTACGACGACTCCCTCGATACGGGAGAAAAAAGCAAATCCCAGGTCAAACGCGAGCTGCATGCTCTGGTTGACCTTGGCGAGCGCCTTACAACACTCAAGCCTGACTTGCTGGCAAAACTGCCGTTGACCGACGCCTTGCGCCGGGCCCTGGCCGATGCGCCCAAGCACACCGCGAACATCGCGCGTAAACGGCACCTTCAGTTCATCGGCAAACTGATGCGCGATCAGGACACTGACGCCATTCTGGTCTTGCTCGATCAACTCGATGCCTCCACTCGCCAGTACAACGAACGCTTCCATAACCTGGAACGTTGGCGCGATCGCCTGATCGCCGGCGACGATGCCGTACTGGAAAAGTTCGTCGTCGACTACCCGGACGCGGACCGCCAGCAATTGCGCTCCCTGATCCGTCAGGCCCAGCACGAGGTTGCGCAAAACAAGCCTCCTGCTTCGAGCCGTAAAATCTTCAAGTACATCCGTGAACTGGACGAGACTCAACGCGGTCTGCGTTAAGTAACGTCCATCCCCTGTAGGTGCTGCCGCAGGCTGAGATCTTTCAAGATCAAAAGATCGCAGCCTGCGGCAGCTCCTGCATCTGTCATCTTATGCGCCCGTGCCACCCACGGTGATCGCATCAATCTTCAGCGTTGGCTGGCCGACACCCACCGGCACCGACTGCCCGTCCTTGCCACACGTCCCCACGCCGCTGTCCAGTGCCAGGTCGTTGCCGACCATCGACACCTTGCTCATGGCCTCCGGGCCGTTGCCGATCAACGTCGCGCCTTTGACCGGGGCGGTGATCTTGCCGTCTTCGATCAGGTACGCCTCGCTGGTGGAGAACACGAACTTGCCGCTGGTGATGTCCACCTGACCGCCGCCGAGGTTGGCGCAGTAGATGCCACGCTTCACTGACGCGATGATTTCCGCCGGGTCGCTTTCGCCGGCGAGCATGTAGGTATTGGTCATGCGCGGCATCGGCAGGTGCGCGTAGGATTCGCGACGGCCGTTACCGGTGCGGGCCACACCCATCAGGCGGGCGTTGAGCTTGTCCTGCATGTAGCCTTTGAGTACGCCGTTTTCGATCAGCGTGGTGCACTCGGTCGGCGTACCTTCGTCATCGACGCTCAAGGAGCCACGGCGACCGGCCAGGGTACCGTCATCGACGATGGTGCACAGCTTGGACGCGACCATCTCACCCATGCGCCCGCTGTAAGCCGAGCTGCCTTTGCGGTTGAAGTCGCCTTCCAAGCCGTGGCCTACCGCTTCGTGCAGCAGCACGCCCGACCAGCCGGAACCCAGTACTACCGGCAAGGTACCGGCCGGCGCCGCAATGGCTTCCAGATTGACCAGTGCCTGGCGCAACGCTTCACGGGCATAGTCCATGGCGCGGTCTTGCGCAAGGAAATAACGGTAATCGGTACGCCCGCCACCGCCGTGGCCGCCGCGCTCGCGACGGCCGTTCTGCTCGACAATCACACTGACGTTGAAGCGCACCAATGGCCGTACATCCGCCGCCAGGCCACCATCGGTGGACGCCACCAGAATCCGCTCCCAGACACCGGCCATGCTCACGGTGACTTGCTGGATACGCGGGTCGAGGGCGCGCGTGGCGGCATCGATGCGCTTGAGCAGATCGACTTTCTCGGCGCGGGTCAGCACTTCCAGAGGGTTATCCGGCCCGTACAACTGCGCCACATCCTGGGTGGTGAATGCTTGCACGGTGCCATTCTGCCCGGCCCGGGAGATCGAACGGGCGGCCCGTGCCGCCGCGCCCAAGGCTTCCAGGGTGATGGCATTGCTGTAGGCAAACCCGGTCTTCTCACCGGATTGCGCGCGAACGCCAACCCCTTGGTCGAGATTGAAGCTGCCTTCCTTGACGATGCCGTCTTCCAGCGCCCAGGACTCGGAAATCTGCCCCTGGAAATACAGGTCGGCGGCATCGATACCGGGGCCGGCCAAGTCGCCAAGCACACCTTGCAGGCTTTCGATCGTTACGCCACCGGGTGCCAGGAGGTGTTCACTGACTGAGGACAACAACTCGCTCATATGCTTTACGCCTTAAATTCATCGTTCTGAGGCAGGCCGCTGGGCGCCCTGCGAGAAAAAGCGCCGGTGACTGGACACCGGCATCCGCGCCCGGATGGACGCCTGTTCGCTGCTATCGCGTTCGGCCAGCAGCACGGCCTCGCCTTGATCCTGTTGCGCCAACACCCGCCCCCATGGGTCGACAATTGCCGCATGGCCCCAGGTTTCCCGTGGCCCTGGATGCGTTCCACCCTGGGCGGCCGCGAGCACATAACACTGGGTTTCGATGGCTCGTGCACGAATCAGCACGTCCCAGTGGGCGGCGCCGGTCACAGCGGTAAAAGCCGACGGTGAGGTAATCAGTTCCGCGCCGGCAGCACGTAACTCACTGTAGAGCTCCGGGAAGCGCAGGTCGTAGCAGACCGTCAGGCCGACTCGCCCGACCGGTGTGTCCGCGACCACCACGCCACTGCCATAAGCATAGTCATCGGATTCGCGATAACGGCCGCGATTGTCCGCCACGTCCACGTCAAACAAGTGCAGCTTGTCGTAGCGAGCGACCGTTTCGCCCTGATCATCGACCAGCAACGAACAGGCGTGCACCTTGGCCGTCGGTTGATCCACCGGCGGCAACGGCAAGGTGCCGGCCACTATCCATAACTTGAGGTCGCGGGCCGCCTGTTTCAACCAGGGCAGGATCGGGCCTTCGCCCAGTGCCTCGGCGCGGCCGATGTCGGCGATGTCGCGCCGGCCCATGGCGGCGAAGTTTTCCGGCAGCACGGCCAATTTCGCACCGCCCGCGGCGGCTTGTTCGAGCAACTGACGCGCCCGGCCCAGATTTGCCAGCACATCGCTCTGGCTGACCATTTGAATTACCGCTACAGACATGGCCTTTCCTTAGTCTGGAATTCAACACACACCTGTAGGAGCGTGGCTTTCCCGCGAAAAACGATGACGCGGTCGTGCTGATACACCGCGGCGCCTGGTTCGCCGGCAAGTCGGACCGCCGCACCGCTGGCTCCTACAGAGATAAGCGTTGGAGCACCTAGCGCCATGCTACTCCATAGGTTTGGAGGATGGCGTCAAAAAGCCTTGTCGAAGGTGATTTTCGGTTCTTTCCACGGCCCCTTGACGTTGTACTTCACGCTGGCAAAGCGTGACACACGGTCACCGATCAACTTGTCGATCAGGAACAGCGCCCCGCCGATCGCCGGTGCACCGACAATCAGCGCGGCAATGGGCAGGTTGTTGGTCACCGGCAAGGTCACCAGCAGTTTCGCATCAATCTGATCGGCCACCATGTTCAGGGTGCCATCGAGCTCGATGGTGCTAGACGGGCCAGTCAGGCGGATTGGCTCGCGGGTCACGTACACGCCGTTGGTCGCCACCAGCAGGCCCTTGACCCGGTCATAGCTCATGCCTTTGCCGAACAGATCGGAGAAGTCCAGGCGCAAGCGGCGGCCAATGGAGTTGAAGTTGAGCAGGCCGAACACCCGCAACGCCTGGGCACTGCCTTCAACCTCGACAAACTGGCCTTCCTTGAGCGACGCATCGAGGGTGCCGGAGAAACGCTTGGTCGCCAGCCATGCAGGCGAGCCGGGCCAGCGGCCGTCGACATCCATGTGAAACGCCTGGCTGGTGACGCTCGGCGCAAAGCCCCAGCCCTTGAGTACATCCGCCAGGTTCTTGCCGCTGATCCGTCCCTTGTACCAGCTGGTGCTGGCGCCGGGCGCCCCTTCCCAACCGCCGCTGCCTTGTAACAGGATGCCCTTGAGGCCCAGGTCCAGCGAGTTGAGCGCAATGCCCTTGGCGGTCGGACGCACCTTCAACGACCAGGCGCCGACCAGATCGTTGCCCTGGTACAACTGATTGATAGTGATATCCAGCGCTGGGATATTTTTCGGGTCTACCGAGGCCAGTGGATCCGGCGAGTTTTCGTCGGCCAGGACCTTTGGGTCAGGTGCCGGCAGCCGCACGGTTTGCAGGTTGATCACCATCGGCGCGGCCTTGGCATCGGGGATGCTGGCAGTGCCCTTGACCTGCTGGCTGTCGAGTTGCAAGGCCCATGCGGACGGTTTGCGCGTCAACTGCACCGCTGCCTGGTCAAGCGTGGTGCCGAAGGCGCTGAGCTTGCCGACCTTGATGTCCGCACCACTGAGCAACTGCTTGGCATTGCCGCCGGGGTCTTGGCCGGCATACTTGTTCACCAGATCCTGCCAGGGGCCGACATCCAGTTCCGACAGCACGCCGCGAATGCGCAGGCCCTTGGCCCCGGGCAGCACGGCATTGCCATTGCCGAGGAACAATTCGCCGCGGCCGTTGGCAAAATTGCCGGTCGGCGCGGCAAACGTGAAGTTCGCCAATTCACCGTAGTTCACCCAGTAGCGCCGCTCCGGACCCTGCAAGGTCATGCGGAACGTCGTATCGCGCCCCGCGTCGGCAGCCTTCCCGAAGGGCGCCGGCAAATCAACCGTTACGCCCTTGAGATTGGAATTGACCATCAATTGGCTATCGGCGCCATCCAGGGTCAGTTGCAGTTGATACGGGATCACGCCGCTCACCGGCAACGGCTGGGTCACGCTCAGCCAGTCCGTGAGTTTCTTGACTTCGACCTGCCCGGAAGCGGTGACCCGGGTATTGAGCTTACCCTCGCGACCATCGGCGAAAATCTGCGCAGTCACAAGTTTATCGAAGGCGCGTGCACTGATGTTCTGCCCGCTCAACCCTTTGCTGCTGTCGAAACGGAAGTCACCCTTGAGCTGAGTCAGCTCGAGGGGGGGCTCGGGCAGTTTCAGGCGGGCCTTTGCCGCCTTGAAATCAACCAGGATCTTCGGCTGTTCGCCCTTGGCCAGCGGGATATCAAGCTTCAGCTTGCCTTGCAGATCGCCCTCGCCTTCCCAGCCAGCGAAAGTCTCGGCTGTGCCGATCGGCGCTTCCTTGAGAATTTTCAGACCGTCGCCCAATCCGCCGGCGAACGCGCCATCGAGAAACAGGTGACTGTTGTGCCCGGCAGGCACGTGGGGAATATTGACGTAGATGTCGCGGACCTGGGTGTCGAGCAATTGCCCCTTGCTGGCCAGGATCCGCACGCCACTGTCTTCGACGAACACGTCACCCGTGACCTTGCTGACATGCGGCCAGCCAGGCTGAAACGCCAGCTCGGCATCGTGGACCTTGAAAAACAGGCTGATGCTGCGGGCTGTTTCCTGCGCGCCATGGTTCAAGGAGCCTTGGTACTGGAAAAACCCCTGATCCACCGCACCTTTGAGAATCGCCGTGCGCAGCCATTCGTCCAGCGCCGGGCTGAGGACGGTCGGCAGGTATTTGGCGGTGTAGCGACCGTCGCCGTCCACCAGACCGACCCGCAAGTCCATGTAGTCTTCCTGTGTCTCATCGAAAAACAGGCGGATAAGGAAGTCGCCGGCAATCTTGCCTTCCTCGCCCAGTACCTTCAGGTACGGTGCGATCAAGGTGAAACTTTCCTTGTCGAGCTTCCAGGTCAAGGTCGCGTTGGCCTGGATGTATTGCCATGGTTTGGCGAAAATCGGGTCCAGGTGCAACATGAAATCCTTACTGTCCATGCGCAACTCGCCACGGCCAAGGTCCCCGCTGATACTGCCCGTGACATTGCGCGCCGCGGGTGCACCGTGATACGCGTCAAAGCCCACGCGATCAAGGTTGGCCGCGAAGCTGAACCGGCTGTCGTCGGTGGCATTGGGCTTCACGTCGATCAGTACGTTGCGCAGTCCCCCGGTGACCTTGAGCCGCTCGACCACCGTGGCGACGCCGTCCGGCAATGGCGCCAGGGCATTGAGCAAGGGCGTGAGTGGTGTCAGGTCGAGACGGTCGGCTTGCAGATGCCAGAGATTCTGCGTGCGGTCCGAAGCCTCGGTCTGCTTGAATTGCAGACGCGACTCCCAACGGGTCTCGCCAAAGTTCATGGCCAGGGAGTCAACCGTTACCAGCATGCCCTCGGCGCTGCGCTGGAAATAACCGTTCAGCGCCAGGTTGTTGATCTGGACCGGCTTGCGCTCGGCATAAGCCCCCTTCAATTGCGGGGCATTCAAACGCACGGCGGCACTTTGCAAGGCACCCTTGCCCCAGGTTGCCCACAGCTCGCCACCGGCCTTGAACTCGGAGAAATTCCATTGCTGGGTCAGGGTTTCGGGCAACCATTTCGACCAGTCGCTTTGCGGCAAGCTCACATAGACTTGCGCTTCGCCGTCCTTCCACTGGCTGGCACGAATACGGGTACGCACACTCAAGGCCAATGGCTGGCCATCGGGCAGGGTCAAGCGGGCATCGAATCGCTGGCGGGATGGACCGGTGTTCAGCGTCGCGCCGACGTATGTCAGGGTCAGCGGCGATTCTCCCCAGGGCTGCAAAGTGACCTGGCTGTCGAGTACCGACAGCTGCTGGATCATTTGCATGCGATTGAGCAACTGCTCCGGGTCGAGGGGCTGATCGTCCTTGACCGGCAAACCTTCCAGCGCCCACGCGCCGTCATCGCCTTGCTTGAGGCTGATCTTCAGGCCATTGAGTTCCAGATTGGCGATACGTACGTCACGAGCCAACAGACTGGCCCACACGTCCGGGACAGCCCGTACGTTTTCCAGGTGCAGAGCGTTAGCCCCCTCGCCCACGGTCACGTCGTGAGCCGACAAGATGGGCGCGAAGCCACTCCAGCTGCCTTTCAACTCGCCGATTTGCAGGGGCATGCCCAAGGCTTCGCTGGCCTTGGTTTCGACTTCGGCACGGTACTCAGCCACCAACGGCGCCAGTTCCCGGCCAAGGCTGACGTACAACGCCATCACCACCAAAACCAACGCGCACAGGCCCAGACCCCAGCGGGTCAGTGCGGCCAATATGCGTGTCAGACGCTCCATGTCAGTTGGCTCCCATGGCAAAAGTTCTGCAGAAAGCTGAGGCCAGCCGTTCAGGAAAATTCAGGACGTAGCAGTTCAGAGCAGCACGACGTCGTATTGTTCCTGGGAATACATGGTTTCGACCTGGAACCTGATGGTGCGCCCGATAAACCCTTCAAGTTCAGCGACGTTACCCGACTCTTCATCGAGCAGGCGGTCGACGACTCGCTGGTTCGCCAATACACGATAGCCTTCCGCTTGATAGGCGCGAGCCTCACGCAGGATTTCGCGGAAGATTTCGTAGCAAATGGTTTCGGGAGTCTTCAGCTTGCCACGCCCCTGGCAACTGGTGCACGGCTCGCACAGGACCTGTTCGAGGCTTTCTCGGGTGCGCTTGCGGGTCATCTGCACCAGACCCAACTCGGTGATACCGATGATGTTGGTCTTGGCGTGGTCGCGCTCCAGTTGCTTCTCGAGCGTGCGAAGTACCTGGCGCTGGTGTTCTTCGTCTTCCATGTCGATGAAGTCGATGATGATGATCCCGCCCAGGTTGCGCAGCCTCAGCTGACGGGCAATGGCGGTGGCGGCTTCGAGGTTGGTCTTGAAGATGGTTTCTTCAAGGTTGCGATGCCCGACGAACGCACCGGTATTGACGTCAATGGTGCTCATGGCTTCCGCCGGGTCGACCACCAGGTAACCGCCGGACTTCAACGGGACCTTGCGCTCGAGCGCCTTCTGGATTTCATCCTCGACACCGTACAGGTCGAAAATCGGTCGCTCGCCCGGATAATGTTCCAGACGATCGGCGATCTCCGGCATCAATTCGGCGACGAACTGCGTGGTTTTCTGGAAGGTTTCCCGGGAGTCGATGCGGATTTTCTCGATCTTCGGGCTCACCAGATCCCGTAGCGTGCGCAACGCCAGGCCGAGATCTTCATAGATCACACTCGGCGCGCTGATGGTTTTGATCTGCTCGCTGATCTGGTCCCATAGCCTGCGCAGATAGCGGATGTCCATAAGGATTTCATCGGCCCCGGCGCCTTCGGCCGCCGTGCGCAGGATGAACCCGCCCGCTTCCTTGATGCCTTCTTTGGCCACGCAATCGGTGACCACTTGCTTGAGGCGTTCGCGCTCGGCTTCGTCTTCGATTTTCAACGAAATACCGACGTGAGCGGTGCGTGGCATGTACACCAGGTAACGCGAAGGGATCGACAGCTGCGTCGTCAGGCGCGCACCTTTGGAGCCGATCGGGTCCTTGGTGACTTGCACCACCAGGCTCTGGCCTTCGTGCACCAGCGCACTGATGCTCTCGACCGCCGGACCTTCACGCAAGGAGATTTCCGACGCATGAATGAACGCGGCGCGGTCCAGGCCGATATCGACGAACGCCGCCTGCATGCCGGGCAGTACCCGCACGACCTTGCCTTTGTAGATATTGCCGACGATCCCGCGCTTTTGCGTGCGCTCGACATGAACTTCTTGCAGGACACCGTTTTCGACCACCGCCACGCGCGATTCCATCGGCGTGATGTTGATCAGGATCTCTTCACTCATGGCAGGGTCTCGTTCAGGCATGTTCACGATAATGGCCGGTTACGACGCTTAGTGCGCGTTATTGGGTTGCCAACAGGGTATGCCGAAATGGCCGAGCAGTTGCGCGGTTTCGCACAGCGGCAGTCCAACCACCGCCGAGTAACTTCCAGTGAGCCCGGCGACAAACACCGCGCCCAATCCTTGAATGCCATAGCCACCGGCCTTGTCCCGGGGTTCGCCGCTGGCCCAGTAGGCCGCCGCTTCTTCAGGGCTGATTTCACGAAAACGTACGTGACTGGTGACCACCAAAGATTCGCAACGCTCACCGTCAAGCAGCGCAATCGCGGTCAGAACCTGATGCTCACGCCCCGACAACATCTTCAGCATGGCGCACGCATCGTCTTCATCAACCGGTTTGCCAAGAATTTTTCCGTCGAGCACCACGGCGGTATCTGCACCGAGCACGCAGCAGGCTGCTTCAGACGAGACGGCGCCGCGTCCGGCCTCGGCTTTGCCGCGCGCCAGGCGCTCGACATAGGCCGAAGAGGATTCATGCATCAAAGGGGTTTCATCGATATCCGCACTGATGGCGGTGAACGGCACGCCGATCTGCGTGAGCAGTTCACGCCGACGCGGAGAGCCAGAGGCGAGGTACAACCGTTTCATCAAGACCTCTCCCTGTCTAATGCCTGAGCGAATTAATTGATTTTGTAGCGTCGACGCAATCCGCGCAAACCGAAGCTGACCCAAGGCCAGAGCAACGCGCTGACCAGTGCCGGCAATACCAGCGCCAGGGTTGGCTGACGATTGCCGGTCAGGGCACTGAGCCAGAGCTGTACCAGCTGGGCGAGGCCGAAGATCACCAGGATC
The DNA here is from genome assembly GCF_044744285.1 of Pseudomonas sp. NPDC087336. NCBI lineage: Bacteria > Pseudomonadati > Pseudomonadota > Gammaproteobacteria > Pseudomonadales > Pseudomonadaceae > Pseudomonas > Pseudomonas sp. NPDC087336. Next base: position 71,139 of record NZ_JBIUYA010000014.1, on the reverse strand, counting down.
ACCAGGCTCTGCTGCCACATCGGGAACATTCGCAGGCGTTGCTGCAGCGCCAGCACCAGGTAGGTGATGAGCGTCAAGATCAATGCATTCTGCCCCAGCAGCGTGCCGTACAGCACGTCCTCGGCCAGGCCCAGGCACCAGGCGGTGACCATCCCGACTTTCTGCGGCAGTGCCAGCGCCCAGAACGCCAGCAGCAAGGCCAGCCAAAGCGGGCGCAGGATTTCCATGAATTGCGGCAGCGGCGATACGCTGAGCAACATGCCGACGGCGAAAGTCAGCCAGACGATCCAGCCGTTTCGGGAAGCTGTAACACCGACCATTATTCTCGTCCCCCAGTGGTAGCCGGCGCGGAGACTGGCGGTTTGGCAGCAGGCTTGACGACAGCGGGTTGCGCCGCCGGTGGCTTGGCGGGTGCCGTCGCGGTAGGTTTGGCGGCAGGCTTGGCCGGGGTCGTGGCAGCCGGCGCGGCCGCTGTTGGAGTCGCCGGAGCAGCGGGAGCCGCAACAGCCGCCGGTACAACTGCCGGCCTCGGCACGGTTGCCGGAATGATCGGCCCACCGCCCTGCGCATCCAGGCTTTCCTGAGCCTGAGCCGCATCGTTGGCGCGCTCTTCGGCCGTGCGGGTGTCGCTGAACACCAGCAGCAGGTATCGGCTGCGGTTCAAGGCGGCTGTCGGAACGGCGCGAACAATGGCGAACGGCTGACCGGAATCGTGGATCACTTCCTTGACCGTCGCCACCGGGTAACCCGCCGGGAAGCGCTGGCCGAGGCCGGAACTGACCAACAGGTCGCCTTCCTTGATATCGGCGGTATCGGCCACGTGGCGCAGTTCAAGGCGCTCCGGGTTGCCGGTGCCGCTGGCAATGGCGCGCAGGCCGTTGCGGTTGACCTGCACCGGAATGCTATGGGTGGAATCGGTCAGCAGCAGGACCCGGGAGGTGTAGGGCATCAACTCGACCACCTGGCCCATCAGGCCACGGGCATCGAGTACCGGCTGACCAAGCACCACGCCGTCGCGCTCACCCTTGTTGATGATGATGCGATGGGTGAACGGGTTGGGGTCCATGCCGATCAATTCGGCCACCTCGACCTTTTCGTTGACCAGCGCCGACGAGTTGAGCAACTCGCGCAGCCGAACGTTCTGTTCGGTGAGGGAGGCAAGCTTTTGCATACGCCCCTGCAACAGCAGGTTTTCGCTCTTGAGCTTTTCGTTTTCGGCGACCAGTTCGGTGCGGCTGCCAAACTGGCTGGCCACACCCTGCCATAGCCGCTGCGGCAGGTCGGTGATCCAGTAAGACTGCATCAGCGCCAGCGACATCTGGCTACGCACTGGCTTGAGCAGTGTGAAGCGGGCATCGACCACCATCAGCGCGACCGATAGCACGACCAGCACCAACAAGCGCACGCCCAGTGAGGGACCCTTGGTGAAAAGCGGTTTAATAAGCCGCTCCTCCCAGGCAAATGTTCTCTTTATTCATACGGCATCAAACCGGCCTGGATGCAGACGACAGAAGATAAACGCGAACAGGCAGCACTGCAAAGTGCCGCCTGCGCGCTCAACAGCATGGAGGCGATCCGGCGACTTATTCGCTGGAGAGCAGGTCCATGGTGTGTTTATCCATCATTTCCAATGCACGGCCACCGCCGCGAGCAACGCAGGTCAACGGGTCTTCGGCGACGATCACCGGCAAGCCGGTTTCCTGGGCCAGCAACTTGTCGAGGTCACGCAGCAAGGCGCCACCACCGGTCAACACCAGGCCACGCTCGGCGATATCGGAAGCCAGTTCCGGCGGCGACTGCTCCAGTGCGCTCTTCACGGCCTGAACGATGGTCGCCAGCGACTCTTGCAGCGCTTCGAGCACCTCGTTGGAGTTCAGGGTGAATGCGCGTGGAACGCCTTCGGCCAGGTTGCGGCCACGAACGTCGACTTCGCGAACTTCGCCGCCCGGATAGGCGGTACCGATTTCCTGCTTGATGCGCTCGGCAGTGGACTCACCGATCAGGCTGCCGTAGTTGCGACGCACATAAGTGATGATCGCTTCGTCGAAACGGTCGCCACCCACCCGAACGGATTCGGCGTAGACCACACCGTTCAGGGAGATCAGCGCGATTTCGGTGGTACCGCCACCGATGTCCACCACCATCGAACCGCGGGCTTCTTCAACCGGCAGGCCGGCACCGATCGCAGCAGCCATCGGTTCTTCGATCAGGAATACTTCACGGGCACCGGCACCGAGGGCCGATTCACGGATGGCGCGACGCTCAACCTGGGTGGATTTGCACGGAACGCAGATCAACACGCGAGGGCTAGGCTGCAGGAAGCTGTTTTCATGAACCTTGTTGATAAAATACTGCAGCATCTTTTCGCAGACGCTGAAGTCGGCGATCACGCCGTCTTTCATCGGACGAATGGCAGCAATGTTGCCCGGCGTACGGCCCAACATGCGCTTCGCTTCGGTGCCGACAGCAACGACACTTTTCTGGTTACCGTGCGTCCGAATGGCCACAACCGATGGCTCATTCAGGACGATACCGCGCTCACGCACGTAAATAAGGGTGTTGGCAGTGCCCAGGTCGATGGAAAGATCGCTGGAAAACATGCCACGCAGTTTCTTGAACATGGGAAAGGGACCCTAGGCAACGCGTGGGTAAAAAAGTGCGGCAAACTCTAACAACGACAGGGATTTTGGGCAAGGCGCCAATATGTTAAATTGGCCGCTTTTCTGTGCACCAAGCCCCACAATCGCGGCCATATGACCGTAGAAGTGCGGTAGTGTTCCGACAATCTAACACACGGACGCCGTCCGTCTTGTTTTCCACTGGAGAATCCCAATGGCGCTTGAACGCTCCGACGTGGAAAAAATCGCTCATCTGGCCTGCCTTGGCCTCAATGATGCCGATCTTCCACACATTACTTCGGCCCTCAACAGCATTCTCGGGCTGGTCGACGAAATGCAGGCGGTCAATACCGATGGTATCGAGCCGCTCGCCCACCCACTGGAAGCCAGCCAGCGCCTGCGTGCAGACGTCGTGACCGAGAGCAACAATCGCGAGGCCTACCAGTCCATCGCACCAGCGGTCGAAAACGGCCTGTACCTGGTTCCGAAAGTCATCGACTAAAGGGAAAGAGCCTGCAATGCATCAATTGACTCTGGCCGAGATCGCCCGCGGACTCGCCGATAAAAAGTTTTCTTCCGAAGAGCTGACCAAAGTCCTGCTGGCGCGTATCGCCCAGCTCGACCCGCAGCTCAACAGTTTCATCAGCCTCACCGAAGAGCTGGCGCTCACGCAGGCGAAAGCCGCTGACGCCCGTCGGGCCAATGGTGAGAACGGCGCGCTACTGGGTGCGCCGATCGCCCACAAGGACCTGTTCTGTACCCAGGGCATCCGCACCAGCTGCGGCTCGAAGATGCTCGACAACTTCAAAGCGCCGTACGACGCCACCGTCGTCGCCAAGCTGGCCGCTGCCGGGGCCGTGACCCTGGGCAAGACCAACATGGACGAATTCGCCATGGGCTCGGCCAACGAGTCGAGCTACTACGGCGCGGTGAAAAACCCGTGGAATCTGGAACACGTGCCGGGCGGTTCGTCCGGTGGTTCCGCTGCCGCGGTAGCCGCACGCCTGCTGCCAGCCGCCACCGGTACCGACACTGGCGGTTCGATCCGCCAGCCAGCGGCGCTGACCAACCTCACCGGCCTGAAACCGACGTACGGTCGCGTTTCGCGCTGGGGCATGATCGCCTACGCCTCCAGTCTCGATCAGGGCGGCCCGTTGGCGCGTACTGCCGAAGACTGCGCAATATTGCTGCAAGGTATGGCTGGCTTCGACCCGAACGACTCGACCAGCATCGATGAGCCCGTGCCGGACTACAGCGCCAGCCTCAGCGGTTCGTTGCAGGGCCTGCGCATCGGCGTGCCTAAAGAGTACTTCAGCGCCGGTCTCGACCCGCGCATCGCCGACCTGGTCATGTCCAGCGTCGAAGAGCTGAAGAAACTCGGTGCCGTGATCAAGGAAATCAGCCTGCCGAACATGCAGCACGCAATTCCTGCGTACTACGTGATCGCCCCGGCGGAAGCCTCTTCCAACCTGTCGCGTTTCGACGGCGTGCGTTTCGGCTATCGCTGCGAAGACCCGAAAAACCTCGAGGACCTGTACAAGCGCTCCCGTGGCGAAGGTTTCGGGACCGAGGTGCAGCGCCGGATCATGGTCGGCGCCTATGCCCTGTCCGCCGGTTACTACGACGCCTACTACCTGAAGGCACAGAAGATTCGTCGCCTGATCAAGAACGACTTCATGGCCGCCTTCAATGAGGTCGACATCATCCTCGGCCCAACCACGCCAAACCCGGCCTGGAAGCTCGGCGCCAAGAACAGCGACCCGGTCGCCGCCTACCTGGAAGACGTCTACACCATCACTGCCAACCTCGCGGGCCTGCCAGGCCTGTCGATGCCGGCCGGTTTTGTCGATGGTCTGCCTGTGGGCGTGCAGTTGCTCGCTCCGTATTTCCAGGAAGGTCGCCTGTTGAACGTTGCCCACCAGTATCAGTTACACACTGACTGGCACACCCGCACCCCAACCGGCTTCTGAGGAGACACACATGCAATGGGAAGTCGTGATCGGGCTGGAGATTCATACCCAGCTCACCACCCGGTCGAAAATCTTTTCCGGTAGTTCCACCACCTTCGGTTCCGAACCGAACACCCAGGCCAGCCTGATAGACCTGGGCATGCCCGGCGTACTGCCAGTGCTGAACCAGGAAGCGGTGCGCATGGCGGTGATGTTCGGCCTGGCGATTGACGCCGAGATCGGCCAGCACAACGTGTTCGCCCGTAAAAACTATTTCTATCCGGACCTGCCCAAGGGCTACCAGATCAGCCAGATGGAATTGCCGATCGTCGGCAAGGGTCACCTGGACATCGCCCTGGAAGACGGCACGGTCAAGCGCGTCGGCATCACCCGCGCGCACCTGGAAGAAGACGCCGGCAAGAGCCTGCACGAAGAATTCAGCGGCGCCAGCGGCATCGACCTGAACCGTGCCGGCACGCCGTTGCTGGAAATCGTTTCCGAGCCGGACATGCGCAGCGCCAAGGAAGCCGTGGCCTACGTCAAGGCGATCCACGCCCTGGTGCGCTACCTGGGTATCTGCGACGGCAACATGGCCGAAGGCTCGCTGCGTTGCGACTGCAACGTGTCGATCCGTCCAAAGGGCCAGGTCGAGTTCGGCACCCGCTGCGAGATCAAGAACGTCAACTCGTTCCGCTTCATCGAGAAGGCGATCAACAGCGAAATCCAGCGCCAGATCGAGCTGATCGAAGACGGCGGCAAGGTAATCCAGCAAACCCGCCTGTACGATCCGAACAAGGATGAAACCCGTCCGATGCGCAGCAAGGAGGAAGCCAACGACTACCGTTACTTCCCCGATCCGGACCTGCTGCCTGTCGTGATCGAAAACTCGTTCCTCGACGACGTGCGCGCCACCCTGCCGGAATTGCCACCGCAGAAACGCGAGCGTTTCCAGGAGCAGTTCGGTCTGTCGGTCTATGACGCCAGCGTGCTGGCCACCAGCCGCGAGCAGGCCGATTACTTCGAGAAAGTCGCGAGCATCGGCGGCGACGCCAAGCTGGCGGCCAACTGGGTGATGGTCGAGTTGGGCAGCCTGCTCAACAAGCAAGGGCTGGACATCGAACAGTCGCCGGTTTCCGCCGAGCTACTGGGCGGTATGCTGTTGCGCATCAAGGACAACACCATCTCCGGCAAGATCGCCAAGGTGGTGTTCGAAGCCATGGCCAACGGCGAAGGCAGCGCAGACGAGATCATCGAAAAGCGTGGCCTCAAGCAAGTGACCGACACCGGCGCAATCTCGGCGGTGCTGGATGAAATGCTCGCGGCCAATGCCGAGCAGGTCGAGCAATACCGCGCGGCAGACGAAGCCAAGCGCGGCAAGATGTTCGGCTTCTTCGTCGGCCAGGCCATGAAAGCCTCCAAAGGCAAGGCCAACCCGCAACAGGTCAACGAACTGCTGAAAAGCAAGCTCGAAGGCTAACCACAGTGATCGTTCCCACGCTCGCGCGTGGGAACGCCTCACTGGACGCTCTGCGTCCGCTTTTTGTGACGCAGAGCGTCACGGGCTGCATTCCCACGCGGAGCGTGGGAACGATCTTGGGGTCACCTAATGAAGCGTCTACTCAGTGCCTTCGCCCTGCTCTCCCTGCTCGCCGGCTGCGCCAGCACCGACACCGTCGACCCGCACGGCTACGACAAAACCGGCGTTGCCTCCTACTACGGCGCCAAACACCAAGGCAAACGCACCGCCAGTGGTGAGCGCTTCAACAAGAATTCCATGACCGCCGCCCATCGCCAGCTACCCTTCGGTACACGGGTGAAGGTCACCAACCTGAACAACGACAGATCCTGCGTAGTGCGCATCAATGATCGTGGACCGCACACCCGTGGCCGCCTGATCGACCTGTCCCATGAAGCCGCCGAACGGCTGGGCATGCTCAAGAGCGGAACCGCGCGGGTTCGCGTGCAAGCCCTCGACTGACCGACGGAGCCCCGACCATTTTCGGACTAGCCGATTTACCCCTGATCAGTGTGATCGAATTGCTCAGCGGGCTGGTGCTGCTGATTGCCGGCGCCGAACTGATGGTGCGCGCCGCCGTGCGCCTGGCAGCCCGCCTGCATGTACGCCCACTGATCATCGGCCTGACCATCGTCGCCCTCGGCAGCAGCGCCCCGCAGATGGCAGTCAGCCTGCAAGCCACCCTGGCGCACAACGCCGACATTGCCGTCGGCAGCGTGATCGGCAGCAGCATTTTCAACATCCTCGTCACGCTCGGATTGTCGGCGCTGATCATCCCGCTGCGGGTGTCACGGCAACTGGTGCGCCTGGATATTCCCCTGATGATCGGTGCCAGCCTGCTGGTGTTCGTACTGGCCTGGAATAAGGATCTGACCCGTGTCGACGGCGTGATATTGCTGACGGCACTGCTGCTGTACCTGGCTTTGTTGCTACGCCAATCGCGGCATTCGGTGCGTCCGGTATCGATTCATGATCTCACAGGGCAAGCTCCATGGATCAGCAGCCTGCTGATGATCGTCACCGGCCTGGCAATGCTGGTGTACGCCGGACATTTACTGCTGGGTGCAGCGGTATCGGTCGCCACCGATTTGGGTCTGTCGGAGCGCATCATCGGCCTGACCATCGTCGCCGTCAGCACGTCCCTTCCGGAACTCGCCACCTCGCTGATCGCTGCCCTGCGTGGTGAACGCGAGATCGCCGTGGGCAACGTGATCGGCAGCAACCTGTTCAACCTCCTGGGTGTGCTGGGCTTGACCGCAATGGTCGCGCCAGCGCCGCTGTCGGTATCGCCTAACGCCCTGGATTTCGACTTACCGGTGATGCTTGGCGTCGCGGCGCTGTGCCTGCCGGTGTTCTATTCCGGTTACCGCGTGACCCGCGCCGAAGGCCTGCTGTTCCTGGGCTTGTACCTGGCTTACGGGCTGCACGTGGTGTCGTTCACCACCGGCATGCCGCTGGCGGGCAAGCTTGAACACCTGATGCTGTTTTTCGTCCTGCCAGCGCTAGTGGCGTTCCTGTTGTTCACGTCATTGCGCGCCTGGCGTCGCCAACACCACAAGAGGGAATTGCCATGAGCGAGAACAAGAAAACCGGCGTTGAAGTACGTCGCCAGGTGATGGGCGACAGCTTCGTCGACCGCGCACTGGGCAACGCTACCGAGTTCACCCAGCCGCTGCAGGACTTCGTCAACGAACATGCCTGGGGCGGGGTCTGGAATCGCGAAGGCCTGCCGTTGAAAACCCGCAGCCTGATCACGCTCGCAGCGCTGACGGCGCTCAAATGTCCGCAGGAATTGAAAGGCCACGTGCGCGGCGCGCTGAACAACGGCTGCACCGTGGAAGAGATCCGTGAAGCGCTGCTGCATTGCGCGGTGTACGCCGGGGTACCGGCGGCGATCGATGCGTTTCGCGCGGCTCAGGAAGTGATCGATAGTTACCAGAAGCCTGAGTAACTATCCGAAAGTTCCAATGTTAGTTCCACCGTCTTCGACTCACCGCAAATCCTGGCGCTAGATCCACCCACCCCACTGCAACAAAAAGATCCCGATGTTGGTGGTCACCGCCGCCATCAACGTGGTGATCACGATGATCGCCGCCGCCAGTTCATGATTGCCATCCGCTGCCCGGGCCATGACGAAGCTGGCGGCGGCGGTCGGGCTGCCGAAGTACAGGAACAGAATCCCCAACTCCGCACCGCGAAAGCCCCAGAGCCACGCACCCAGGGTCGCCAGAATGGGCAGACCGAGCATTTTCACCAGGCTTGAACTGAGCGCCATCGAGCCACTTTTTCGCATCGCCGCCAGCGACAGCGTGCCGCCGATGCAGATCAACGCCAACGGCAAGGTGGTTTGCGCCAGGTACTGGCCAGACGTCTCCAGCCATCCCGGCAAGCCGATGTTGAAATAAGCAAAGGGCGCCGCCGCAATCACGCTGATGATCAGCGGGTTGCTGAACACGCTTTTGCAAATGCTCCACGGATCGGACTTGATCACCGGGCTGTACACCGCCAGCACAATGGTCGAGAGCGTGTTGTAGAACAGGATCACCAGCGCCGCCAGAATCGCCCCGAGGGAGATCCCGTAATCGCCGTACATGCTCGCGGCCAGCGCCAGGCCGATCACGCCGTTGTTACCGCGAAACGCACCCTGGGTGTAGATCCCCCGGTCTTCGCGCGGACACCGCAAGATCGCCCAGCCCCAGGCAATGGCAAAGCACACCAGGGTCGCCAGGGAGAAGTAGATCAGCAGGGCCGGTTGCAACGCGGCGTGCAAGTCGGCATGCAGGATGCCCAGAAACAGCAGCGCCGGCATGGTGACGTTGAACACCAGGGACGAGGCGGTGTGGATGAAGTTGTCGTTGATCCAGTCGATGCGCTTGAGCAACACCCCCAGAAACAGCATGGCGAACACCGGCGCGGTGATGTTCAGGGTTTCGAGGAAAATTGCCAGCATGCCGGGGAGGACCTTGAGGTGGGCGTCGTTAGGGGGCTAATGATAAGCCACTTTCACCCGGATCGTTCCCTCGCTCTGCGTGGGAACGATCATCACAGCCTCAGGTAATCGGCGCCGGGTTGAACAAGGTGATGTCATTATGCAGCTTGTGCTTTTCAGCCCAGGTCTGCTGCTTGCCGCTGGCCACATCCAGGTAGTAGTGGAACAACTCCCAGCCCAGCTCCTCGATGGACGCCCGCCCGGTAGCGATGCGCCCGGCGTCGATGTCGATCAGGTCCGGCCAGCGCTGCGCCAGTTCGGTCCGGGTCGACACCTTCACCACCGGCGCCATGGCCAGCCCGTAAGGCGTTCCGCGGCCGGTGGTGAACACGTGCAGGTTCATCCCCGCCGCCAACTGCAGCGTGCCGCAGACAAAGTCACTGGCCGGGGTCGCGCAGAAGATCAGGCCTTTTTCCTTGAACCGCTCGCCAGGGCCGAGCACGCCGGTGATGGCGCTGCTACCGGACTTGACGATCGAACCCAGGGACTTCTCGACGATGTTCGACAAACCGCCTTTCTTGTTGCCCGGCGTGGTGTTGGCGCTGCGATCCGCCTCACCCTTGGCGAGGTAGCGGTCGTACCAGTCCATTTCCCGCACCAGTTCCTGCGCGACTTCTTTGGTTTGCGCGCGGGAGGTCAGCAGGTAGATCGCATCGCGCACTTCGGTGACTTCGGAGAACATCACCGTCGCCCCCGCACGCAACAACAGGTCCGAGGCATAGCCCAGCGCCGGGTTGGCGGTGATCCCGGAAAATGCATCGCTGCCACCACATTGCATGCCCAGGATCAGCTCGGACGCCGGTACGGTTTCCCGACGGCGTTGATCGAGCTTCTTCAAACGGGTTTCAGCCAGTTCCATGATCTGCTCGATCATCTCGGTAAAACCGTGGCTGGAATCCTGCAGGCGATACAGCCACGGCTCACTCAGATCCACCGAGGCATCGCCTTCGTGCATCACCTGCCCGGCCTGCAATTTCTCGCAGCCCAGGCTGATCACCAGTGCTTCACCACCCAGGTTCGGGTTGCGCGCCAGGTTGCGCACCGTGCGAATCGGGATGTAGGCGTCGGTGGCGGTGATCGCCACGCCACAGCCGTAGCTGTGGGTCAGTGCCACCACGTCATCGACGTGCGGGTACTTGGGCAGCAGCTCGTCCTTGATGCGCTTGACCGCATGGTCCAGCACACCCGTCACGCATTGCACGGTGGTGGTGATCCCTAGAATGTTGCGCGTACCGACCGTCCCATCGGCGTTGCGATAACCCTCGAAGGTATAGCCTTGCAGCGGTGCCTGCGCGGCCGGCACTTCGGTGGACAGCGGCAAGCTGTCCAGCGGCGGCGCGGTCGGCATGCGCAGTTGATCTTCCTTGACCCAACTGCCACGGGGAATTGGCTGCAGGGCATAGCCGATGACCTGCCCGTAACGAATCACCTGTCCACCCGCGGGAATGTCTTGCAGGGTGACCTTGTGGCTCTGTGGCACGAAGTCGACGGTGACCAGACCATCGGAAAACTCGGTGCCGGCCGGCACCCCCTGGTCATTGACCACGACCACCACGTTGTCCCGCTCGTGCAGGCGGATGTAGCGCGGCGAGTCGGAATGTTCAATCAACTGCATGACGCCGCTCCTCAGGAATGCGCTTGAGACAATTTACCGGATGCTTCAGGACCGTTTACCGGCGGCTCCTTGAGCACCACACGCTTGATCGGACCGACGATCACCAGATAGCTGAACACCGCGACCAGTGCGTTGCAACCGACAAACACCAATGCCCATTTGAACGAACCGGTGGAATTGATGATGTAACCGATGACGATCGGCGTGGTGATCGACGCCAGGTTGCCGAAGGTATTGAACAGCCCACCGCTGAGACCGGCGATCTGTTTTGGCGAAGTATCGGACACCACCGCCCAACCCAATGCACCCACGCCTTTGCCGAAGAACGCCAGGGCCATGAAGCCCACGACCATCCATTCGACGTCCACGTAGTTGCAGGCCACGATGCTGCTGGACACCAGCAGGCCGGCGATGATCGGCGCCTTGCGGGCAAAAGTCAGGGAATGGCCCTTGCGCAGCAGGTAATCGGAAATCACCCCGCCGAGCACGCCACCGATGAAGCCGCAGATCGCCGGCAACGAGGCGATGAAACCGGCCTTGAGGATGGTCATGCCGCGCTCTTGAACCAGGTACACCGGGAACCAGGTCAGGAAGAAGTAGGTGATACCGTTGATGCAGTATTGGCCGAGGTACACGCCCAACATCATGCGGTTGGTCAGCAACTGACGGATGTAGTCCCACTTCGGACCGTCGCCTTTTGCACCTTTGCCCTTGGTCTGGTCCATGTCGACCATGCCACCGTTATCGGCGATGTGCTTGAACTCGGCGTCGTTGATCATCGGGTGTTCGCGCGGGCTGTAGATCACTTTCAGCCAGATGCCCGAGAAGATGATGCCGATCACGCCCATGACGATGAACACGTGCTGCCAGCCGAAGCTGTAGACGATCCAGCCCATCAGCGGTGCGAACAACACGGTGGCAAAGTATTGTGCCGAGTTGAAGATCGCCGAGGCGGTGCCACGTTCAGCGGTCGGGAACCAGGCTGCGACGATGCGTGCATTGCCGGGGAAGGACGGCGCTTCGGCCAGACCCACCAAAAAGCGCAGCATGAACAGCGCAACCACCGCCGTGGACATGCCGAACTCGCCGACATAACCCTGCAACACGGTGAACAGCGACCAGGTGAAGATGCTCAGTGCATAGATTTTTTTCGAACCGAAACGGTCCAGCAGCCAGCCACCGGGAATTTGCCCGGCCACGTAGGCCCAACCGAATGCAGAGAAGATGTAGCCAAGGGTAACCGCGTCAATGCCGAGGTCTTTTTGCAGGCTGGAACCGGCGATGGCGATAGTGGCGCGGTCGGCGTAGTTGATCGTGGTCACCAGAAACAGCATGAGCAGGATCAAATAGCGGACGTGAGTCGGCTTCTTGGTCGATTGCATGTAGATGTACTCCCACTGATTATTTTTATGCGCGGGTGAATCTTTTTTGGTCTTTTGTGGGAGCTGGCTTGCCAGCGATGCGGGCACCTCGGTCGTTCAGTCGCACCGCGGTGATGCCATCGCTGGCAAGCCAGCTCCCACAGGTATTGCGTGGATCAGGAGCCGATGTAGCTGGTCTTCACGACCGTGTAGAACTCTTGCGCATAGCGACCTTGCTCACGTGATCCATAGGATGAACCTTTACGCCCACCGAAAGGAACGTGGTAATCCACGCCGGCGGTCGGCAGGTTGACCATCACCATCCCGGCCTGGGAGTGGCGCTTGAAGTGGTTGGCATACTTCAACGAAGTGGTGGCGATGCCCGCCGACAGACCGAACTCGGTGTCGTTGGCCATGGCCAGCGCAGCTTCGTAATCGGCCACGCGCACGATGTTGGCCACCGGGCCGAAGATCTCTTCGCGGCTGATGCGCATTGAGGCTTCGCTGTCGGCAAACAGGGTTGGCGCGAGGAAGTAGCCCTCGGTGTCACAGGTCACCAGGCCACCGCCGCTGACCAGGCGCGCACCTTCGGACTGGCCGATATCGATGTACTTCATGTCCTGTTCAAGCTGAGCTTGCGAGACCACCGGACCGATGTCGGTGCCGGACTTCAATGCGTGACCGACCTTGATCGACTTCATGCGCTCGGCCATGGCGTCGACGAACTTGTCGTGAATGCCGGCGGTGACGATGAAGCGGCTCGATGCCGTGCAACGCTGGCCGGTGGAGTAGAACGCGCTCTGCACCGACAGCTCGACCGCTTGCTTGAGGTCGGCGTCGTCGAGAATGACCTGCGGGTTCTTGCCGCCCATTTCCAACTGCACCTTGGCCTGGCGCGACACGCAACTGACAGCGATCTGGCGACCGACGCCCACGGAACCGGTGAAGCTGATGCCGTCGACTTTGGGGCTGTTGACCAGTGCATCACCAACCACACGACCACTGCCCATCACCAGGTTGAACACACCGGCCGGGAAGCCAGCGCGGGAGATGATTTCCGCCAGTGCCCAGGCGCAGCCCGGTACCAGATCGGCGGGCTTGAGCACCACGCAGTTACCGTAGGCCAGGGCCGGAGCGATTTTCCAGGCAGGGATCGCGATCGGGAAGTTCCATGGGGTAATCAGACCGACCACACCCAGGGCTTCGCGAGTGACTTCAACATTGACGCCCGGGCGCACCGACGGCAGGTAGTCGCCGGACAGGCGCAGGCATTCACCGGCGAAGAACTTGAAGATGTTGCCGGCGCGGGTCACTTCGCCGATGGCTTCGGGCAGGGTCTTGCCCTCTTCCCGGGCCAGCAGGGTGCCAAGTTCTTCACGACGGGCGAGGATCTCGGTACCGACTTTATCCAGGGAATCGTGACGGGCCTGAATGCCCGAAACCGACCACGCCGGGAATGCGGCACGGGCGGCGTCGATGGCGGCGTGGACCTGAGCCAGGTCAGCCTTGGCGTAATCGCCAATGGCGTCGCTCAGCTCGGACGGGTTGATGTTGACCGAGTAATCGGCACCGGCGACCCATTCACCGTTGATGTAGTTGTCGTAGCGCTTTGTCACGAGTCGTTCTCCTCACGCAAAAAGCCGCTGATCGCTCAGCGGCTCCGGTTTGATCGTTGTTATTGCGCACCCTGCTTGTCGATCAGCGCGGCGAGCATTTCGTACTCTTCGCCGGTCAGGTCGGTCAGCGGTGCACGCACAGGGCCCGCGTCATAACCGGCGATTTTTGCCCCGGCCTTGACGATGCTCACCGCGTAGCCGGCTTTGCGATTACGGATGTCCAGGTACGGCAGGAAGAAGTCGTCGATGATCTTGCCGACGGTGGCGTGATCTTCGCGGGCGATGGCGTGGTAGAAATCCATCGCGGTTTTCGGGATGAAGTTGAACACCGCCGAGGAATAGACCGGCACGCCCAGGGCCTTGTAGGCCGCGGCGTAGACTTCGGCGGTTGGCAGGCCACCCAGGTAGCTGAAGCGATCACCGAGACGACGGCGGATCGACACCATCAACTCGATATCACCCAGGCCATCCTTGTAGCCGATCAGGTTCGGGCAGCGCTCGGCCAGACGTTCCAGCAGCGGCGCGTTCAGGCGGCAGACGTTACGGTTGTAGACCACCACGCCGATGTTGACCGATTTGCACACGGCTTCAACGTGGGCGGCAACGCCGTCCTGGCTGGCTTCGGTCAGGTAGTGCGGCAGCAGCAACAGGCCTTTGGCGCCCAGACGCTCGGCTTCCTGTGCGTATTCGATGGCCTGGCGGGTAGAACCACCAACACCGGCGAGAATTGGCACGCTGGTGGCGCAAGTGTCGACGGCCGTCTTGATGATTTCCGAGTATTCGCTGGCCGCCAGGGAGAAGAACTCACCGGTGCCGCCCGCGGCGAACAAAGCCGAGGCGCCGTACGGGGCCAGCCATTCCAGACGCTTGATGTAGCCAGCGCGGTTGAAATCGCCCTGGGCATTGAAATCGGTGACCGGGAAAGACAGCAGACCGGAAGAGAGGATGGACTTCAGTTCTTGTGGATTCATTATTCGAACACCCTGGGTAGCGACGTTGTGTGAGAAAACCGTTCAGCCTGCGCTGAAGTTGTAGGTCATCGTACAACTTAAAATACAACCGTCAACTGCATTTCATCGTCAGGGGTGAAAATTGTTGGACAAGAAGGAGTGATAGCCCGTGTTTGCTGGGACTTACATGATCGGAGGATGAGACCGGGCTACGCGATCAAAGGTTCGACAGAGATACGTTGTCGGAGGATTCAACGACGATCGGCGGAGCGCCTGAAGGATGCGTGCAATGACTACAGGCCCCTTCGCGAGCAGGTTCGCTCCCACAATGGCTCATCTGCGGCCACACATATTGTGAACCGCCACAATCAACTGTGGGAGCGAGCCTGCTCGCGAAGGCGGTCTGACAGGTAATGGATAACCCGACCCGAAAACTTAGCCCCGCTGCGCCTCAGCCTCTTCATGGGCATGACGCAACCGCTCACGGCTGTTGGTCAGGTGCAAACGCATGGCCGCGCGGGCTGCATCGGAATCCTGGCGGGCGATGGCGTCGTAGATTTCTTCGTGCTCGCGGCTCAGGCGGTTCATGTAGTGTTGCTGATCGTCATGGGCCAGCCGCGCGGAGTTGAGACGGGTGCGCGGGATGATGCTGGTGCCCAGGTGAGTCATGATGTCGGTGAAGTAGCGGTTGCCGGTGGCCAAGGCAATCTGCAGGTGGAACTGGAAGTCCGAGGCCACGGCATCGCTGGCGTGGGAAACACTTTCATTGAGGGCATCCAGCGCCGCGCGCATCAGCGCCAACTGCTCGGGGCTGCGACGTTGCGCGGCCAGGCCGGCGGACTCCACTTCAAGGCTGATGCGCAGTTCGAGGATGGCCAGCACGTCACGCAAGGTGACCACGGTAGCCGGGTCGATGCGAAAACCGCTCGGGCTCGGGGTGTCGAGCACGAAGGTGCCGATACCGTGGCGCGTCTCCACCTGGCCGGCGGCCTGCAAACGGGAAATCGCCTCGCGTACCACTGTGCGGCTGACGCCATGGGCATCCATGATCGCCGACTCGGTGGGCAACTTGTCGCCACGCTTGAGGTGACCGTCGCGGATCTGCTCGGACAGCACCGTCACCAGTTCCTGAGCGAGGCTGCGGCGCTTGCGAGGGAGGCGTGGTGCGTCGTTCGGGTTTTCCATGGTGAACATCTGTCTCGAAAAAATCGGCTGAAAACGCATCATAGCTCAACGCGGTTGTACGATCACCCACAACCCCCGGGCGGTGGCGTTCAGGCGGTCACGGTCTGGTCCACCAAATGGCCGTTCTCGATACGAATGTGCCGCGGATGGAAGCGCTTGAGGCTGCTGCGATGGCCGACGCTGACGATACTCAGGTCCGGCAACTCATCGATCAGTGCCTGATACAGCGACGCCTCGTCTTCTTCATCCATCGCCGAAGTCGCTTCGTCCATGTACAGCCATTGCGGGGCATAAAGCAGTGCACGGGCAAAGGCCAGGCGCTGCTGTTCACCCGGCGACAACATGCGCTGCCAGTGATTGGCTTCGTCGAGGCGCGCCACCAGATGCGGCAAACGGCAGGTTTCCAGAACGTGCACGTAGCGCTCGTTCGGATAGGTATGGCCGGCCTGTGGATAACTCAACGCTTCACGCAGGGTACCAATCGGCAAATACGGTTTCTGCGGCAGGAACAGATAACGCGCCGCTGGCAGACGAATGCTGCCATGCCCCGCCGGCCACAGGTGCCCCATCGCCCGCAACAGAGTCGATTTGCCGCTGCCGGACCGTCCACTGAGCATGACCCGCTCGCCCTTCTGCACGGTCATGTCGGCGTTGGTCAGCAAGTGGCGACCGTCGGCCAGGTCCAGGCCAAGGTTATGCACCTTCAACGCCTCACCCTGGTTCTGCACGTCGATGGCCGGTGCGCGCTGTTCGTTGTCGGTCATGGCCTGACGGAAGCTCAGCAGACGATCACAGGTGGCGCGCCAGGAAGCGAGGTTCTGGTACGCGGTGATAAACCAACTGAAGCTGTCCTGGACATTGCCGAACGCCGAGCTGATCTGCATCAGTTCGCCCAGTTCGATCTTGCCGGCCAGGTATCGCGGTGCCGCCACCATGAACGGGAAAATCACCGCCGCCTGCTCGTAACCGGAGGTGAAGAAGGTCAGGCGCTTGGACACCTTCATGATGTCCCAGAAGTTGTGCCAGACCATCGAGAAACGCTGGGTCAAGCGGCGGTTTTCATTGGGCTCGCCGTTGTACAGCGCGATGCTTTCGGCATTCTCGCGAACCCGTACCATGGAGAAACGCAGGTCGGCTTCGAAGCGTTGTTGGCGATTGTTCAGGCCGATCAGGCGACGACCGATCAGATGCGTCAGCCAACTGCCCACCACTGCGTACACCAGCACGCACCAGAACATGTAGCCGGGAACGGTGATGCCGAACACTTCGATGCTGCCCGACACGCCCCAGAGGATGATCGAGAACGACACCAGGCTGACCACATTGCGCAGCAGGCCGATACCCAGGCTCAAGGTGTCGTTGGTGAAGTTATTGAGGTCTTCGGAAATCCGCTGGTCCGGGTTATCGGTGTAACCGCCCTGCTCCAGCTGGTAGTAGTTCTTGTCCGCGAGCCAGCGGGAGAAATGCTTTTCGGTGAGCCACGCCCGCCAACGGATCGTCAGCATCTGGGTCAGGTAGAGCCGGTACACCGCGCCGACGATCGCCACCGCCGCAATGGCGCAGAAGTACAGGATCAGGCGCCAGAACGCCGCTTCATCCTTCTGTTGCAGGGCGTTGTAGAAATCCTTGTACCAGGTGTTGAACCACACCGAGATGCCGACGCTGATCAGTGACAGCGCGATCACCGCGATCAGCAGTGTCCAGGCCTTGCCCTTCTCCTCACTGCGCCAGTAAGGCGTGACCATCGCCCAGACTCTGCGAAAAAACTGCCCGCGCACAGCATCGTTGACCGCGGAATATTCAGCGTTCTGATTCATGGATAAGGCTCGATAAGAAAAAATACACGCACGAACCGATCATAGATGATCGGTTCGGATTGTCGCGAGGAGCGGCCCGCATTCGTTCAGTGCAGGTTCAGCGGCGAACGGGACGCTTCTGCAGTTTGCGCTGCAGCGTGCGGCGGTGCATGCCCAGGGCGCGGGCAGTGGCGGAGATGTTGCCTTCGTGCTCGGTCAACACGCGCTGGATGTGTTCCCACTGCAGGCGGTCCACGGACATCGGGTTTTCCGGTACCAGGCTGTCGAGGTCAGCGTGTTCGGACAACAGCGCGGCCAGCACGTCGTCGGCGTCGGCCGGCTTGCACAGGTAGTTGCAGGCACCGCGCTTGATCGCCTCCACGGCGGTGGCAATGCTCGAATAACCGGTGAGGATCACCACGCGCATTTCCGGGTCCATTTCCAGCAACTTGGGCAGCAACACCAGGCCCGAATCGCCATCCATTTTCAGGTCCAGCGCGGCATAGTCCGGCAGGTCGGCCTGGGCGATTGTCAGCCCCTCTTCGGCGGAACCGGCGGTGCTGACGCGAAAGCCGCGACGGGCCATGGCGCGGGCCATCACCCGGGTAAAGGTCGCGTCATCGTCGACCAGCAGCAAATGCGGCAGTTCTTCGCCTTCGACTTGGATTTCGTCACTCATGTTGGTCTCCTCGGGCGCCGTGGGGCAGGCGCAGCTCAGTGAGCGTGCCGCCTTCCTCATGACTATAGAGTTTCACTGAGCCGCCGGCGCGTGTCACGCTGGCCTTGCTCAAAAACAGGCCCAGGCCGAAACCTTTGCCCTTGGTGGTAAAAAATGGCTTGCCGATCTGCTCGGCGATGGCCAGCGGCACACCGGCACCGTGGTCGCGGATGCTGATGGTCAAGTCCTCGGCATTCCAGTCCAAGGTGACTTGCAGCCCTTCAGGGCAGGCATCCGCCGCGTTGTTGAGCAAATTGAGCAGCGCCTGGGTCAGGTCCGGCGGTGGCGCCATGCGCGGTACCGTGCCCTGGCCGAGGCGCTGGAAGCGATAACTGGCCTCCGGGCGCATCAGGTGCCAGCGATTGAGCGCTTCGTCGAGCCAGTCGGTGACGTCCTGCATCTGCACCGCCAGCCGGCGATTGGCCTCCGCCGCCCGAACGAGCTGCTGCAAGGTCTCTTTGCACAGCTTGACCTGGTCCTGCAGCACCTTCAGGTCATCCTGCAGCATCGGGTCAGGATGATCCTGCTGCATCTCCTTGAGCAACACACTCATGGTTGCCAGCGGTGTGCCCAGCTCATGGGCGGCGCCCGCCGCCTGGGTGGCGACGGCCAGCAGTTGCTGGTCGCGCAGGCCTTCTTCCCGGCGAATGGCCCGCAGCTCTTCCTGACGACGCAGCTCCTCGGCCATGCGCGCGGCGAAGAACGTGATCACCGCCGCCGCCAGGGCGAAACTCAACCACATCCCGTACACCTGCAGGTTTTCCCGGGCGATCGGGAAGGTTTGCAGCGGGTAGAAGCGCGCCAGCAGCAAGGTATACATGGCCAGGGCGATGCCCGACAGAATCACCGAGTAACGCCATGGCAAGGTCACTGCCGCGATGGTCAGCGGCACCAGGTAGTAAGAGACGAAGGGGTTGGTCGACCCCCCCGAGAAATACAGTAATGCACTGTGGATAAACAGGTCGCAGGCCAGTTGCACCGCGTATTCAAGCTCGGTGACCGGCCAGCTGGTGCGCAGCCGAATGGCCGTGAAGGCACACAGCAGCATCGAGCAGCCGAGGGTCGCGGCCAGCTGGAACCAGGGCAACGGCAACAGTTCGAGCCAGTAGGCCAGGCCTACGGAACCGGCTTGGGCGGCCAGGACCAAGGTGCGGATGAACGTCAACCGCCAGAGATTCTGGCGCGTGGCGGAAGTGATTTGAACGGGGGCGAGCATGAGCTCTCCTGATGAGCGCTCCAGGCGGATCGACGGGAGTATAACCAAGCGCGGGCGCTGGCAGGCGAAAGTGCGGCAAACGGCCACATGGCCCGGGACTTTTCGGCGCCTGTCAGATTGTCATCGCGGGCATCTGCCATACATCTGTATAGAAGTTGTAACTGTGCGAACCGGATCATCAAAGCTAGAGTCTGATGGTTTCACGCAGGCCCGGACCATCAACCTGCGCCACCCACTTAGGAGCCTTCATGCACATATTCCGCCGCAGCGCCGCCCTCCTTGCCCTGAGTGCTGGCACCCTCGCCGCCCTCCCGGCCCTGGCCGCCGACGAGCTTCATTACAACCAGATTTCCCTGCGCGCCGAAGTCAGCCAGGAAGTGGCTCGCGACTTGATGATCGTGACCCTCTACACCGAAGAACAGAATACCGATCCGGCCAAACTCGCCGCGGACGTCAGCACCACCATGAACAAGGCACTGGCCCAGGCCAAACAGGTCAAGGACATCAGCCTGCGCCAAGGCAGTCGCAACAGCTACCCGATCTACGACGCCAAAGGCCAGAAAATCACCGGCTGGCGTGAGCGTGCCGAACTGCGCCTGGAAAGCCCGGACTTCGCGGCCCTGTCGAAGCTGACCGGCGAACTGCTCACCGACCTGAAAATGGGCGGCATGGATTTCGCCATCGCCACGCCAACCCGCAAGGCCAGCGAAGACGCCCTGCTCAAAGAGGCCGTGACTGCCTTCAAGGCCCGCGCGCAATTGGCTACCGATGCCCTGGGCGGCAAGGGTTACAAAATCGTCAATCTGAACTTCAACAGTATCGGTTACCCGCAACCGTACATGCGCGGGCCGATGATGATGAAAGCCGCCAGCATGGACGCCGCTGCGGTGACGCCGGAAGTGGAAGCCGGCACCAGCCAGGTCAGCATGACGGCCGATGGATCGATTGAAGTGCTGATGCCTTGATTCGATAACCCCTGAACAAAAACGGCGATCACCAAAATGATCGCCGTTTTTTTGTTCCCGCAGAACTGCCGCAGACGGCGATCTTTTAATCCTGATCTATGCTCTCAGGGACATTTGAGTGCTACCGAAAAAATCGCAGCCTCCTACAACTCCTACAGAGACAACCTACAAAACGAAACGAAAAGTTGCACCTTGTACTACTCGCAACCCGCGACCAATACCAGTGCAACGATAACCACTCCCATTAACCACGTACACACCCCTCAAGGACGGGGTATAAATAGGTAACACCCCGCCCCACTCACGGGCAACCCAATGCTTCAACGCACCATAAAAGTGCAACAGTTGCACTACAAAAATGCCGCGCAAACGGTCAAATGCGTCAACTTTTATACAAATGCGACATTAAGGTACGTTCGTGCCACTGTTTAACGCTTGTAGTCGCTCTGGATCTTGCATTGGGTATGGCCCCTGCATAAGTATCCGCAGGCACGACTCACGAGGTCGTCCTCAAAATCAAAAAATGACAACAAATCATGAGGCCACCATGCTTAAACACGCGGTCATTCCGTTTTTAGTCGGCGCCAGCCTGTTGGCTAGTGCACCGTTCGCTCAAGCTGCGACTAACCTGGTGTTCTGCTCCGAAGGGAGCCCGGCCGGTTTCGATCCAGGTCAATACACCACCGGAACCGACTTCGACGCCTCTGCCGAAACCATGTTCAACCGCCTGACCCAGTTCGAGCGCGGCGGTACCGCCGTCATTCCTGGGCTGGCGACCAGCTGGGACGTCTCCGATGACGGCCTGACCTACACCTTCCACCTGCGCGAAGGCGTCAAGTTCCACACCACCCCGTATTTCAAGCCGACTCGTGAGTTCAACGCCGACGACGTTCTGTTCACCTTCAATCGCATGATTAACAAGGATGACCCGTTCCGCAAAGCGTACCCGACCGAATTCCCGTACTTCACCGACATGGGGATGGACACCAACATCACCAAGATCGATAAAGTCGACGACAAAACCGTCAAGTTCAGCCTCAAAGACGTTGATGCCGCGTTCATCCAGAACATGGCCATGAGCTTCGCCTCGATCCAGTCCGCCGAATACGCAGCCCAGTTGCTGAAAGAAGGCAAGGCCGCCGACATTAACCAGAAGCCGGTCGGCACCGGTCCGTTCGTGTTCAAGAGCTACCAGAAAGACTCCAACATCCGCTACACCGGGAACAAGGACTACTGGAAGCCGGACGACGTCAAGATCGACAACCTGATCTTCGCCATCACCACCGACCCATCGGTACGTATCCAGAAGCTGAAGAAGAACGAGTGCCAGGTCACCCTGTTCCCTCGTCCGGCCGACCTGAAAGCGCTGCGCGAAGACAAGACCCTGAAGCTGCCTGACCAGGCGGGTTTCAACCTGGGCTACATCGCCTACAACGTGATGGACAAGGTCAAGGGCAGCAACGAGCCAAACCCGCTGGCCCAACTGAAAGTGCGTCAGGCACTGGACATGGCGGTCAACAAGCAACAGATCATCGACTCGGTGTACCAGGGCGCTGGCCAACTGGCCGTCAACGCCATGCCGCCGACCCAGTGGTCCTACGACACCACCATCAAGGATGCGCCGTACAACCCTGAGAAAGCCAAGGAGCTGCTCAAGGAAGCCGGCGTCAAAGAGGGCACCGAAATCGTTCTCTGGGCCATGCCGGTACAGCGTCCGTATAACCCGAACGCCAAGCTGATGGCCGAAATGCTGCAGTCCGACTGGGCGAAAGTCGGTCTCAAGGTCAAGATCCAGAGCTACGAGTGGGGCGAGTACATCAAGCGCTCCAAAGGCGGCGAGAACCAGGCGATGCTGATTGGCTGGAGCGGCGACAATGGTGATCCCGACAACTGGCTGAACGTGCTGTTCGGTTGCGACTCGCTGGAAGGCAACAACTTCTCGAAATGGTGCTACAAGCCGTTTGACGACATCGTCAAGCAAGCCAAGCGCACTTCGGATCAAGGCAAGCGCACCGAGCTGTACAAACAGGCGCAACACATCCTTAAAGATCAGACGCCAATGACACCTATCGCTCACTCGACGGTGTTCCAACCCATGCGCGCCAATGTGCAGGACTTCAAGATCAGCCCGTTTGGCTTGAACTCCTTCTACGGCGTCAGCGTCAGCAAATAAGGTTTGGTAACGGCGACGTTCATGACGTCGCCGTTACTCTGCCTACCGAGAAAGCAGGAAATTACCTACATCCAAATCGCCCGCTAACTACAGCAGAGCGCTAGGACGCGTCGTCTTTTCCCACAAGTCTTTCGGACTTTTCGTATTTACTGCCGGACCCACGGTACATACCGTCGGGATCTGACCAGCTAATGCGTGGGTCCTCGGTTTTTTTTTTGCTGCACGCCATGGCTGGAAACCAGTGAAGCCTCCCCGTCTGCGCACGGGACGAAGGCTCATTGTCACAACACTGAACAAGAGAGAGCGTCATGCGCCATACCTTGGTTTTATCCGCATTGCTGGGCACTGGCCTCTTGGCCGCCACGTCCATGAGCCAGGCCGCCCCCAACAGCCTGGTGTTCTGCTCCGAAGGCAGCCCCGCCGGCTTCGACACCGCGCAGTACACCACCGCGACCGATAACGACGCTGCCGAACCGCTGTACAACCGCCTGGCAGAGTTTGAAAAAGGCTCGACCAATGTCGTACCTGGCCTGGCCACCAGCTGGGATATTTCCGAGGACGGCCTCACATACACCTTTCACCTGCGCCCGGGAGTGAAGTTTCATACAACCAAGTACTTCACACCGACTCGCGACTTCAACGCCGATGACGTGCTGTTCACGTTCAATCGCATGCTCGACCCGCAACAACCCTTTCGTAAGGCTTACCCGACCGAGTTCCCGTATTTCAACGGGATGAGCCTGAACAAGAACATCGCCAAGGTCGAAAAGACCGGGCCGCTGACCGTGGTCATGACACTCAACAGCGTCGACGCCGCGTTCATCCAGAACATCGCCATGAGCTTCGCCGCGATCCTCTCTGCCGAGTACGCCGACAAGCTGCTGGCCGAAGGCAAGCCGAGCGACATCAACCAGAAGCCCATCGGCACCGGGCCGTTCGTGTTCAAGAGCTACCAGAAAGACTCGAACATCCGTTACACCGGCAACAAGCACTACTGGGACCCGAGCCGGGTCAAGCTCGACAACCTGATTTTCGCCATCAACACCGACGCCTCGGTGCGCGTGCAGAAGCTCAAGGCCAATGAGTGCCAGATCACCTTGCACCCGCGCCCCGCCGACGTGACCGCGCTGAAGAACGATCCTGCGCTGCAGTTGATCGAAAAGCCCGGTTTCAACCTGGGCTACATCGCCTATAACGTGCGTCACAAGCCATTCGACCAGCTCGAAGTGCGCCAGGCGCTGGACATGGCGGTGAACAAGCAAGGCATTCTCAACGCCGTTTACCAGGGCGCAGGGCAACTGGCGGTCAACGCCATGCCGCCGACCCAATGGTCCTACGATGACACTATCAAGGACGCCGCCTACAACCCGGAAAAAGCCAAGGAACTGCTCAAGGCTGCCGGCGTGAAGGAAGGCACCGAAATCACCCTGTGGGCCATGCCCGTACAGCGTCCCTACAACCCCAACGCCAAGTTGATGGCCGAAATGCTCCAGGCTGACTGGGCGAAGATCGGCCTCAAGGTCAAGATCGTCAGCTACGAATGGGGCGAGTACATCAAGCGCACCAAGAATGGCGAGCACGACATCAGCCTGATCGGCTGGACCGGTGACAACGGTGACCCGGACAACTGGCTCGGCACGCTGTACAGCTGCGATGCCATCGGTGGCAACAACTACTCCATGTGGTGTGATCCGGCTTACGACAAGCTGATCAAGCAGGCCAAGGTCGTGACCGACCGCGACCAGCGCACCCTGCTCTACAAACAGGCGCAGCAGTACCTCAAGCAGCAGGTACCGATCACGCCGGTCGCCCACTCAACGGTCAACCAGCCGTTGAGCGCCAAAATCGAAGGGTTCAAGGTCAGCCCTTTCGGTCGCAACGTTTTCTCGGGTGTCAGCATCGAAAAATAAAACCGTGTAGCTGAAAACGCTGGGGGCGCATTGCGCCCTCACGCAAGCGTATTGCCGTAATTCGCCAATCCGGCCTCCAGCAAACGTTTGCTATGCGTGAAAGAGTTCCAAAACAAATAGCCGAACCACCAAAAAAGGCCGGCA
This sequence comes from Pseudomonas sp. NPDC087336, assembly GCF_044744285.1. Classification (NCBI taxonomy): domain Bacteria; kingdom Pseudomonadati; phylum Pseudomonadota; class Gammaproteobacteria; order Pseudomonadales; family Pseudomonadaceae; genus Pseudomonas; species Pseudomonas sp. NPDC087336. The sequence continues at coordinate 46,418 of NZ_JBIUYA010000014.1, read as the reverse complement.
TTAATAATAGAAAGTAAGGAGCTTCACCCATGAAACTGAGCAGCACCGCGATACTGGCCTTGGCCATCAGCAGTATCACCGCCACGGCGTACGCTGAAACTCAGAGCCAGGCGTACACCCCGGTTACCGTAAATGAAAAAAGCGCCCAGAGCGAAGCCACCGGTTTCCTCGAAGGCCAGTCGATCAGCGGCACGACCCGTAACTGGTACGCCAACGAACAACTCAAGCGTGGCGCCAATTTCTCCTACAAGAAAGATGGCGTATCGACCCCGACTGACCGTCGCATCAACTGGGTTCAGGGCACGATCGTCAAGTACAACTCGGGCTTCACCGAAGGTAATGTCGGTTTCAGCACGGAAGTGGCGGCCTACAACGCCATCGCCCTGGACCAGGACCGCAAGGACCTGGCGTCCAACAACGGCGGCGCACCGGGCACTCGCCCAGGCGCTGGCAACAACCGTACCCTGACCGAAGAAGGCGGCGACGCCGTTGGCCAGTGGAGCAAGCTGGGCCTGGCCAACGTCAAGGCGCGTATCTCCAACACCACCCTGACCGCCGGTCGTCAGAACTTCAGCAGCCCGATGGTCGACGTCATCGGTAACCGTGCGCTGCCTTCGAGCTTCCAGGGTGTGGCAATCCACAGCGAAGAGCTGAACAACCTGGCGTTCGACCTGGCCACCTTCGATCGCAACTCGCCGCGTACCGAACAAAGCCAACGCAAATTCCGCACCGAATACGCCAACGGCATCGTTGAATCCGATCACGTCTACACCGGCGGTATCACCTACACCCCGTTCGCCAGCCTGACTACCAGCCTCTGGGCCACCCAGGCCGAGGACATCTGGAACCAGTACTACTTCGGCGCCACCCACGTACTGGGCGACAGCCAGGTACTGAGCCTGACCACCGGCCTGAACTACTACAAAACCCAGGAAGAAGGCAAAGCGCTGATCGGCGACATCGACAACGACACCTACTCCCTGTCGTTCGGCCTGACCCACCAGGCCCACAGCCTGACTTTCTCGTACCAGGAAGTGAACGGTAACGAGTACTTCGACTACCTGCACGAAACCAACGGCATCTACCTGGCCAACTCCCTGCTGTCGGACTTCAACGGCCCGAACGAGAAGTCGTTCCAGGTTGCCTACGGCCTGAACATGGCCGAATACGGCGTACCAGGCCTGAAGTTCAACATCTACCAGGCGCGCGGCTGGGGTATCGACGGCACTCACTACACCGGCAACAAAGGTGTAGCCGGCAAGGGCTACGACGGCATTCAGGAACAGGACGGCGAACACCATTACGAATATGGTATCGGTGCTACCTACGCCGTACAGAGCGGCCCGTTCAAGGCCACCACTGTTCGCGCAACCTATACCGCTCACCGCGCCAGCGAATTCCAGGCTGACGGCAGCATCAACGAGTTCCGTCTCGTGACCACTGTTCCGTTCAACATCCTGTAATGCACCGGCCGCACGGCTGATTCAACAACGAATCAGTCGTTCGGCTTTTGTCTTTCAACCGATTGCAGAGGGTTCTTGATGAAAATGCTTCCCCTACGTGCGGCCATCGCGGCCGCCTTGCTGAGTGTCGCGTTGGGTGTATCGGCCAAGCCGCTGGTGGTCTGCACCGAAGCCAGCCCCGAAGGCTTCGACATGGTCCAGTACACGACTGCAGTCACAGCCGACGCGGTGGCCGAAACCATCTTCAATCGCCTGGCGGACTTCAAGCCCGGGACCACTGATGTGATTCCGGCACTGGCCGAATCCTGGGACATCAGTGAGGACGGCCTGACCTACACCTTCCACCTGCGCAAAGGCGTCAAGTTTCACACCACTGAATACTTCAAGCCTACCCGCGACATGAATGCCGACGACGTGGTCTGGAGCTTCCAGCGGCAGCTGGACCCGAACCACCCATGGCACAAACTGTCGAGCGTGGGCTTCCCGTACTTTGAAAGCATGGGCTTCAAGGAACTGCTGAAAAACGTCGAAAAAGTCGACGACAACACGGTCAAGTTCACCCTGACCCGCCGCGAAGCGCCGTTTTTGGCTGACATCGCCATGGCGTTCTCCTCGATCTACCCTGCCGAATACGCCGACCAGCTGCTCAAGGCCAACAAGACCGGCGACCTGAACAGCAAGCCGATCGGCACCGGTCCGTTTGTCTTCCAGCGTTACAACAAGGACGCTCAGGTCCGCTTCAAGGCCAACCCGGACTATTTCCGTGGCAAGCCGCCGGCTGATTCGCTGATCCTGGCCATCGCCACCGACAACAACGTGCGCCTGCAGAAGCTCAAGGCCAACGAATGCCAGGTCGCGCTGTACCCGAAACCGGACGACATCCCGAGCATCAAGAAAGACACCAAGCTGAAGGTCGATGAACTGAACGCGATGACCGTCGCGTACATCGCCATCAACACCCAGCACAAATACCTGAGTGACGTGCGCGTACGTAAAGCCATCGACATCGCCTTCGACAAGGAAGCGGCCGTCAACGCGCTGTTCGGCAAAGGCAATGCGACCGCGGCGGTCAACCCGTTCCCGGACACCCTGCTGGGCTACAACCACGACCTGAAGAACCCGCCCCGCGACCTGGACAAGGCCCGCGCCCTGCTCAAGGAAGCCGGCGTACCGGAAGGTACCGTGTTCACCCTGTTCACCCGCAACGGCGGTGGCGCGACCAACCCCAACCCGATGCTCGGCGCACAGATGATGCAGGCCGACCTGGCCAAGGTGGGGATCAAGATCGACATCCGCGTGATGGAATGGGGCGAAATGCTCAAACGCGCGAAAAATGGCGAGCACGATATGGTTTCCGCCGGATGGGCGGGTGATAACGGCGACCCGGATAACTTCCTGACGCCTATGCTCAGTTGCGAGGCGGCGAAGAACGGCGAAAACTACGCTCGCTGGTGCAATGATAAATTCCAGGCCCTGCTTGACCAGGCCCGGGAAAAAACCGACCCGGCCGAGCGTGCAGCACTGTACGAACAGGCACAGGTTATCTTTAACCAGGACCAGCCATGGATCAGCCTGGCGCACACAAGAATGTTCACTGCAATGCGTAACAACGTAGAGGGCTACCAAATTAGCCCGCTCACCACCAATAACTTCGCCACCACCCAGGTGAAGTAGATAAGAAACTCCCGGCATTCCTGACCCAGGCATGCCGGGCACGCCTAACCGGCTGATGAGGTACACCTTACGATGTTTAGTTTTATTGCCCGCCGACTGGGGTTACTGATCCCCACGTTCTTCGGCATCACCTTGCTGACTTTCGCATTGATTCGCATGATCCCTGGCGACCCCGTGGAAGTCATGATGGGCGAACGCAGAGTCGACCCGGAAATGCACGCTCAGGCAATGGAACGCCTAGGTCTGAACAAACCCCTGTATGCCCAGTACCTGGATTACATCGGCAAACTGGCCCACGGCGATCTCGGGGAATCCCTGCGTACCCGTGAAAGTGTCTGGAACGAGTTCACCTCCCTATTCCCCGCGACCCTGGAACTGTCCATGGCCGCCCTGTTGTTCGCCGGTATCCTGGGCCTGCTGGCCGGGGTGATCGCGGCACTCAAGCGAGGGTCCCTGTTCGACCATGGGGTGATGGGTGTCTCCCTGGCGGGATACTCGATGCCGATCTTCTGGTGGGGCCTGATCCTGATCATGTTCTTCTCGGTCTCCCTGGGCTGGACTCCGGTGTCCGGGCGGATCGACCTGCTCTATGACATCGAGCCGCGCACCGGCTTCATGCTGATCGACACGCTGCTGGCCGATGACGTCGGCGCGTTCGTCGATGCCCTGCACCACCTGATCCTGCCGGCCATCGTGCTCGGCACCATCCCGCTGGCGGTGATCGCGCGGATGACCCGTTCGTCGATGCTTGAAGTGCTGCGTGAAGACTACATCCGTACCGCCAAGGCCAAGGGCCTGTCGCCGTCGCGCGTGGTGTTCGTGCACGGCCTGCGTAACGCGCTGATCCCGGTGCTGACCGTGGTCGGCCTGCAAGTCGGCACCCTGCTGGCCGGTGCGGTCCTGACCGAAACCATCTTCTCCTGGCCGGGCATCGGCAAATGGCTGATCGAAGCCATCGGCGCCCGTGACTACCCGGTCGTACAAAACGGCATCCTGTTAATCGCCTGCCTGGTGATTCTGGTCAACTTCGTAGTGGACATCCTCTACGGCTTTGCCAACCCACGCATCCGTCATCAGCGCTGAGGTCAAAACCCATGAGCACTCCAACATCCTCAGTAGCCACCGCCACCTCCGCCGTGGATCAAAGCCTGCTGTACCCATCGCCGTACAAAGAATTCTGGCAAGCGTTTTCCAAGAACAAAGGTGCCGTTGCCGGCCTGATGTTCATGCTGCTGGTGATTTTCTGCGCCATCTTCGCCCCCTGGGTTGCACCCCATGACCCAAGCGAGCAGTACCGCGACTTCCTGCTGACCCCGCCAGCCTGGCTGGAAGGTGGGCAGATCCAGTTCTTGCTGGGTACCGATGAACTGGGCCGCGACCTGCTGTCGCGCCTGATCCAGGGTTCGCGCCTGTCGCTGCTGATCGGTTTGTCATCGGTGGTGATGTCGCTGATCCCGGGGATTCTGCTGGGCCTGTTCGCCGGCTTCTTCCCCAAAGCGGTCGGCCCGACCATCATGCGCCTGATGGACATCATGCTGGCCCTGCCGTCCCTGCTGCTGGCCGTGGCGATCGTCGCCATCCTCGGCCCTGGCCTGATCAACACCGTGATCGCCATCGCCGTGGTGTCCCTGCCGTCCTATGTTCGCCTGACCCGCGCCGCGGTCATGGGCGAGCTGAACCGCGACTACGTGACCGCCGCGCGCCTGGCCGGTGCCGGCCTGCCACGCCTGATGTTCGTGACCGTACTGCCCAACTGCATGGCGCCGCTGATCGTCCAGGCAACCTTGAGTTTTTCGTCTGCGATTCTCGATGCCGCCGCCCTGGGCTTCCTCGGCCTTGGCGTACAACCGCCAACCCCCGAGTGGGGCACCATGCTGGCCTCGGCCCGCGACTACATCGAACGCGCCTGGTGGGTCGTCAGCCTGCCTGGCCTGACCATTTTGCTCAGCGTGCTGGCAATCAACTTGATGGGTGACGGCCTGCGCGATGCGCTGGACCCGAAACTCAAGAACGCCGCCTGAGGAGATTCCAATGTCACTGCTAGAAATCAAGAATCTCAACGTTCGCTTTGGCGACAAGAACGCAACGCCTGTGGTCGATGGCCTCGACCTGAAAGTCGACAAGGGCGAAGTGCTGGCCATCGTTGGCGAGTCGGGTTCGGGTAAATCCGTGACCATGATGGCGCTGATGGGCCTGATCGAACATCCAGGCATCGTCACCGCCGACTCGCTCAGCTTTGACGGCAAGGACATGCTCAAGCTCAACAATCGCCAGCGTCGGCAGATCGTCGGTAAAGACCTGTCCATGGTCTTCCAGGATCCGATGACCGCGCTGAACCCGAGCTACACCGTTGGTTTCCAGATCGAGGAAGTGCTGCGCCTGCACCTGAAAATGTCTGGCAAGCAAGCACGTAAACGCGCCATCGAACTGTTGGAAAAAGTGGAAATCCCGGGCGCCGCCAGCCGTATGGACGCCTACCCGCATCAACTGTCCGGCGGCATGAGCCAGCGTGTTGCGATCGCCATGGCGATTGCCGGCGAACCGAAACTGCTGATCGCCGACGAACCGACCACAGCACTCGACGTGACTATCCAGGCACAGATCATGGACCTGCTGCTGGCGTTGCAGAAAGAGCAGAACATGGGCCTGGTGCTGATCACCCACGACCTCGCGGTGGTGGCCGAAACTGCCCAGCGCGTGTGCGTGATGTACGCCGGCCAGGCGGTCGAAGTTGGCCAGGTGCCGCAACTGTTCGACATCCCGGCCCACCCGTACAGCGAAGCGCTGCTCAAGGCGATTCCGGAACACAGCCTGGGTGCCTCGCGCCTGTCGACCCTGCCGGGCATTGTCCCCGGTCGCTACGACCGTCCGCAGGGCTGCCTGTTGTCGCCGCGCTGCCCATACGTGCAGGACAACTGCCGCGTGCAGCGTCCAGCCCTTGATCCGAAAAGCAACAGCCTCGCCCGCTGCTTCTACCCGCTGAACCAGGAGGTGGCGTAATGGCCGTCGTTCTTACCGCCCGCGACCTGACCCGTCATTACGAAGTGTCCCGTGGCCTGTTCAAGGGGCATGCCACCGTACGTGCCCTCAACGGTGTGTCGTTCGAACTGGAAGCCGGCAAGACCCTCGCCGTGGTGGGTGAGTCGGGCTGCGGCAAATCCACCCTGGCCCGTGCCCTGACCCTGATCGAAGAACCGTCCTCCGGCTCCCTGAAAATCGCCGGCCAGGAAGTCGCCGGTGCCGACAAGGCCCAGCGCAAGCAACTGCGCAAAGACGTGCAGATGGTGTTCCAGAGCCCGTACGCGTCGCTGAACCCACGGCAGAAAATCGGTGATCAGCTGGCCGAACCGCTGTTGATCAACACCAACCTGTCGGCCACCGAACGTCGCGAGAAAGTCCAGGCGATGATGAAGCAGGTGGGCTTGCGTCCTGAGCACTACCAGCGCTATCCGCACATGTTCTCCGGCGGCCAGCGCCAGCGGATCGCCCTGGCTCGCGCGATGATGCTGCAACCGAAAGTGCTGGTGGCGGACGAACCGACCTCGGCGCTGGACGTGTCGATCCAGGCGCAGGTGCTGAACCTGTTCATGGACCTGCAGCAAGAGTTCAACACCGCCTACGTGTTCATCTCCCACAACCTGGCGGTGGTGCAACATGTCGCCGATGACGTGATGGTGATGTACCTCGGCCGCCCGGTGGAAATCGGTCCGAAGAACGATATCTACGAGCGCCCCCTGCACCCGTACACCCAGGCGCTCCTGTCGGCCACCCCGACCATTCACCCGGACCCCAACAAGCCGAAAATCAAGATCGTCGGCGAGTTGCCCAACCCGCTGAACCCGCCACCGGGCTGCGCTTTCCACAAGCGTTGCCCGTATGCGACCGAGCGCTGCAAAACCGAAGAGCCAGCCCTGCGCCCTCTCGATAACCGGCAGGTGGCTTGCCACTACGCCGAGCAGTTTCTCGACGGCGCGGCGTAACGGAATGTGGGAGCGAACCTGCTCCCACAAGTGATACAGGCCCCCTTCCTCAGGACTGCGCATCAGTCCGGTGGAGGGGGTTTTCTTTTGTTTGCGATTTAATAGCGGCAATCGCCTTGTTACCGACATGCCGGTGACAAAAGCGGAGTCATCGGCAGCATCGCCGAACCAGGTTAACTATATGGTAAGAATAATTTTCACAGTGTCCGAGTACCCGGAAGGCTTGCCGTCAAGAACCTGTTGAACAGTTAACTGGAACGGCCCAATGAAGAGCAGTTCGGGTTTAGCGTTTATTGTCCATGTTCCATCTGGCTGCACCGTTCCTGTGCCATGAAGATCAACACCAGAGCCTGCCTTATATAAATTGACCTTGGCGCCCGGAGCACAGTTATTACCAGACACTACTACTTCAGTCCTTTTAACATAAGCATTCGGCAACGGCTTTAGAATGACAGGCGCTTTCAAGTCGGAGTAGAGGTAATTAATATTAACAATGTTCGACCAACCGGAGACTAGTTGTCGAAAAGTTTGCCTTGCAGTTATAGCTACTGGGAAGGAGGACACATATTCTGAAAGCGTATCGCGCCAGGTACCGTCTGAATTCACGGTAGTCTGACAAACCACCATTGAATGATCTGCGGTTTTCACGACAATGTTGGCGCCGGCCACACCGATCCCTGACACCTCTGGATTTTTTATTGTTACAACTTCATTGTCGACAGGTTTTAGAATTGTCGGATCGCCGAGTTCAGCCATTAACAAATCGCCCGAATAAGCCCAATTGCTCCAGGAGGGCCATTTATAGTAATCAACTTTAAAGTAGAACGCTTCTCCTTGGGGGATGACATCATATGGCACATCAAGATAAACACTAACTCCAAAAGCCTTAAATTCCCTGACCAGCTTATCGCCTTGCATGATATGTATTCGCCAATCAGTTTTTGCTGAAAGATACTCGCCGGCGATAATTTGAAATCCAGGAGAAACGGTTGAATTGGGCTTGGGCGCTTTGATAGTCGGGGCATCCCATAACGGATTCTGAGGTTCGTCATTATCCTGCGTGATAATTTCATCTGCCATGATTAGGGCCTTCTCGGTCAGTGATGGACATCTGTTGGTTCGTTACAAACCAAATAGACCAGACCCGATAATGAAAACCTAGCTGTTAAAAATGACAGTTCAGATAAACGGTACGCCTACTTATCAACGAGCGCCCGCCCCATGTAGTTTGCCCATTCCTCGACGGCGCAGCTTAAATAATGTGGGAGCGAGCCTGCTCGCGAAGACGTCTTCTCAGTCAAAATAGCTGGTGACTGAAGGACTGCTTTCGCGAGCAGGCTCGCTCCCACAGAGGATCTCCTTACCGCTTCCTAAGGCCTGCACACTGAGCTGGTAAAAGGGGTTTATTTTTCCTGCAATTTACGTCTGGCTATCACCCTCGTCGGCGTCATCGGAGTCCGGCTCATCGGTGGTCGAGTCATCGTCACCCGCACTACCGCCCTGCCCCTTGTCGCCCGGTTCCGATTCGGACTTGGCGATCATCAGATCACCATGGGTTCCCTGCCCGCTGGACGCCTGGCTTTCGTGATCCTCGCACTCGGCCCAGACCGCCGAACTGCCGAGGGCCAGCATGACCAAAACCTTCAACAGCAACACAATGCGTAGCAACCTGTTCATAGCCGAATCCATCCTTTCGTAGAGTGCCTGTCTTGGCGCTGATTAAATCTAGTTGCGATCAGCCCGATTCTCCAGATAGGACGCTAACGACTGGGCGGAAATGCCATGAATGTAGAGACTGGATTTGAATAAGGGTTATACCCAAACCCACTAACAACAATGCCCCCTGTGGGAGCGAGCTTGCTCGCGATAGCGGACTAACTGTCAGCATCACTGTTGAATGACAGACCGTCATCGCGAGCAAGCTCGCTCCCACAGGGCCCATCGCTGGCCAAAAAAAACCCCGAAGCTTTCGCGTCGGGGTTTCTGGATTAAGTTAACGCTTAGTGATGCTCACGCGTCGCACGGAATTTCACGTCCGGCCAGCGTTCTTCCATCAGTGCCAGGTTGACCCGGGTCGGCGCGAGGTAGGTCAGGTGACCGCCGCCGTCCAGTGCCAGGTTTTCCACGGCCTTGTTGGAGAATTCCTCAAGCTTCTTCTTGTCGCTGCATTCGATCCAGCGCGCGGAGTACACGGTGATTGGCTCGTAGGAGCACTCGACCTTGTATTCCTCTTTCAGGCGGCTGGCGACCACGTCGAACTGCAGCACACCGACGGCGCCGAGGATGATGTCGTTGCTGCGCTCGGGGAAGAACACCTGGGTCGCGCCTTCTTCGGCCAATTGTTGCAGGCCCTGGCGCAGTTGCTTGGATTTCAACGGGTCACGCAGGCGTACGCGGCGGAACAGTTCCGGGGCGAAGTGCGGGATACCGGTGAAGCCCAGGACTTCGCCTTCGGTGAAGGTGTCGCCGATCTGGATGGTGCCGTGGTTGTGCAGGCCGATGATGTCACCGGCGAACGCTTCTTCCAGTTGCTCACGCTCGGAGGAGAAGAAGGTCAGCGCATCGCCGATCCGCACGTCCTTGCCGGTGCGCACGTGGCGCATCTTCATGCCTTTTTCGTACTTGCCGGAGCAGATCCGCATGAAGGCGATACGGTCGCGGTGCTTGGGGTCCATGTTCGCCTGGATCTTGAAGATGAAGCCTGAGAACTTCTCTTCCACCGGTTCCACGGTGCGCTCGTTGGCCACCCGTGCCAGCGGGCGCGGCGCCCAATCAACGACGGCGTCGAGGACGTGGTCAACACCGAAGTTACCCAGGGCGGTACCGAAGAACACCGGGGTCAGCTGGCCGTCTAGGAATTCCTGCTGGTTGAACTCGTGGCAGGCACCCTGCACCAGTTCCAGCTGCTCGATGAAACGCTCGTACTCGTCACCCAGGTGGGCACGGGCTTCAGCGGAATCGAGCTTCTCGATGATCTTGGTTTCGGTGCGCTCGTGGCCGTGACCGGCGGTGTAGACGATGATGTAGTCGTCGGCCAGGTGGTACACACCCTTGAAGTCGCGGTAGCACCCGATCGGCCAGGTGATCGGCGCGGCCTTGATCTTGAGGACCGCTTCGATTTCGTCGAGCAGTTCGATCGGGTCGCGGATGTCACGGTCGAGTTTGTTGATGAAGCTGACGATCGGCGTATCGCGCAGACGGCAGACGTCCATCAGGGCGATGGTCCGTGGCTCAACGCCCTTACCGCCGTCGAGGACCATCAACGCCGAGTCCACTGCCGTCAGGGTGCGGTAGGTGTCTTCGGAGAAGTCTTCGTGGCCCGGGGTGTCGAGCAGGTTGATCATGTGCTCGCGATACGGGAACTGCATGACCGACGTGGTAATGGAAATACCCCGTTGTTTTTCCATTTCCATCCAGTCGGAGGTGGCATGGCGGTCGGATTTACGAGATTTCACCGTACCGGCTACCGCAATCGCCTTGCCCATCAGCAGGAGCTTCTCGGTGATGGTGGTCTTACCGGCATCGGGGTGGGAAATAATGGCGAAAGTGCGGCGTTTCGCGACTTCGGCGGCCTGTTTGGTCATGGGAAATCGCCTGGCAGGTGATTCAAAAAAGGGCGCAGATTATAGCCCAAGTTGAGTCAATAACCGAACCGTTGAGCACATCAGGGGTGGCCAAATGCTGCCTTAGATGGGAACCTTTTAAAGCACGGAGACGTCCACTCCCCCGTAACGACCACTCGTCGGGGGCCTGAAACACCCGCCATTCAGCCTGACGAGGCTGTGCTCATGGTTCGTTTGCATGCTGTTTTACCAGCATCTGACGAGCTGCTTCTCGCGAACGTTTTCCGGCAGCCAGGCATGGCATGCCACACGGAATTGCGTTCGCCGACGGAAAAAAAAGGAGTCCGCCTGTGGCTATTCGCTATGGCAAAGGGCTGACAGGAGGCGCGCTGGTAATCGCCCTTCTGGCCCTGCTGGTCCACTGGATCGGCATCAACACGATCGAACACTACCGCGACGATTTGTTGTTTTACCTGCAAGCTCATCTGATTCTCGTCCTCGCTTCCATGCTGGCCGCCCTCGTTGTGGGCATCCCCGCCGGCATCTTCCTCAGCCGCCCGACCATGGTGGGCCGCGCTGAGCGCTTCATGCAGCTCTTCAACATCGGCAACACCGTGCCACCTCTCGCCGTACTGGCCATTGCCCTGGGCGTCCTCGGCATCGGCAGCGGCCCCGCGATCTTCGCCCTCTTCCTCGCTTCATTGTTGCCGATCGTGCGCAACACCTACGAAGGCCTGAAAAACGTCCAGGGTTCGCTCAAGGAAGCGGCCGTCGGCATCGGCATGACCCCGTCTCAAGTGCTGTGGCGGGTCGAACTGCCAAACGCCATGCCGATCATCGTCGGCGGTGTGCGCGTGGCATTGGCGATCAACGTCGGCACGGCACCCCTGGCGTTCCTGATCGGCGCCAACAGCCTGGGCAGCCTGATTTTCCCTGGCATCGCCCTGAACAACCAGCCGCAACTGCTGCTGGGCGCGGCCTGCACCGCCCTGCTGGCCTTGTTGCTCGACGCTCTGGTGACACTCGCCAGCCGTCTCTGGCTAGAACGCGGTTTGCGCCCGTCTTAAGCCTCGGCAAAGGAATTATCATGAAGACATCAAGCTTTTTACTAGGCTGCGTCCTGCTGTTCGCAGGATTTGCCCAAGCCGCGGATAAACCGCTGATCCGCATCGGCGCCCGGGTGTTCACCGAACAGACGCTGCTGGCGGAAATCACTTCCCAGTACCTGCGCACCAAGGGTTATGACGTACAAGTAACCGGCGGTCTGGGCAGCAATCTGGCCCGCAGCGCCCACGAAAGCGGGCAATTGGACATGCTCTGGGAATACACCGGCGTGTCGCTGGTGGCCTACAACCATGTCAGCGAAAAACTCGACAGCCAACAGTCCTACGCCCGAGTGAAAGAACTCGACGGGAAAAAAGGCCTGGTCTGGCTGACTCCGTCGAAATTCAGCAACACCTATGCCTTGGCCTTGCCCAAAAACGTCGCCGACCAGTACCCGCAGATCAACACCATCAGCGAGCTGAACGAAGTGCTGCGCCAGGAAGCCGGGACCAACAATCTGGTAGCGCTCGACACCGAGTTCGCCAATCGCTCGGACGGGCTCGACGGCATGGTGCAGCTGTACGACATGAACCTGACCCGCAAGAACATCCGGCAGATGGACGCAGGCCTGGTCTACACCGCCCTGCGCAACGGCCAGGTGTTTGCCGGCCTGGTCTACACCACCGACGGTCGCTTGAACGCCTTCAAGCTCAAATTGCTGGAAGACGACAGGCATTACTTCCCCGACTACACCGCAGCGCCCGTGGTTCGCCAGGCCTACCTCGATGCGCATCCGCAACTGGCCGAACAGCTCAAGCCACTGGCTGAACTGTTCGACGACAACACCATGCGCGAGCTCAACGCGCGGGTGGATGTCGATCACCAGAGTCCTTCAGCCGTTGCCGCGGATTTCCTGCGCCAACACCCATTGAACTGAAGAAGGAAGACTCATGGAACTCTTCAACGCCTTTTCCCATCTCGACTGGCAGCAGGTGCTCCAGCTGACCGGGCAACACATCACCCTGGTCGGCATCGCCGTGACCCTGGCGATTGTGGTTGGCGTGCCGCTGGGGGTGCTGATGACGCGCTTCCCCAGTCTCGCCGGCCCCCTGCAAGCCAGCGCCACGGTGCTGCTGACCGTGCCGTCGATTGCGCTGTTTGGCCTGCTGCTGCCGTTCTACTCGAAATTCGGCCAGGGCCTGGGGCCGATGCCGGCGATCACCGCGGTTTTTCTCTACTCGCTGTTGCCGATCATGCGTAACACCTACCTGGCCCTGACCAATGTCGAGCCTGGCATCCGCGAAGCCGCTCGCGGTATCGGCATGACCTTCGGCCAGCGCCTGCACATGGTCGAATTGCCCATCGCCGTGCCGGTGATCCTCGCCGGCGTGCGCACCGCCGTGGTCATGAACATCGGTGTCATGACGATTGCCGCCACCATTGGCGCCGGTGGCCTCGGTGTACTCATCCTCGCTTCCATCAGCCGCAGCGACATGTCGATGCTGATCGTCGGCGCCCTGCTGGTCAGCCTGCTGGCCATCTTCGCCGACCTGCTTCTGCAATGGCTGCAACGCTCGCTGACTCCAAAAGGACTGCTCAAATGATCGAACTTCAAAACCTCAGCAAGACCTTCCAAAGCAACGGCAAAGATGTGAAAGCCGTGGACTCGGTAAGCCTGACCGTCAATGAAGGCGAGATTTGCGTGTTCCTCGGGCCTTCGGGCTGCGGCAAAAGCACCACGCTGAAGATGATCAATCGCCTGATCAAACCGACCTCGGGCAAGATCCTGATCAATGGCGAGGACACCACCGGTCTCGACGCAGTGACCCTGCGCCGTAACATCGGTTATGTGATCCAGCAGATCGGCCTGTTCCCCAACATGACCATTGAAGAGAACATCGTGGTGGTACCCAAGCTGCTGGGCTGGGACAAACAGAAATGCCACGATCGCGCCCGCGAGTTGATGAGCATGATCAAGCTCGAACCCAAGCAATACCTGCATCGCTACCCTCGGGAACTGTCCGGCGGCCAGCAACAGCGTATCGGCGTGATTCGCGCGCTGGCCGCCGATGCACCGCTGTTGCTGATGGACGAACCGTTCGGCGCGGTCGACCCGATCAACCGCGAGATGATCCAGAACGAGTTCTTCGAGATGCAGCGGGCGCTGAACAAGACCGTGATCATGGTCAGCCATGACATCGACGAAGCCATCAAGCTCGGCGACAAGATCGCGATTTTCCGCGCCGGCAAACTGCTGCAGATCGACCACCCGGATACCCTGCTGGCCCACCCGGCGGACGACTTCGTCAGCAACTTCGTCGGCCAGGACAGCACCCTCAAGCGCCTGCTGCTGGTCAAGGCCGAAGACGCCGCGGACAACGCGCCATCGGTCAGCCCGCAAACGCCGGTGGTCGAAGCGCTGGAATTGATGGATGAGCATGACCGGCGATACGTGGTGGTCACCTGCGCCGAGAACAAGGCCCTGGGTTATGTGCGCCGTCGCGACCTGCACCGTCAGGCCGGCACTTGCGGGCAATACTTGCGCGAGTTCAACGCCACGGCGGCGTATGACGAGCATTTGCGCATCCTGTTGTCGCGGATGTACGAGTTCAATCGCTCGTGGCTGCCGGTGATGGATGCCGAGCGGGTGTTCCTTGGGGAAGTGACGCAGGAGTCGATTGCCGAGTATCTGAGTTCCGGCAAGTCCCGTGGGGGCAGGACCAGCATCGTTTCGCCAGCAGAATCTGCGCTGGCCTGATCCCTCCTCACTGATCGTTCCCACGCTCCGCGTGGGAATGCCTCCCAGGACCCTCTGCGTCCGCCCTTTGAGACGCGGAGCGTCTCTTGATGCATTCCCGGCGGAGCGTGGGAACGATCATTCAGGGGAACATCACACCGTCACACAGGTCGGTTACATCAGTAGTTGTAAGGGACCGCACGACGGATGCGTGCAAAAACGCGACATTTTTTGTTGATCTCAAGCCCCTCACGCCCTAAAGTTCGCGCCGAACGTCCATGCTGGAAACGATCCATCCGGCTCAAGTACTGACGACGAGACAGCAAGGCCAAGGGAAAGCAGCGCTTCCCATGGCCTTTTTGCTTTCGGCGACATGCCTTGGGAAGTAGGCGAACCAAAGTGGGGATACGGAGGACGTTCATTTGCACCCATTGATAATTTCAGTTTGCCAGTAGGAGTTCCCAGCATGTCGATCCAGGTCGAAGACTATTTCGCGCGCGATACCTTTCAGAAAATGAAGGCGTTCGCCGACAAGCAAGAAACCCCGTTCGTGGTGATCGACACCGCGATGATCAGCCAGGCCTATGATGACCTGCGCGCCGGTTTCGAATTCGCCAAGGTCTACTACGCCGTCAAGGCCAACCCGGCCGTGGAAATCATCGACCTGCTCAAAGAGAAAGGCTCGAGCTTCGACATCGCCTCGATCTACGAGCTGGACAAAGTGCTGAGCCGCGGCGTCAGCGCCGATCAGATCAGCTACGGCAACACCATCAAGAAATCCAAGGACATCCGCTACTTCTACGAGAAGGGCGTGCGCCTGTATGCCACTGACTCCGAAGCCGACCTGCGCAACATTGCCAAGGCCGCACCGGGCGCGAAAGTCTACGTGCGCATCCTGACCGAAGGTTCAACCACCGCCGACTGGCCTCTGTCGCGCAAGTTCGGCTGCCAGACCGACATGGCCATGGACTTGCTGATCCTCGCCCGTGACCTGGGCCTGGTGCCATACGGCATCTCCTTCCACGTAGGCTCGCAGCAGCGCGACATCAGCGTCTGGGACGCCGCGATCGCCAAGGTCAAGGTGATCTTCGAACGCCTGAAGGAAGAAGACGGCATCGTGTTGAAGCTGATCAACATGGGCGGTGGCTTCCCGGCCAACTACATCACCCGCACCAACAGCCTGGAAACCTACGCTGAAGAAATCATCCGTTTCCTCAAGGAAGACTTCGGTGACGACCTGCCGGAAATCATCCTGGAGCCGGGCCGTTCGCTGATCGCCAACGCCGGCATCCTGGTCAGTGAAGTCGTGTTGGTCGCCCGTAAATCCCGTACCGCCGTCGAGCGTTGGGTGTATACGGACGTGGGCAAGTTCTCCGGCCTGATCGAAACCATGGACGAAGCCATCAAGTTCCCGATCTGGACCGAAAAGAAAGGCGAGATGGAAGAAGTCGTGATCGCCGGCCCAACCTGCGACAGCGCCGACATCATGTACGAAAACTACAAGTACGGCCTGCCACTGAACCTGGCCATCGGTGATCGCCTGTACTGGCTGTCGACTGGTGCGTACACCACCAGCTACAGCGCGGTCGAGTTCAATGGCTTCCCGCCGTTGAAATCTTTCTACGTGTAAACGCTGTACGCGGTAATCAAAAAGCCCATGACGAGTCATGGGCTTTTTTGTGCCTAATCGTTCCCACGCTCTGCGTGGGAATGCAGCCCGGGACGCTCCGCGTCCCATCAGAAGCCGAACGCGGAGCGTCCGAAGAGGCATTCCCACGCAGAGCGTGGGAACGATCTGTCTTCAGGTGTGCCTACAGTTCGGCGCAACGTTTGGCGTAGTCGTCGGCCATTGCGCGAATCCGGGGCTCGGTTGCGCCCATGAGCGCCTGGCTCGCCGCCCGAAGAAAGTTCAGATTGCCATTGGCCAATGCCTTGCGTAGCCAGCCCAATGCAGTATCGATACTCCCCTCTGCGGCCAATACCGCCGCAAAACTGAACTGCCCACGAAAATCCCCTCCCTCTGCCGAGCGCCGATACCAGTCCCGAGCCGCTTGGGGATCTGCCGGGCAAACACGCCCCTCTTCCAGATAGCGCCCCAGCAGGTTCATCGATTTCGCGTGGCCAAGCTCGGCAGCGCGGCGATACAGGTTCAACGCCGACGATTGATCCTCGGTCACCCCACGCCCGGTTGCCAGCAGATTGGCGTAGTTGTACATCGCCCAATCCAGCCCCGCTTGCACGGCGATTCGATAATGCCGAGCAGCCGCCGCTGCATCGGCCACACACCCCCAACCATGCTCATGACACCGCCCCAACATGTTGCGCGCCATCAGATGCCCTTGTCGGGCGGCGATGTCGAACCAGCGCAGCGCCAACGGTTGATCCTGGGCGATCCCTCGCCCGTCCAGCAGGATCTGCCCGAGCAACGCCTGGGCATCGACAACCCCTTCACGGGCCGCCATCAGAATCGCCTGTGCCGCACGCGCCGGGCTTTCATCGAGCATGGCCTTGAGGCGTTCACCGTCGAGCACTTCCTCGCGGCGCAATTGAAAACTCATACCTCGACCCAGCGGCGCAACAGGTTGTGATAGGTACCGGTCAGGCGAATCAGCGATGGGTGATCGGGCACGTCCTGGGTCAACTGCCGGATCGCCCCGTCCATTTCGAACAACAGCGCACGCTGGCTGTCTTCGCGCACCAGGCTCTGGGTCCAGAAAAACGAGGCGTAGCGCGTACCGCGGGTGACGGCGTTGACCTTGTGCAGGCTGGTACCGGGGTACAGCACCATGTCGCCAGCCGGTAATTTCACCCGTTGCGTACCGAAAGTGTCCTGGATTTCCAGCTCGCCGCCGTCGTAGTCCTCGGGCTCGCTGAAGAACAGCGTGGCCGAGAGGTCGGTGCGCACCCGTTCGATGCTGCCCTTGGGCTGACGCACGGCGTTGTCGATGTGAAAGTCGAAACTGCCGCCGGCCGTGTAACAGTTCAGCAACGGAGGAAACACCTTGTGCGGTAACGCCGCCGACATGAACTGCGGGTTTTTCCACAGTCGCTCCAGCATGGCCGCACCGATCTCCTTGGCCAGCGGATGACCTTCCGGCAACTGCAGATTGTGCTTAACCTTGGCCGACTGATAGCCGGCGGTGATCTTGCCATCGGCCCAATCGGCCTGTTGCAGAGCCTCGCGAATGCGCTGCACTTCTTCTTTTTCGAACAAGCCGGGAATGTGCAGCAGCATGGGGCAAGCACCAGAAAGCAAAGGGATGCCAATGGTATTGATTCTTATTGCCCGTGTAAAACCCGCTAGACGAACGAAACAGTAAAAACCGTAAGGTTAAATTGTAAAGAATGTAAATTCAGTGCGAATAGTAATTTTTCGCAATTGATACAAATACGTGTTTACCCTATATTCCGCCGCCTCAAATCCTTGGGGAGGGGAATAAAAATGTCACGTCAACACCCACAATTACCGGTCAGTTCACCGCGTCTGCTCGCTTCTGCAATTGGCGTGGCCATCACTGCCGGCTCTGCGGGCCACATGGTTTTCGCCGCTGAAAAAGCCGACGAGAAAGCGCCGAGCAACACGATTTCCCTGGGCGCTACCGCGATCACCGGCGAAACCCAGGACGCGACCTCCTACAACGTCGAAAAAGCCTCCTCGCCCAAGTACACCGCGCCACTGGTGGATACGCCGCGCTCGATCACCGTCATCCCGCAACAGGTCCTCAAGGACACCGGCGCCCTGAACATGCAGGACGCGCTGCGTACCGTGCCGGGCATCACCTTCGGTGCCGGTGAAGGCGGCAACCCCCAGGGCGACCGTCCGTTCATCCGCGGTTTCGATGCCCAGGGCGATACCTACCTGGACGGCGTGCGCGATACCGGTTCGCAGAGCCGCGAGATCTTCGCCGTAGAATCGATCGAAGTCAGCAAGGGCCCCAATTCGGCCATTGGCGGTCGCGGCGCTGCCGGCGGCAGCATCAACCTGGTGAGCAAGAAAGCACACCTGGGCGATTCCTTCGACGGTGGCTTTACCTGGGGTTCGGACCAGACCCAGCGCTACACCATGGACGGCAACTACCAGTTCTCCGACACCGTTGCCGGTCG
The DNA here is from genome assembly GCF_044744285.1 of Pseudomonas sp. NPDC087336. Classification (NCBI taxonomy): domain Bacteria; kingdom Pseudomonadati; phylum Pseudomonadota; class Gammaproteobacteria; order Pseudomonadales; family Pseudomonadaceae; genus Pseudomonas; species Pseudomonas sp. NPDC087336. The sequence goes on along the minus strand of NZ_JBIUYA010000014.1, from coordinate 27,853 downwards.
TCTGAACCTGATGAGCCACGAAAGCAATGTCGCCGGCCGCGAAAGCGTCGACTACGACCGCTGGGGCGTCGCGCCATCGCTGGCCTTCGGCTTGGGCACCGACACCCGCGTCAACCTTGACTACTACCACCTGGAAAGCAACGACACGCCGGATTCGGGTATTCCCTACACCATCCCGGCCGGTGGCTCGGCTGCCCGTACCAAATCCAACCCGGACAAGCCCTACGCCGGCGGCGACAGCAGCAACTTCTACGGCCTGACCGATCGTGATTTCCGCAAGGGCCGTACCGACACCGCGACCATCGCCATCGAGCACGACCTGAACGACGCACTGACCGTCAAGAACACCTTGCGCCACGGCAGCAGCATGCAGGACTACATCCTGACCCAGCCGGACGACAGCAAGGGCAACGTCAACAACGGTACCGTGTGGCGTCGGGCCAACACCCGCGTCAGCAACACCGATACGACGACCAACCAGACCGACCTGTTTGGTGATGTCTACATCGCCGGCTTCAAGAACAGCTTCTCGACCGGTATCGAGTTGAGCCGCGAGGAAAGCAAGAAGTCCTCGTACACCGTCAACACCGACACTACGCCGGGTACCACCCCAGTCACCACCACCTGCAACCCGGCAATCATCGGCGCGCCAAGTGGCTACAACTGCACCTCGCTGTCGAACCCGAACCCGAACGATCCATGGAACGGTTCGATCAGCCGCAACTACGCTGGCACCGACACCAAGGCCAACACCTACGCACTGTATGTGTTCGACACCCTGGAGTTGTCCGAGCAGTGGCTGGTGAACATGGGCCTGCGCTACGACCATTTCGACACTGACTACAAGACCTACAACGCCGCCGGCACCACCACCTCCAAGGGCGATGATGTCAGCGAGTTCGTCACCGGCCAGTTCGGCGTGGTCTACAAGCCGGCGGAAAACGGCAGCATCTATGCGTCCTACGCGACTTCCGCCACACCACCGGGCAACACCCTTGGTGAAGGGCAGGAAGGCAACCCGCTGGGCGGCACTCCGGATCGCAACGGCAACCTGCTGAGCAGCGACATGGAACCGGAAACCACCAAGAACTACGAAATCGGTACCAAGTGGGACCTGCTCAACGATCGCTTGTCGCTGACTGCCGATATCTTCCGTACCGAGAAGGAAAACGCCCGCATCCAGGTCGATACATCCTCGTACGAAAACGCCGGCAAGACCCGTGTTCAGGGCATCGAGCTGTCGGCCACCGGCAAGATCACCGACAAGTGGCAAGTCTTCGCCGGCTACGCCTACATGGACAGCGAGCAGGTCGACGGTGGTCCGCTACCGGCCAACAAGGCCAACGACGGCAACGAACTGCCTAACACCCCGAAAAACAGCGCCAGCCTGTGGACGACCTACCAGGTCACGCCGAAGCTGACCATCGGTGGCGGTGCGTTCTATGTCGACGACGTATTCGGCAGCGTGGCCAACACCACCATGGTCAATGACTATGTGCGCTACGACGCCATGGCCGCCTACAAGCTGACCAAGAACATCGACCTGCAGCTGAACGTGCAGAACCTGACCGACGTCACCTACTACGACAAGGCGTTCTCCACCCACTTCGCCAACCAGGCGGCGGGCCGGACTGCCTTGCTGAGCACCAACTTCCACTTCTGATGGAAATGTGAAACCCAGGCCCCGTTCATCCAGGTGAACGGGGCTTTTGTGTGTAAAGGGAATGTTCCTCGATAACCCACGGCATAATGCGCGCCGTGATGACTATTTTTGAACGAACAAGGCGAGCGACGTGTTGAAGAAAACCCTGTTCCAGTTGCACTGGTTTTTTGGCATCAGCGCAGGACTCGTCCTGGCCCTGATGGGCATCACCGGTGCAACGGTCTCGTTTCAGGATGAAATCCTGTACGCGCTGAACCCTTCCGTGTTGCAGGTCCAGAAACAGGTCGCCGGCGTGCTGCCACCCGCCGACCTGGTGGAGAAGATCGAAGCGGCAACGCACATGAAAGTCGCGATGCTCTCCGTCGGTATCGACAGCGACGTTGCCGCAAAAGTGTTCTTCACCCCGCCAGCAGGCGAGCGCCGCGGCCCCATGCGCTACGTCGACCCGTACACCGGCGAACTCCTGGGCGACGCCACCGGCCAAGGCTTCTTCGGCCTGATGCTGCAACTGCACCGCTTCCTCGCCATGGGCGATACCGGCCGGCAGATCACGGGGGCCTGCACCCTGATCCTGGTGTTCTTCTGTTTGTCCGGCCTGTACCTGCGCTGGCCTCGCCAGTGGAAAAGCTGGCGCGCCTGGCTGACCCTCGACTGGAAGAAAAAAGGTCGCAGCTTCAATTGGGACCTGCACTCGATTGCCGGCACCTGGTGCCTGGTGTTTTACCTCCTGGCGGCGCTGACCGGCTTGTCCTGGTCCTACGAGTGGTACAACAAGGGCCTGACTCGCCTGCTCTCCGATTCGCCGCAGAACGAACGTGTACGTGGCGGACGTGGCCCAGCGCCAAGTGGCCCCGCTCCAGTGGCCGATTACTCGGCGATGTGGAGCAGCATCTACAGCGCTGCCGGTCCCGACCTGAGTTTCTACAACACCCGCATGCCGCCCGTGGCCGGGCAACCGGCAACCGTTTTTTACCTGTTGAAAAACTCGCCCCACGACCGCGCGCTGAACCAGATCACCCTCGACCCGGTGACCGGTGTGATCAAGCGGCATGACCGCTACAGCGACAAGAGCCTCAAGGCGCAGTTGCTGACCAGCATCTATGCGCTGCACGTGGGCAGCTACTTCGGCATCGTCGGTCGCATCATCCTGACGCTCACGGCCCTGAGCATGCCGCTGTTCTTCATCACCGGCTGGCTGCTGTACCTCGATCGTCGACGCAAGAAACGCCAGATCAAGGACGCCCGCAAAGGCCTGGCGCAACCCGGCAGCGACACCCCGGCCTGGCTCATCGGTTTCGCCAGCCAGAGTGGCTTTGCCGAGCAACTGGCCTGGCAGACCGCCGGTCAGTTGCAGGCGGCGGGCCTGCCGGTGAAGGTGCAGCCGCTGGCGGATGTCAGCGAGCAGGACCTGCATGCTTCGAACAACGCGCTGTTTGTGGTCAGCACCTTCGGTGACGGCGAAGCGCCGGACAGCGCTCGGGGTTTCGAGCGCAAGGTGCTGGGCCGGGCGTTGAGCCTCGATCGCCTGAACTACGCCGTGCTGGGACTCGGCGACCGGCAGTATCAACACTTCTGCGGATTCGCCCAGCGCCTGCACAAGTGGCTGGGCGAGCACGGTGGCAAGACTCTGTTCGCGCCGGTGGAAGTCGACAGCGGCGACCCCTATGCCTTGCGTCACTGGCAGCAGCAACTGGGCCTGTTGACCGGCCAGGCGCCAACCGACACCTGGCAGGCACCGCGTTACGACAACTGGACCCTGACCCGTCGTGAGCTGCTCAACCCGGACAGCAGCGGTTCCCCGGTCTACCTGCTTGGCCTCGCCGCCCCCACCACCAGCAGCTGGCTGGCCGGTGACCTGGTGGAGGTGCTGCCGCGCAATTGCCCTTGGGCCATCGAGCATTTCCTTGAAGGACTGGGGATCGACGGTCGCGCGACGATTACCCACGATGGTTTGTCGCAACCGCTGGAGCAAGCCCTCGCCGCCCGGCAGCTGCCCGCGAACCGCAGCCATTTGGTCGGCCTGCATGCGCAGGCATTGGTGGATGCCCTTGTGCCGCTGGCCATGCGCGAATACTCCATCGCCTCGATAGCCGCCGACGGCATCCTGGAATTGATCGTACGCCAGGAACTGCACCCCGATGGCAGCCTGGGGGTCGGCTCCGGCTGGCTCACCGAACACGCACCCGTGGGCGCCAGCATCAGCCTGCGCGTGCGGCGCAACAGCGGTTTCCACCTGCCCAATGAACCGGTGCCGATGATCCTGCTGGGTAATGGCACCGGGTTGGCCGGGCTGCGCAGTTTGCTCAAGGCGCGGATTGCCGATGGCCAGCAACGCCAGTGGTTGTTGTTCGGCGAGCGTAATCGTGAGCATGACTTCCTGTGTCGCGATGAACTGCAAGAGTGGTTGATTGCCGGCGATCTGGAGCGCCTGGACCTGGCATTCTCGCGCGATCAAGCCGAGAAGATTTACGTGCAAGATCGCTTGCGCGAATCGGCCGAAGAGCTGAAGAAATGGCTGGCGGACGGTGCGGTAATCTACATCTGCGGCAGCTTGCAGGGTATGGCGTCCGGGGTCGATCAAGTGCTCAACGATGTGCTCGGTGCTACCGAAGTGGAGCGCCTGATCGAACAAGGCCGCTACCGACGCGACGTCTACTGATCCCCCTGTTTAATCGTTCCCATGCTCCGCGTGGGAATGCCTCAACGGACGCTCCGCGTTCGGCTCTGGAAGGGGCGCGGAGCGTCCCGGGCTGCATTCCCACGCAGAGCGTGGGAACGATCAATCAAAAGATCGCAGCCTGCGGCAGCTCCTACAGGGGATCGGTGTCGTTAGACAGGCTGCAATGTCTGCTCAAACACCGCCACCCCATCCAGGTCCCGCAACACCACACTCAACGCCCCACTCTGACCATCGATGTTCACCTCGCCAAAAAACTGAAATCCGGCAAACGGCGACAGGTTTTGCGCAGGTGGCGCCTTCTCGAACACCACTTCAGGGCCGAAGGTCTTGTCCAGCGTGTCCGGGCCGAAGCTCCCCGCATTCAGTGGCCCGGCGACAAACTCCCAGAACGGTTCAAAGTCCTGGAACGCCGCTCGGTCCGGGTGATAGTGGTGCGCCGCGCAGTAGTGCACATCCGCCGTCAGCCAGACAAAATTGCGTACCTGCTGCGCCCGCAGAAAACCCAGTAACTCGGCAATTTCCAGCTCCCGCCCCTGGGCCGGTCCGGGGTCACCGTTGGCCACCGCTTCCCAGCGCGTCACGCCAGTGCTGACCTCGCCGTCCGGTGCGCCAAGGCCAATCGACATGTCGGCGGCGATGACTTTCCATTGGGCATTGGACGCTTTCAACGAAGCCTTCAGCCAGTCCAGTTGTTCACGTCCGAGAAACGCCTTGGCATCTCCAAGATTGGCGTCATTGGCCCCGCGATAACTGCGCATGTCGAGCACGAACACCGTGAGCAATGGCCCGTAATGGAGTTGACGATAAATCCGTTTGCCAGCCTCGGCGGTCTGCCAGCGCATCGGCGCATATTCAAGCCATGCCCGGCGCCCACGATTCACCAGGCTGTGGATATCTTTGTCGGTGTAGCGTTCATCCAGCACTGTGCCCGGTGACCAGTTGTTGACGACTTCGTGGTCATCCCATTGCCAGATCTGCGGGACTTCGGCGTTGAAGCGGCGGACGTTTTCGTCCATCAGGTTGTAGCGATAATTGCCACGGTAGTCGTCGAGGGTTTCGGCGACTTTGGTCTTCGCCTCGCTGGTGATGTTGCGCCACACCCGGCCGCTCTCGGTGGCGAGTTGCGCGGGTATCGGGCCGTCGGCGTAGATGGTGTCGCCGCTGTGGATAAAGAAGTCCGGCAGGCGCAGGCGCATGGCTTCGTAAATGCGCATGCCGCCGATGTCCGGGTTGATCCCGAAGCCTTGACCGGCCGTGTCGCCGCTCCAGACGAAACGAATATCACGCCGGGTCTGGGGCACGCTACGCAGGTGGCCGAACCACGGCTCGCTGGCGACGCCGCTCTGGGCGTCTTCAAAGTGCACACGGTAGAAAATCGCCTGGTCGGCGGGTAGCCCGGTCAATTCGACCCGCGCCGTAAAGTCGGTGCGGGCGTCGGCCAGAGCCGAAACGAATCGCCGGGGATTGGTAAACAGGCTGCGGGTGTCCCATTCCACCACCATGCGTGCGGGGCGGTCACAGCGGCTCCAGACGATCGCTTTATCGCCCAGCAGGTCGCCGGACTGCACGCCGTCGGTGAGTTGCGGTCGATCCTTGACCGACGCGATCACCGCCGGTGCCAGCGCCGGCATCAAAAAACCGGCACCCAGCGCTTGCATGATACGCCGGCGGCCGAGGTCGAATTCGCTCATGGTGCTCTCCCTGGACCGACTCACCTCCTGGCCCTACCAAAGAATAGGAAATTTCAACAGCACCATGGATAAACGTCCTAACGCCGGATCTTGTGGTGTCAGGCGCTGACCGGCTCCACCGCCAACTCCACCACCTCCGGCCGCTTGACCAGCGCATACACCACCGCCGTCAACAAACTCCCCGCAACAATCGCCAGCAAATAAAGCAGCGCATGGTTGATCGCATTCGGAATCGCCAACACGAACAACCCGCCATGGGGCGCCATCAACTTGCAGCCGAAATACATCGACAATGCACCGGTCAGTGCACCGCCGGCAATGCTCGCCGGGATCACCCGCAGCGGGTCTTTCGCGGCAAACGGAATCGCGCCTTCGGAGATGAAACACAGTCCCAGCACCAAGGCCGCTTTACCCGCCTCGCGTTCAGTCTGGGCGAACTTGCGCCGGGCGATGAACGTGGCGATGCCCAGGCCGATCGGCGGCACCATGCCGGCGGCCATGGTCGCAGCCATCGGCGCATAACTCTGGGACGCCAGCAGCCCGACCGAAAACGCATACGCGGCCTTGTTGATCGGCCCGCCAAGGTCGACGCACATCATGCCGCCCAGCAGCACGCCGAGCAGAATCGCGTTGGTGGTGCCCATGCTATCGAGGAAATGCGTGAGCCCGGAGAGCATGCCCGCCACCGGCTTGCCGACCACGTAGATCATCACCAGTCCGGTGAACAGGCTGGCCAGCAAAGGGATGATCAGGATCGGTTTCAGCGCCTCGAGACTCTGCGGCAACTTCGCATAACGATTGATCGCCTGGGCGGCGTAACCGGCGAGGAAACCGGCAATGATCCCGCCGATAAAACCGGCGCCCAGGGTGCTGGCCAGCAGGCCGCCGATCATCCCCGGCGCCAGGCCTGGACGGTCGGCAATCGAATAGGCGATGTAGCCTGCCAGCAGCGGCACCATGAGTTTGAATGCGGTGTCGCCGCCGATCTGCATCAGCGCCGCCGCCAGCGTCCCCTCTTCCTTGAAAGCGCTAATGCCGAACACGAACGACAAGGCGATCATCAGACCGCCAGCCACCACCATCGGCAACATGAACGACACGCCGGTCAACAGGTGTTTATAGACCCCGGTCTTCTCTTGTTTGGCCGGCCCCTTGGCACCGGTCGAGGCGGTTTCCTGCTTGCCCTGCGCCAGCGCTTTGTTCAGCGTCGCTTCTGCCTGCTTGAGGGCAATGCCGGTGCCGCAACGGTAGATTTTCTTGCCGGCAAAGCGCTCGGTGGCGACTTCGATGTCCGCCGCCAGCAGCACCACATCGGCGTCGGCAATCGCCTCGCTGCTCAGCGGATTGCGTGCGCCCACCGAGCCCTGGGTTTCCACCTGCAAGTCATAGCCCAAGCGCTTGGCCGCTTGCTGCAAGGCTTCGGCGGCCATGAAGGTGTGGGCGACACCGGTCGGACAGGCCGTCACGGCAACCAGTCGTGGCGCTTTTTGAACGACGGCAACCGGCTCGACCACAGCTTCAGGTGCGACATACACCCGGGCCTCTTCGGCACCACGGCGCAACACCGCTTCGACATCCTGCAGCGCCTGGGCCGGGGTGCTCTGGAACAAGCGCTTGCCGACGAAACGCGACATATCCACAGGCGCGCTGGCCACCAGCAACACCCATTCAGCGGCCTCGATCGTGGCTGCCGACAGTTGCCGTTCGGGGTGCGCCGCATCGCTGATCTCGACGCTGGTGCTCCAGCCCTGACGCTGGGCCGCTGCATCGAGCAAGCGGGCGCACAGCACACTGGTGACCATGCCATTCGGGCAGGCAGTAACAATGGCTAACTTCATGACCAACCCTCTTATTGTTCTGTCAGGGGGCGCACGCGCACACCCTGTTCGAGCTGCGCCAATTGCGCCGCATCGCTGATACCGAAACCGATCTGGGTGACCGCCATCGCGGCAATCGCCGTGGCGGTGCGCAAGGTTTGTTCAGGCGTATCGGCGCTGAGCAACCCGTGGAGCATGCCGGCCAGCAATGAGTCGCCCGCGCCTACCGTACTGGCGACGCTGACTTTCGGCGGCGTAGCATGCAACGCCGAGCCGACGCTGAACCAGTTCACACCCTCGGCACCGTGGGAAATCACCACATGCTCGATGCCTTGCGCGTGCAGGCGGCTCGCCGCTTCGGCCTGGGCCGTGATGGAAACCACCTCGCCATCGAGCACGTCAGCCAGCTCTTCGGTGTTGGGCTTGATCAGCCACGGACCCGCCTTGAGCGCCGCCGCCAACGCCTCGCCACTGGTATCGAGAGCGACCCTCAGGCCAAGACTCTTCAAGCGCAGGATCAATGCCTGCAACCACTGCGCACTGATGCCCTGTGGCAGGCTGCCAGCAACCACGACCGCGTCATGCCCCGGCGCAATCCGATCAAGACGCTCGAGCAATGCCTGCTGCGCCGCCGCACTGACCAGCGGTCCCGGACCATTGAGGTCGGTGATGCGCCCATCGCTTTCCGCCAGTTTGATGTTGCTGCGCGTCTCGCCAGGAACACGAATAAACGCATCGACAAAACCGCGCTTGGCGAACAGGGTTTCGAACGCTTGCAGATTGTCTTCACCGAGAAAACCGCTGACGGTCAATTGATGCCCGAGGTCCGCCAGCACCTGCGCCACGTTCACGCCTTTGCCGGCGGCGTGGGTGTGCATGGTGTCGCTGCGGTTGACCTGACCGGGCTCCAGGTGCGCAAGCTGGACGGTGAGGTCCAGCGCCGGGTTGAGGGTCAGGGTTAGTATCCTGGCCATTACAAAGCCTCCACGAGTGCGCGCACTTCATTCGCGCTGCCCACGGCAAGTGCCTGTTGGGCAAGGGATTGAGCCTGGGTAAGACTGAGTTCGCGAACCCGCGCCTTGACCTCGGCAATGCTGCGCCCGCCGACACTGAGTTCATCCACACCCAGGCCGACCAGCACCGGCACCGCCAGCGGGTCGGCCGCCAGCTCGCCGCACACCCCGACCCACTTGCCATGGGCATGGGCTGCGCGCACGGTGATGTCGATCAGTTGCAGCACCGCCGGATGCAAGCCATCGGCCTGGGCCGACAAGGTTGGATGCCCACGGTCGATGGCCAGGGTGTATTGCGTCAGGTCATTGGTGCCGACGCTGAAAAAGTCGACTTCCCTGGCGAGCACCGGCGCCAGCAAGGCCGCCGATGGCACTTCGATCATGATCCCCAATTGCAGGTCCGCGACCGGAATCTCCAGGCGTAGGCGTTCGGTCATGTCCCGTGCCTGGCGCCACTCGTCGACGCTGCCGACCATCGGGAACATGATCCGCAGTGGGCGGTTGTCGGCCGCACGCAGCAAAGCGCGCAACTGAGCTTCCATGATGTGCGGCCGTTGCAGGGTCAGGCGAATGCCGCGCACCCCGAGGAACGGGTTTTCTTCCTTGGCGATCGGCCAATACGGCAGCGGTTTGTCGCCACCGACATCGAGGGTGCGCACCACCAGCGGTCGACCCGCCAGGCCATCGAGTACGCGGCGGTATTCGGCTTCCTGGGTCGCCTCGTCCGGCGCTTGTGGGTGAGCCATGAAAATCAGCTCGGTGCGCAGCAGACCAATGCCCTCGGCACCCTGCTCCACCGCGCTGGTGACGCCGGCACTTTCACCGATATTGGCGAACACTTCGACGGCATGACCGTCGGTGGTCAACGCCGGCTGATGGCGTTGTTCGGCGGCGGCCTTGAGGCGTTGCTCGCGGGTGTCGCGTTCCTGGGTGGCACGCTGCAAGGTCGCCGCGTCGGCGTCCACATGCAAACGACCGCGTTGGCCATCGATCAACAGCGGCGTACCCGGTGCCAGCAGCAACACCGCGGCCCCGGCGCCGACCAGCGCTGGAATCCCCAAGGCCCGCGCAACAATTGCGCTGTGGGCGGTGGCGCCACCGCGTGCGGTGAGAATGCCGGCGACACGGGTCGGATCGAGACGCGCCACATCGGACGGGCCGACTTCGTCCATCACCAGAATGTATGGCTGCTCCGGTTCATTCGGGGTTTCGACACCACTGAGTTGCGCCAGCACTCGACGGCCGATGTCGCGCAAATCGGCGGCGCGCTCGGCGAGCAAGGCGTCCTGCAAGGACTCCTGTTGCCTGGCGGCGGCTTCGATCACGGACATCCACGCCGCTTCCGCGCTTTCGCCCTGCTTGAGACGGGTGTCGACCTCATCGGTCAATTCCGGGTCGTCGAGCATTTCCTGGTGGGTGATGAAAATCTCGCGGATGGCCTTGGCCTTGCTGCGCTCGATCAAGCCACCGATGTCCTGGCGCACATGCGTCAACGCGTCCTTGAGACGCTCACGCTCGATGGCGGCGGACGCTCCGCGCAGCGGGTAATCGATGGTTTGCAATACCTGGATATGCGCCGGGCCGATGGCGATTCCCGGGGCGGCGGCGATGGCCTGCACCAGACTGCCGGACGCCGGGGCTAGCAGCACTTGGGCCACCTCGACGATTTCTTCACGCGGCTGGCTCACCGCTGGCAACGGCTCGACTTCTTCACCGAGGCCTTCTTCGATGGCGGCCAACAGGGCGGGCAAGGCATCGGCAGCGATGCTCGGCTCGGCGATGATTTCCAGCACCTGACCGCGACGGGCGCCGAGGCTGAGCAGCTTGCTCAAGCTTTTCACCGACACCGCGCTGTCCTGGCCATCGACGATGCGAATACGAATCTCGCCTTCGAAACTCTTCGCCAGTTGCGCGAGGATCTTCGCCGGACGGGCGTGCAGGCCGTGGGCGTTGGCCAGCGCAATGCGTGCGCTTGGCCAGTCCGCCGGCAATTCACCGCCGAGCACTTCAAGCACCGCGCGGCAACTGGTGGCACGGCCCAACTCATGGCCGCGACCTTCGATCAACAATGCACACAGGCGTTCGAGCAACGCTTGATGGGCCTCGCCCAGGCTGGCCAGGCAAAACAGGCCACTCAGGGGTTGACCGAGGTATCGCAGCGGTTTGTCCGGCGTGACGAACGCCAGACCCGGGCGCTTGACCGTTTGTTCACTGTGCAGCCACCACAGGCCATCACCCAGCGGCAGCGCTTCGACTTGCTGCAACACGGCGGAAAAACCGTTGCTGACGCAGTCGGCCTGACGCAGCAAACGCGCGCCGCGCCAGACCAGCTCTTCGAAATCTTCGGCAGCAACGCCCAGGCCGATCATCTGCGCATCCAGTGCCAGTTCTTGCGGCGCGCCTTGCAGCAGTTTCAGCAAGGCCTCGGCGCTACTGGCACGACGCAAGGCCTGGCCCAGGTCGGTCTCGCCGAGGGCGCGGGTCAGCAGTTGCAGCAGGCGCAGGTGTTCATCGGACTTGGCGGCAATCCCGATCGCCAGGTAGACGATCTGTCCGTCGCCCCAGTCCACGCCATCGGGGAATTGCATCAGGCGCACGCCCGTGGAAAACACCTGGTCGCGGGTTTCAGGCGTACCGTGGGGGATGGCAATACCTTGACCAAGAAAAGTCGAGCCCTGGGCTTCGCGTGCCTGCAAGCCGGCGAGGTAGCCCTCGTCAACCAGGCCATCGTCGACCAGGTGCCTGGCCAGCAGTTGCAGCGCGGCGGATTTATCCACAGCCGACTGGCCCATGGATATCTGCTCTATGGTGAGCTCGAGCATGCTTTCTCCTGTTGGCACCCTGGGGCGCCAGGTATTGTTTTTGATTGATTCAGCTTAGGCCTTTGTCTTTGAACAATCTTCGGTGGTTTCTCGGCAGAACCGGCCAAAGCAGCCTTTAACGTAGAAAATACGCTTGCTGAATCGTTTAATCTATAGTGATTGGCACGTTACTCGATAATGGTGCATGGTTGAAGCCCAACTTGTCGGATGCGTTGTGACCCAGGTCGCCTGCCTGAATCGGGTAGGATTGGTGAAAATGTCGAGGCAAGCTCGAAAAAACAAGGAATAGCGGGTTGAAACTCAGTGATATAGCCCAGCTGGCCGGTGTGTCCGTCACCACCGCCAGTTACGTCATCAATGGCAAGGCCGAACAGCAACGCATCAGCAGCGCCACCGTTGAGCGCGTGCGCGCGGTCGTCGAAGAACATGGATTTACGCCCAACCCCCAGGCGGCCGGCCTGCGCAGTCGCCACACCCGGACCCTGGGCTTCATTCTGCCGGATCTGGAAAACCCCAGTTACGCGCGGATCGCCAAGCTCCTGGAACAAGGCGCCCGGGCGCGTGGTTACCAGCTGCTGATTGCCAGCTCCGACGATGCACCGGACAGTGAACGGCAACTGCTGCAACTGTTCCGCGCCCGCCGCTGCGATGCCCTGATCGTCGCCAGTTGCCTGCCGCCCGGTGACGACAGCTACCGCCATCTGCAAGCCAAAGGCATTCCGATCATCGCCATCGACCGGGTCATGGAGCCTGAATATTTCTGCTCGGTGATCAGCGACGACCGCGAGGCCAGCCTGCACCTGACCCAAAGCCTGCTTGATCCGTTGCCCAAACAGATCGCCTTGATCGGTGCCCGTCCCGAGTTGAGCATCAGCCAGGAACGTGCCGCCGGCTTCAAGGAGGCCCTGGTCGGGTACGACGGCGAGGTGCTGATCGAACACGCTGATTCGTTCAGCCGTGAGTGTGGCAAACAGTTGATGGAAGAACTGATCCAGCGCGTCGGGCATTTGCCCGAGGCACTGGTGACGACGTCCTATGTACTGCTTCAAGGTGTGTTCGATGCACTCCACGACTTCCCACTGAAAACTCGCCCGCTGCGACTCGGCACATTTGGTGACACCCAGTTGCTGGATTTCCTGCCGCTACCGGTAAACGCCATGGCACAGCAACACCAATTGATTGCCGACAAGGCACTGGCACTCGCGCTGGCGGCCATCGAGCAATCCGATTACCAACCCGGTGTGCAGGCCATCGCGCGGACGTTCAAACAACGTATTCGCCAGGACTAAGCCATGGACCTGATCGACACCCACACCCACCTGGACTTTCCCGACTTCGACGCGGATCGTCAGGCGCTGATGACTCAAAGCCGAGCGCTCGGAGTGCGGCAGATGGTGGTGCTGGGGGTTTACCAGGGCAATTGGCAGCGCGTCTGGGAACTGGTGCAAAGCGATCCCGACCTGCATGCGGCGTTCGGTTTGCACCCGGTGTATCTGGAGGATCATCGCCCCGAACATCTCACCGAACTGGGCGACTGGCTGACGCGATTGGCCGGCCATCGCCAGCTGTGTGCGGTGGGCGAGATCGGCCTGGATTACTTTATCGAGACTCTGGACCGTGAACGCCAGCAAGCATTGTTCGACGCGCAGCTGCAACTGGCGGTGGATTTCAACCTGCCTGCGCTGATCCATGTACGCCGTAGTCATGCGGCGGTGATTGCCACGCTCAAGCGTTTCAAGTGGAAACGTGCCGGAATCATCCACGCCTTCGCGGGCAGCCAGGAAGAAGCGCGCGAATACATCAAACTCGGTTTCAAACTAGGCCTCGGTGGAGCTGCGACCTGGCCCCAGGCACTGCGCATGCACCGCGTGCTCGCCCGCTTGCCGCTGGAATCGGTGGTGCTGGAAACCGACTCGCCGGACATGGCGCCGGCGATGTTCCCCGGCCAGCGCAACAGCCCGGCGCACTTGCCGGCGATCTGCACGGCACTGGCGCAAATCATGTCGCTCGCCCCCGAACAACTGGCCAGCGCCAGCAGCGCCAATGCCCGTGAATTGTTCAACTGGTAATCAGTCGACGTGGGCCTTGGCGGCCTCGAGAATCAGCGTCATGCGTTGACGCTGGCGAGCGAATCGAAGGGCAACGAAGTAGACGAAAATCGCCACCAGCGAAACATTCAGTTGCTCCACGACGCTGAGCATTCCAATCCATTCCAACACCAACGCCACCAGTAATGTGCTGCAAATCATGATCAGCAGGCTGGCCTTCAACATGGCCAACGAGTCCAGGGACTTGAAGCGCCTGATCTGTTTCGGGTCGCACAATTGAAGGGCTTTCTGACAGTGGGTACAGGTGAACGCTTCGTTGATTGCAATGGCATTGAGTTGCCAGGGCTTGAGCAATAGCGTGCGCTGGCAATGTACACAGCGCCCCTGGATACCAAGTGTTGCAACAGCCATAACCGTGCCTCCTCCATGCGGTCAGTGACGTGGATAATCCTTCATTGAAGGCGAAAAACAAGAACCCGCAGGAAAACAGGAGCTTTCCTGCGGGCATTGGGAAGGGGTACTACAGAGTTTTCAGACCCGGAACGCGCTGATCAACTGCTTGAGCTCCACCACCTGCGCCGACAGCGCGCGACTGGCATCCTCCGTCTGGTGCGCACCTTCGGCCGTGCGTTCGCCGGCACGATTGATCTCGACAATGTTCTGGTCAATGTCGTGGGCCACGGCGGTCTGCTGCTCCACAGCCGCAGCAATCTGCTGGTTCTGGTCGACGATCATGCCGACAGCCCCCAAGATGTTATCCAGGGCCTTCTGGACCTTTTCCGATTGCCCTACCGTTCCGTTAGCCATCTCATGACTGACGCCCATCGCCTTGACCGCGGCCCCGACCCCGCCGTGCAGCTTGGCGATCATCTGTTCGATCTCTTCGGTCGATTGCTGGGTGCGCTTGGCCAGCGTGCGGACTTCATCCGCCACCACCGCAAACCCGCGACCCTGCTCACCCGCCCTGGCGGCCTCGATGGCGGCATTGAGTGCCAGCAAGTTGGTCTGTTCGGCGATGCTCTTGATCACTTCCAGCACACGGCTGATGGACTGGCTGTCGCTGGCCAGCTGGTTGATCACCTGCACCGATTGATCGATTTCGCTGGCCAGGGCGGCGATGCTGCCCTGCTGCGACTCCACCAGCCCACGACCGCTCACCGTTTCGTCGTTGACGCTGTGGGCGCTGCTGACGGCGGCGGCAGCGCTGCGCGCCACCTCAAGGGAGGTGGCCGACATCTGGTTCATCGCCGTGGCGACCTGCTCGATCTGCGAGCGCTGCCCGGCCACGGCCTGGTTGCTTTGCGCCGAGACACTCTCGACTTGCCCGGCCTGGCGCTCGACCTCGCCGACGGTCTGGCCGACACGCTCGATCAAGTCATGGATCTGTTTCACGGTGCCGTTGAACACCTCGCCCAACTCGCCCAGCTCATCGCGACTGTGGGCGTTGAAAGTGACCGTCATGTCGCCGGCCGCCACTTTATCCATGACTTCGCCAAGACGCTTGAGGGTGGTGCGGGTCGAGGCGTAGAAGCCGCCGTACAGGTAAAAGATCAGCACAAATACCACCGACAGTGCCACGGCCTGCAAAATCATGTGCGTGCGATTCTGTTCCAGGCGCTGTTGCAACTGCGTGCCGAGAAATTTCAAGGTGGCTTCATTGAGTTGGTAGGTCTGGCCCATCAGCGCCGAGACCTGATCGTAAAAGGCCTGCCACGGTGCATCGAGCGTGTCGGCCATCACCACTTGCTCTTCGAACAGCTCGTTGGCCTTTTTCAACGAGGCCTTGCTGCTTTCAGCCTGGGCAGCCAGGGTTTCGCGCGCAGCGTTGCTCGAGCCCGTTGCGTCCTGCAGCTTCAGGCCGTACTCGGCATGGAGCTTGTCGAGCTGTGCCAGCAACTCATCGAAACGCGTGCTCGACGACGAATTGAGAAAACCCTGGCCCAGGGAAGAGGCGCCCAATGCGCGGCCTTCGCCAAGCATCTGGGTGATGCGCGGGGTGACGTTGGTGACGAGTTCGCTCAGCTGGCGCATGTCACTCTGGCTGTCGTGGCTCAGGCCGGCCTGGCTGGCGATGATCTGGCCGAAAACCTGCGCATTGCCGAGCAGTTTGCCGATCAGCGCACTTTTGCTTTGCAGGGATTTTTCCGTTTGCTGAGCCTTGAACGCGTTGATCATTTCATCGCGCTTGGCCTCGAACAGCACGATCTGCTCCGGTTCGGTGGCCATCGCCGTCAACCCCTGCAAGCGTGCCAGGACACCTTGTTCAAGGGTACTAATCTGCGTCTCGACATTCCCCGCCTTGCCGGATTGGCCCAGGGCGACGTTGATCTGTACAAGATTGTTCAGGGTTTCCAGATCACGCCTTAACGCGAGGCTGCTGCCCAGCAGATCCAGGCTCTGCAGTTCGACCCGGGTGCCCTGGAACTCGCGATAGGAATCACGTACCAGGTAGAAGTTGGTTACCAGCATCGGCACCAGGAACAGTACGCTGATGAGGCTGAACTTCATGCCGAAGCTCAGGCGGTTCATCAGCGCGACGGCGGGATAGAGCAAGCTCTTCACTGGAAGTCTCCCTTGGATTTCTTATTTTTATTGGCGAGCGCAGCGAGACAGCAGATAGCCAGTATTCGGCGCTAGCTCTGTATAGCGTAAATCAAGGGAGTGTTTTGTAACTTAAGGTTAACGGAATGCACAATCTGTGGAGGGTGGCATGACAGACACCACCCCCCTTACTCTGGTTCGCCTGCAGGAGCGAGGCTTGCCCGCGAAGAACGATGACACGGTGCGGCAGATACACCGCGGCGTCTGGTTCGCCGGCAGGTCGGATCGCCGCACCGCTGGCTCCTACGGCAAAACGGTCCACAATGCAAAACCCGCATACCAGAGCACTGCCGCCCGCAGTAGCAACTCCCAGATACGATCGAGATTATGGATGCCTTCGGGCCCTACCACCGGGGCTGGAATTTCACCGGCTACCAGTCCGACCTTTTCGATCAATTGCGCAGCGCTGATGTTCCAGTTCAACAGCTCGTGCAACATCACCCGGCTGACCGCGACAAAATTGCCGACCAGGGCAAAGCTCGCTGCCAATAGACGCACCGGCACCCAGTCGAATGCGTGCCGCAGTTGCGCGGCGCGCACGACCACGGCCGGGTTTTGCCCGTGCTCTTCGGCCAGGGCCAGCAATCGATAACTCAGCGCGGCGACCGGCCCCAGCAGGAAGTACCAGAAAATGATCGCGAAAAAGCTCTGGTAGGCCTCCCACAGCAAATGCCCTTCGACCCGCTCCAGCAGTTGCTCGGCATTGTCGGCGCAGATGTCCAGATCACGCTTGGCCACATGAGCCGCCGCTTGCAGGTCTTCACGACGCCAGGCATCGCGGAAGGGCCCGAGAGCGCCCAGCAGATCACCGCGCCCCAGACTGTAGATGACCACCAGCAAATGCACCGGCAGCGCCAATAGACCGTAGGCTACAGGGTCGAGCACCACCAGCAGCAAGCCCAGCACTGCCACTGGGAACAACACCAGCACAGCCAGGACCAGCCACGGACGCTTCACCAGACGCGGGCTGAGTTCAAGCTTGTTCAGTTCCCGAACCCAGCCACCGTCGTGTTGAACCCGGTGGCGCAGGGCCGAAAATTTCTCTATCCACACTGCCAACAGCAGCACCAGAAAACTCATTATCCTTCCTCTTGTGCCAAGGCTGCGCGAAAGCGTGTCCAGTCGAACGCGGGTCCCGGATCGGTCTTGCGTCCAGGGGCGATATCGCTGTGCCCACAGATGCGTTGCGGGGTGATGGCTGCAAACGCCGATTGCAACTGTCGGGTCAGGGTCGTCAACGCCCGATATTGCGCATCGTCGAATGGCAGATCATCCGTGCCTTCGAGTTCGATGCCTATGGAAAAATCGTTACAGGTTTCCCGCCCTTCAAAACTCGAAACGCCCGCATGCCAGGCGCGCTCAAGGCAAGAGACAAACTGAGTGACGGTGCCGTCGCGCTCGATCAGAAAATGCGCAGACACCCGCAGGTCGGCGATCCCTTCAAAGTAGGGATGCTCGGTGACATCCAGGCGGTTCTGGAAAAATTCCTGCACCTTGCCCGTCTTGAACTGCGCTGGCGGCAGGCTGATGTTGTGGATCACCAACAGGGAAATTTCGCCCTCGGGGCGCGCATTGAAGTTGGGCGAGGGGCATAAATGCACGCCTTTGCACCAACCGCTCGCGGGGTCCAGCTGCATACAGGTTCCTTCAACGACGACTGTGTTGGCGCCCAGTATGCCGCGATAGCCCATCGGGAGCGATCACTTGACGCGATTGAGACGCTGCAATCTGCCGATCACTGACGCCAGGGGCTCGTTCCAACAAACAATTGAACGTGCAAACGTTCCAGCTCGCTGAAAAACGCGCTCGTGGCAAATGGATCGAACGCCGAACTGCCCAGCCCCTCGCGCAATGACTTGAGCAACCCCGGAACCATCGTCAACAGATGCTCACGAGCATCGGGCGGGTCATGACGCTGGACGCTCCAGATCAATTGCTCCATGGTCTGCACATCAGCCTGCCACTGCGGTGACAGATGGCCGTGCTTGAGGCAGGTCAGTAACAACACGTTGCTCCAAGCCTCGTGCACGAACGCCAGCACACTGTGGGGCAATGTCTTGCCCAGCAGTGCCTGATTCAACGCCTGCTCGACTTGCTCGCGGGCCATAGCGGTCTGGGCGCGCCCTTCTTCGGCATCACGAATCCGCTGCTCCAGCAGTTTGCTGCGACGGCGCTCGTCAGAGGCGAGCGCATCAGCTTGCGCACCTTCTGGCATGGCAAGCGCAGCAGTGGTGTGGTTATCCATCGTGTCGCTTGTCGGGGCAGGCGCGAGGCCAGGCAGCACACCGGTGGCGATCAACAGTTGGTTCGCCTGGGCGTATAGCTGGCCAGCGCCACTGAGCACATAGCGATCAAACAGCTTGAGAATGATCAGCTTGACCTTGATGTCCACGCCCACGTGGCGCGCGGCTGAAAGGAAGCACTTGCAGAGCACCGTCGGCCCCAACGGATTGTGTTGCTCGATCAGCGTCCTGCCCAACAACATACTGAGGCGCGCTGTGAGTTGGTCAAGGGCGAACCCGTCGCGGTAGAGCGCCTTGTTGACCATCGCTTGCACGGCCAGGTTGCGCCCGGGCCCGTCATCCAGCGGCGCAGCGCTGGCATCGGCGGACAATGAGCGAGGCAGGACCCTGTAAGCGAGGTCGCATTGGCCGAGGTTGATGAACGCCTTGAGCAATTGCTCGAAAAACAACCGTTCGATACTTTTGCGCTTCAAGCGCAAGTCGCGCATCGCTTCAAAAAAAAGGTTCTGCTCGGCATCATCGAGGGCCCGGTCGGCCATTTCGAAGAGGGTATCGTCGGCATTATCGAATAGCACCTGCAAGCCCTGCCTGAGCTGTTGCGTAGCCTTGTCGCGAACCTGCAGCACAATGACAGGCAAGCGGGCGAGTGGCGGTTGTGTCGCCTGGTCGCTAGCGACCAGGCGCAAAGGCACTGCATTCCCGTCGTTGTGCATCCAGCCTCCTGAAATTAGCAGCCGTCAAAGCCATGACGTCAAATCCAAGGCGGATTATCTTGTAAAAGGCAGTCCTTGCGCCACCCCGGTGCGCACTTAGCTGGAAAAGGAGGCGACTCCTGAATGTCGATCACACACGCAATCGACCAAATGCAGGCTTCAGAACACTGGGATCTGTGCTGACGCCTTGGGTTGCTCAGTACCATGGCCCTATAATCGAGGCACTTTGTTTGTGGAGTGCCTTATGCCGAATCTACGTCTCGCCGACTTGAACGCCGAAATCGAAGCCAACGTGCGCCGCGCGTTGCGCGAAGACATCGGCAGCGGCGACATCACCGCACAGCTCATCCCGGCCGAACGCCTGGCCAAAGCCACCATCATCACCCGCGACGCTGCCGTCATCTGTGGTACAGCGTGGGTGGATAACGTGTTTCGCCAGCTGGACCCGCGGGTTGCAGTGCATTGGCAGGTCGCCGATGGCGAGCGGGTCAAGCCCAACCAGGTGTTGTTCCACCTCGAAGGGCCGGCCCGTTCGCTGCTGACGGGCGAACGTAGCGCGCTGAACTTCCTGCAAATGCTCTCCGGCGTCGCCACTCGCGCGCAGCAACTGGCAGACTTCGTTGCACAAACCCAGGTGAAACTGCTCGACACCCGCAAGACCCTGCCGGGGCTGCGCCTGGCGCAGAAGTACGCCGTGACTTGCGGCGGTTGCCACAACCATCGCATCGGCCTGTATGACGCTTTCCTGATCAAGGAAAACCATATCGCCGCCAGCGGCGGCATCCCACAGGCCATCGCCGCCGCCCACAAGATTGCGCCGGGCAAGCCGGTAGAGATCGAAGTGGAAAGCCTGGATGAACTCAAGGAAGCCTTGGCGGCCGGTGCGGACATCATCATGCTGGACGAACTGAGCCTGGATGACATGCGCGAAGCCGTACGCCTGAACAACGGCAAGGCAAAGCTGGAGGCCAGCGGCGGGATCAACGAAAGCACGTTGCTGCCGATTGCCGAAACCGGGGTGGATTACATTTCGATTGGTGCGATGACCAAGGATGTGAAGGCTGTCGATCTGTCGATGCGTTTGAGCCTCTGACCAACAACGCAGACCTGTAGGAGCCCGGCTTGCCGGCGATGGCGATCTGAAGGACGCTATCGCCGGCAAGCCGGGCTCCTACAAGTGTGTGTCAGACCACCAGATTATTCATCTCGCAGTACTCTTCCCACTCGACACCCAACACCTCGGCTGCTTCTTTATGCAGCTTCAGGCGCTCGGCCTCGTATTCTTCCGGGGTCGAGGTGTACTTTAGCGTCAGCTCCCACGGCTGCAGACCCTGGGCTTCCGCTTCATCCTCGAACGCCCACTGGATCTGGTCCTTCTGATCATCGGGTGGCAAGTCCTTGATCTCTTCCAACAAATGGGGCACGTCCAGCACGTACTTCCTGAGGGCTTCTTCGTGTCTGGCTTCTTGAGACAGTTCTTTAACGGTCATGGCGTTCTCGTTGATCTGGGGAATGGAAGATGGATCTGGATCATCAAGGATCTCTCTGACGCAAAAAAACCGCTTGAAGCCCGGCTTTTCTGGCCTTCAGAACCATTCGGGATCATCTGAAAACAACGTGTCGCTGGTGCCCGAGACAGGAATCGAACCTGCGACCTTCGCGTTACGAGTGCGCTGCTCTACCGACTGAGCTACACGGGCAGTGGGCTAAACCTAGCACTGACCATGGGGTCAGGCAACTTCGAACACCGTTAAAATCAAAAGATTACGGCCTGCGATTTTTTGACGTTTGCGTACACAAAAAAAATGCCCCGCCATTTTCACGGCGGGGCATCGATCAGGCGCGGGGAGTGATTAAACGCCCGAGGCCTTGGCTGCTGCTACGTCCTTGATGGACAGCTTGATACGGCCGCGGTTGTCCACGTCCAGTACCAACACTTCCACTTCCTGACCTTCTTTCAGGATGTCGGTCACTTTCTCGACGCGAGCATCGCTCAGCATGGAGATGTGAACCAGGCCGTCCTTGCCAGGCAGGATGTTGACGAATGCGCCGAAGTCGACGATGCGCTCAACTTTACCCACGTAGATCTTGCCGATTTCGGCTTCAGCGGTGATACCCAGAACGCGCTGACGTGCAGCTTCTGCAGCTTCCTTGGTTTCGCCGAAGATCTTGATCGAGCCGTCGTCTTCGATGTCGATCGAAGCCTTGGTCTCTTCACAGATCGCACGAATGGTCGCGCCGCCTTTACCGATGACATCACGGATTTTGTCGGTGTCGATTTTCATCGCGATCATGGTCGGAGCGTTTTCCGACAGTTCGGTACGCGACTGGCCAATGATCTGGTTCATCTGGCCGAGGATGTTCAGGCGCGCTTCCAGGGCTTGGCCCAGAGCGATTTCCATGATCTCTTCGGTGATGCCCTTGATCTTGATGTCCATCTGCAGCGCGGTAACACCTTTGGCGGTACCGGCTACCTTGAAGTCCATGTCGCCCAGGTGGTCTTCATCACCCAGGATGTCGGTCAGGACGGCGAATTTCTCGCCTTCTTTAACCAGACCCATGGCGATACCGGCAACCGGAGCCTTCATCGGCACACCAGCGTCCATCAGGGCCAGGGAAGCGCCGCAGACCGAAGCCATGGAGCTCGAACCGTTGGATTCGGTGATTTCCGAAACAACGCGGATGGTGTACGGGAACACGTCGGCGGCTGGCAGCATGGCCTGAACCGAACGACGGGCCAGACGGCCATGACCGATTTCACGACGACCAGCGCCACCCATGCGACCACACTCGCCTACCGAGAACGGAGGGAAGTTGTAGTGCAGCATGAACGGGTCTTTTTTCTCGCCTTCCAGGGTGTCCAGCAGCTGCGCGTCACGGGCGGTGCCCAGAGTCGCGACTACCAGAGCCTGGGTTTCGCCACGGGTGAACAGTGCCGAACCGTGGGTCTTCGGCAGAACGCCGACTTCGATGTTCAGCGGACGTACGGTGCGAGTGTCGCGACCGTCGATACGTGGCTTGCCGTTCACGATGTTTTCGCGAACGGTACGGTATTCGATTTCGCCGAAAGCCGCTTTGACTTCAGCAGCGGAAGGTTGGCCTTCTTCACCGGACAGCTTGGCAACAACCTGGTCCTTCAGCTCACCCAGGCGCGCGTAACGGTCCGCCTTGATGGTGATGGTGTAGGCCTGGGAGATCGCCTCGCCGAACTCTGCACGGATAGCACCCAGCAGTTCAGTGGCTTCGGCTTGAGGAGCCCAGGTCCAGGTTGGCTTGGCAGCTTCGGCAGCCAGCTCCTTGACGGCCTGGATCACGGCCTGGAATTCGTCGTGGGCGAACAGTACAGCGCCCAGCATCTGGTCTTCGGTCAGCTCTTTGGCTTCCGATTCAACCATCAGAACGGCTTCCGAAGTACCGGCAACGACCATGTCCAGGCTCGAAGCTTTCAGTTGTTCGTAAGTCGGGTTCAGCAGGTAGCCGGTGCTTTCGTGGAAGGCAACGCGGGCAGCGCCGATCGGGCCATCGAAAGGAATGCCGGAGATGGCCAGGGCAGCCGAGGTACCGATCATCGCAGCGATGTCCGGATCGGTCTTCTTGCTGGTGGACACGACGGTGCAGACAACCTGCACTTCGTTCATGAAGCCTTCAGGGAACAGCGGACGGATCGGACGGTCGATCAGTCGGGAAGTCAGGGTTTCTTTTTCGGAAGGACGGCCTTCGCGCTTGAAGAAACCGCCAGGGATCTTACCGGCAGCGTAAGTTTTTTCCTGGTAGTGAACGGACAGAGGGAAGAAACCCTTGCCTGGATCGGCTTGCTTGGCACCAACGACGGTCACCAATACGCTGACGTCGTCGTCAACGGTGACCAATACTGCGCCGGAGGCCTGACGGGCGATACGGCCAGTCTCGAGGGTAACGGTCGACTGACCGAACTGGAATTTTTTGATTACCGGGTTCACGGTGTCCTACCTTCTTTTGTGGCTCTTGGGGAAACTGGGTTCTTGCGAAATTCTTGGGCAACGCCGGGAATCGGCCCGACAGGTTGTCCTGGGTGTCTCACACAGGCAAAACGGATATCCAGATAAAACTTGAGGCTGGGAGCCTGCCATGCACCGGCGCAAATCCGCTGATGCACGACAAACAACCAACCTCTAGCGCAATCGCTTATTAGCGACGCAGACCCAGGCGAGCGATCAGAGCGCTGTAACGGCTCACGTCCTTGCCTTTCAGGTAGTCCAGCAGCTTACGACGCTGGTTAACCATGCGGATCAGACCACGACGGGAGTGGTGGTCTTTACCGTTGGCCTTGAAGTGACCTTGCAGTTTGTTGATGTTGGCGGTCAGCAGTGCAACTTGCACTTCTGGCGAACCAGTGTCACCAACAGCTTGCTGGTAGTCAGCTACGATTTGAGCTTTTTCTTGAACGTCGAGAGCCATGTGGCAATCCTTTTATCAGGAAACTGTTTCAAAAACAGTTTCAACAGGCCAGGGACAAATCCCTGTATCTAAAAATGAGTAGTGACCGTGCCTGCTGACAGCCACACTCGTCCGGTCATTCTGACCGAATCAGTCGACGCGGCGCGATGCGCCCGTCTTCGCTCACTTCACCGATACCGATGAAGCGACCATTGTGATCCTGTACCCGTACCATGCCGAACTTCGGGGCATCCGGGGCGCGCACTGGCTGGCCATTGAGCCAGTAGAACGCGCTCGCTTCCGAGAACTGCAACAGTGGCCAATCCAGCAGGCCGCTGTCCGATGGCATCAGGAAGCGGTCGACCGCTTCGTTACCGCCTTCGGCATGTACCGCTTCCAGTTCTTCGAGGGTAACGGTCTGCGCCAGGGTGAAAGGCCCGGCCTGGGTACGTCGCAGTTCTGCAACGTAAGCGCCACAACCGAGTTGCTCACCGATATCCTCCACCAGGGTGCGAATATAGGTGCCTTTGGTGCAATCCACCGCAAGCCGCGCAGTATCCCCTTCGAAGGCCAGCAATTCCAAGCGCGTAATAGTAACAGAACGCGGTTCGCGCTCCACTACTTCACCTGCACGGGCCAGCTTGTACAGAGGTTGCCCATCACGCTTGAGAGCCGAGTACATCGGCGGTATCTGACTGATTTGCCCACGAAATTGCGGCAACACAGCTTCGATATCGGCGCGACCAACGGTCACCGGGCGCTCCTGCAAAACCTCACCCTCGGCATCCGCCGTGGTGGTGGTCTTGCCCAGTTGCGCCAGGGTTTCGTAACCCTTGTCGGAATCGAGCAGGTACTGCGAGAACTTGGTGGCCTCACCGAAGCACAGCGGCAACACGCCGGTGGCCAGCGGATCGAGACTGCCGGTGTGTCCGGCCTTCTCGGCGTTGAGCAACCAGCGGACCTTCTGCAAGGCGGCGTTGGAGGTGAACCCCAGCGGCTTGTCGAGCAGGATGATGCCGCTGACGTTACGACGGATACGTTTGACCTGAGCCACCGATTACTCCTTGGTGTCTTCGGCTTGTGCCGCAACCGAGTGCTGGTTGTCTTCAGCCACTGCACGCTCGATCAAGGCCGACAGATGCGCACCGCGCACGACGCTTTCATCGTAGTGGAAGTGTAACTGCGGAACGCTGCGCAGCTTCATCTCGCGAGCCAGCTGCATGCGCAGGAAACCGGCGGCGGAGTTGAGCACCTTGATGCTTTGCGCGATGTCTTCGTGGCTGTCCTGACCCATCACGGTGATGAAAATCTTGGCGTGACCGACGTCACGGCTGACTTCCACAGCGGTAATGGTGACCAGGCCGACGCGTGGATCTTTGACTTCACGACGGATCAGTTGTGCCAGCTCGCGCTGCATCTGATCGCCGATACGTTGGGTACGGCTGTATTCTTTTGCCATGTCTTGTTACCTGTTACTGCCCCACGGTGAAACCCGTGAGGTCTGAAAGCGGCAAACGCCCGGCCTGACAAAAGCCAGACCGGGCGTTGCGTTTAGAGTCCGGGCGATGCGCCGCGCAATTGCATGCGGCTGGCCATCACGGCTCTTGAAGTGCGCGAGTTAGAGGCTGCGAGCAACCTGGACCTTCTCGAAGACTTCGATCTTGTCACCGACCTTGACGTCGTTGTAGCTCTTCACGCCGATACCGCATTCCATGCCGGCACGTACTTCGGAAGCGTCATCCTTGAAGCGGCGCAGGGATTCCAGCTCGCCTTCGAAGATAACGATGTCTTCACGCAGTACACGGATTGGACGGTTACGGTGCACAACACCTTCGATCACCATGCAACCGGCGATCGCGCCAAACTTCGGCGAGCGGAACACGTCACGCACTTCGGCGATACCCAGGATGTTCTCGCGAACGTCGCTGCCGAGCATACCGGTCAGGGCTTTCTTGACGTCTTCGATGATGTCGTAGATCACGTTGTAGTAACGCATATCCAGACCTTCCTGCTCGACGATCTTGCGAGCGCCAGCATCGGCACGCACGTTGAAGCCGAACAGTACAGCGTTGGAAGCCAGTGCCAGGTTGGCGTCGGATTCGGTGATACCACCGACACCGCCACCGACCACGCGCACTTGCACTTCGTCGTTGCCCAGGCCGTTCAGGGCACCGTTCAACGCTTCCAGCGATCCACGGACGTCGGATTTGAGGACGATGTTGAGCGTCTTCTTCTCTTCCTGACCCATGTTTTCGAAGATGTTTTCCAGCTTGCCGGCGTGAGCGCGAGCCAGTTTGACTTCGCGGAACTTGCCTTGACGGAACAGAGCCACTTCACGGGCTTTCTTCTCGTCGGCAACCACGCTCATCTCGTCGCCAGCGTCCGGGGTACCGTCCAGGCCGAGGATCTCGACAGGGATGGCCGGACCGGCTTCCTTGATTGGCTTGCCGTTCTCGTCGAGCATGGCACGAACGCGGCCATAGTTCGAACCGACCAGGACCATGTCGCCCTGGCGCAGGGTACCGTCTTGAACCAGCACGGTAGCCACCGGGCCGCGGCCCTTGTCAAGGCGGGATTCAACCACGACACCACGGCCAGGAGCCGATGGCGTTGCAGTCAGTTCCAGAACCTCGGCTTGCAGCAGTACCGCTTCGAGCAATTCGTCGACACCAGTACCCATCTTCGCCGAAACCGGTACGAACGGAGTGTCACCACCCCACTCTTCCGACGTCACGCCGTGTACCGACAGTTCGCTACGGATGCGATCGAGGTCAGCACCTGGCTTGTCGATCTTGTTCACAGCGACAACCAGCGGAACGCCAGCAGCCTGCGCGTGCTGAACAGCTTCGATGGTTTGCGGCATTACGCCGTCGTCCGCTGCAACCACCAGGATCACGATGTCGGTCGCCTTGGCACCACGGGCACGCATCGCGGTAAACGCGGCGTGACCAGGGGTGTCGAGGAACGTCACCATGCCACGGTCGGTTTCAACGTGGTACGCACCGATGTGCTGGGTGATACCACCGGCTTCGCCAGCAGCTACCTTGGCACGACGGATGTAGTCGAGCAGGGACGTCTTACCGTGGTCAACGTGGCCCATTACGGTCACGACCGGCGCACGGGAAACAGCCTCGCCTTCAAACTTCAGGGACTCGGCCAGGGAATCTTCCAGGGCGGTGTCGCTGACCAGGGTCACTTTGTGGCCCAGCTCTTCGGCAACCAGCTGGGCAGTTTCCTGATCCAGTACCTGGTTGATGGTCGCTGGAGTACCCAGTTTGAACATGAACTTGATGATTTCAGCAGCCTTGACCGACATCTGCTGGGCCAGATCGCCCACAGTGATGGTCTCGCCGATCTTCACTTCGCGCACGACAGGGCCGGTTGGGCTCTGGAAACCGTGGGCGTTGCGCTTCTTCAGCTTGGCCTTGCCGCGACCACCACGACGGAAGCCATCGCTTTCTTCGTCGGTAGTCCGTGGGGCAACGCGTGGAGCAGGCGCCTTTTCCTTGACCGAAGCACGATGCGGAGCGTTTTTGCGCTCGCCATCGCCGCCACCGCGACGATTGTTATCGTCGGCACGTGGTTTGTCCGGACGACGCTGTTCGTCGCGCTTGCGGGCATCGGCTGCAGGTGCCGGAGCGGCTGCCACGACCGGCGCGCTTTCGCGCACAGGCTCGGCCACCGCAGCTGGCGCTGCAACAGGTTGGGCTGGGGCGGTCGGCGCAGCAGCTGGCTGGCGACGCGCTTCTTCTTCGGCGCGACGCTTGGCTTCTTCTTCAGCCTTCTGACGTGCAGCATTTTCTACTGCGCGACGTTCATCCAGTTCACGCTTGCGCTCGGCTTCGATTTCTTCCGGGCTGCGCTGTACGAAGACTTTCTTCTTGCGTACTTCAACGCTGATGCTTTTGCTGCCAGCAACACGCAGGGTGCTGGTGGTTTTACGCTGCAGCGTAATCTTGCGTGGTTCTTCCACTTTCGCCTTGTGGCTGCTTTTCAAGTGAGTCAGCAACGATTGCTTCTCACTGTCAGTCACACTTTCTTCGGCGGCGGTGTGCGGCAGACCTGCCTCACGCCTCTGCTGCAACAGGCGCTCTACCGGTGTTTTGACCTCCTCGGCCAGGTGTTGCTGCGTGGCTGGCGTCCTGC